>DPOH01000169.1 GCA_003539755.1 Clostridium sp.
GGGTAATACTGATGAAGCCTTGATGTATTATAATAAATGTGGAGATTATGTAAAGGCGGTACAGAGAATAGAACAAATAAGTTTAAAATAAATATTGTTAAAAAAGATTTCTTTGATTTATGTTAAAGAAATCTTTTTGCTATATAAAAAAGCGGATTGCTACACGGAAATTTGACTGTTATAAATAATATAAATTAATGTAAAAAAGATTGATTTTATAATTATATTAAAGAATTGTATAAAAAACTCGATAAAATTAATATGAGATTTTTACGAGAAAATGTAATAAACAACATATTAAATTAGTCAACTATTGTGCAATTAGAGATGTTAATTTATAAAAAGTGATTTTATAAATTAAGAAGAAACTATAGAAAATTAAAAATATATAAGTAATACATATTATTAAAATGGATAAATTTAAGGAGAGAATATATGAATAAGAAAGATGTAAAACACCATCTTGAAAGTTTAATTTTAAATAAAGATTTAAAAGGTGCAATTGAAGTTATTGATCAATATAAAAAAATATTTGGATATGATGATGAAATTGGAAGTATGGAAGCAATAGTCAGTATGTATAATAATGAATTTACATATGCTTTGGAGTGTATTAAAAGAGGACTTGAATTTAATATCTATAATGGTGACTTATATTATACTATGGGGAATATATATGAGGTTGAAGAGCAGTATGATAGAGCTTATTTATGTTATGAGCATTCATTATTATATACTGAAAGTAAAGAAAAACAAAATATTATATTAGAAGCGATTTGCAATTTGAGAGAAAAGTATAATTTAAATGTTAAAGGTTATTCAATAATTATATTAACATACAATAATTTGGATTATACAAAACTATGTGTTGATAGTATAAGAAAATATAATGGTAGTGAAGATTGTGAAATAATAATTATTGACAATGCTTCTAAAGATGGTACGGCTCAATGGTTAAAACAGCAAAAGGATATTAAGTATATAATTAATGATGAGAATAACGGATTTCCAGCTGGATGTAATCAAGGAATTGAAATAGCAGAAAAGGATCATGATATTTTTCTGTTAAATAATGATACTGTAATAATGCCTAATTCTATATTTAATTTAAGAATGGGATTGTATAGTGATAGTGAAATAGGTGCAACAGGTGCTGTAAGTAATAATGTGTCTTATTATCAACAAATAAGTGAACAATATGATGAATTTGATGGATATATGAAATTTGCACTAAAAAATAACATAACTAATAGTTTAATGTATGAGCAAAGAGTGAAATTAGTTGGATTTGCTATGTTTATTAAGAGAAAAGTTTTAAATAGGGTTGGAGCGCTTGATGAAAGATTTACTCCAGGTAACTTTGAAGATGATGATTTAAGTTTGAGAATTATAAGAGAAGGATATAAATTAGTGTTATGCAAAGATAGTTATATACATCATTTTGGAAGCGTTAGTTTTAAAGAAAAACCTCAACAGTATAATGAATTATTGAGAGTAAATTCTAAAAAATTTAAAGAAAAATGGGGATTTTCAAGTCAATATTCAATGAATATTAGAAAAGATATGGTAAATCAGATTAATGTTGAAAAGGATAGAAAAATAAAAGTGTTAGAAGTTGGTTGTGGGTTGGGGGCTACACTTTTAAATATAAAGAGTAACTATCGTAACAGTGAAGTTTATGGAATTGAAATTAATAAGAATCTAGTAAAGGGTGTTGAGAAATCTTTAAATATTGAATGTGGAAATATTGAAACAATGGAACTAAATTATGAAGATGAATTCTTTGATTATATAATTTTAGGAGATGTATTAGAACATTTTATCAATCCTAAAGAAGTATTAATTAAATTATCAAAGTATTTAAAAAGAGACGGATATATATTAGCTAGTATCCCTAATATTATGCATTTTTCAGTTATTAGGGATTTATTGGCAGGGTATTGGACATATCAAGATTCTGGAATCCTAGATAAAACTCATTTAAGATTTTTCACTAAGAGTGAAATAATACGCTTGATTGAGGAATGTGGATATGATTTGTTGAATATTCAAACAAATTATACATATATAAGTCAGAGTGATATGAAATTTATTGAAAGCTTAAGTTATATTTCAGGTCATAAAATGAAAGAACAGTTTGAAACTTATAATTATATTATAAAAGCTAAGAAACGTGTAAAATTAGATGAAGAAATAGTAAAGAAATGCGTAATATTATTAAGAAGAATAGAATTTAATATAGATGTTGAAGAAACTGAAAAAGAATTAATTACTAATTTAAAGGATAAATTTTTTAATGAAGATGTAATTATAGAAGCAGTGGCAAAATATATAATAGATAAAGTATACATATTAAACTATTTAGCTAGTAAATTAATTGAATGTAATATGTTTGATAATGTATTGATGTTATTACATAATGCCTATGAATTAGATAATGAAAATATAGATACAAATTATAATATTGCATATTTTTTAAATATGATTGGCGAAAATAATTTGGCTTTAGAATATTTGAATAGATTAAGTACTACAAAGGATTATATTGAAGAATTAAAGATAAGTATTACGGAGGATACCTATGAAGAATAATAAAATTGCATTTATTACATGTGTAAATGACGATACATTGTATGATGAATGTTTGAGATATATTAATAATTTAGAAATACCAGAAGGTTATGAAATAGATATAATATCTGTAAGGGAAGCAGAAAGTATAACATCAGCATACAACAATGCAATGAATAGTACAGATGCTAAATATAAAGTTTATCTACATCAAGATACTTTAATAGTCAATAAAGATTTTATCAAGAATATAATTGATATTTTTAACTTGGATGAAAAAATTGGAATGATAGGGATGGTAGGAGCTAAAAATATACCAACTAATGCTTACTGGTGGGATGATGACGAGAAATATGGAAAAGTATATGATAGTCATATTGGAAGTATACAAAGACTATATTTTAATGAAATTGATGGCAGGTACGAGCAA
This sequence comes from Clostridium sp., assembly GCA_003539755.1. Taxonomy (GTDB): domain Bacteria; phylum Bacillota; class Clostridia; order Clostridiales; family Clostridiaceae; genus Clostridium. The sequence goes on from DPOH01000169.1 coordinate 3,002, forward strand.
GTTAAAGCTATTGATGGGTTTATCATGATAACTCAATATGATGTTAAATGGAGAGATGATTTATTTGATGGCTGGCATTTTTATGATATTTCGCAAAGTGTAGAATTCAATAATAAAGGCTATAAAGTTGTAATACCTAATCAAGAAAAATTTTGGTGTGTTCATGATTGTGGATTAATAAATGCTAGTGATATATATATAGAAAAATACAGAAAAATATTTATTGAAGAGTATTCAAGACATATATTCCCGCTTGTTAGCATATTAATACCAACATATAATAGGCCTGAATATTTTGAGTTGGCATTACAAAGCGCTATTAATCAAACTTATCCTAATATTGAAATAATTATAGGAGATGATAGTACTAATAGTGATACTGAAGAAATAATAAATAATAAATATATAAATAAAGTGGATAATATAAAGTATTATCATAATTCAAAAAATATAGGACAATTTGATAATGATTTAAAATTAATGGAATTAGCAAATGGTGAATATATAAATTTTTTAATGGATGATGATTTATTTGAACCAACAAAAATAGAAAAAATGATAAAATATTTTATTAATGATAGTCAAGATGAAATTTCATTAGTAACTTCCCATAGAGGTATTATTGATTCAAATGGAGAATTTAAAGGGATTTTTAGAAATACTGAAAATTTAATTAATAAAGATACAATGTTAAATGGAGATGAATGTGGGAATTTTGCGTTAATTAATAATTTTAATTTTCTTGGAGAACCAACAACAGTTTTATTCAAGAAATCTAAATTAAGTGAACCATTTGGAGTTTTTAATGGAAGGGAATATGGATGTAATGTTGATATGGCAACATGGCTTAATCTTTTGAGTAGCGGAAAAGCTGTTTTTATTAATGAAGTATTAAGTTATTTTAGGATGTTTGAAGGTCAACAATCTTCTTCTAGTAAGATGAAAATATTAGGAGCAACAGATTATATTCATGAAGTGTTGACGAGCCGACAAAAAAAATTCCTAATTGATGATGATGAATATCTTCAGGCGTTAAGTAATTGCAAAAAATATTGTGAATATATTTTTGAAAAATTGGAAGATGAAATTGTAGAATCAGATTTGAATGATTATATTATTTTACAAAAGCAATATAATATTCTTAAAATTAAATATCATAAAATGATAAATGAAGATAATTATCTGGAAAAGTATATTAATAAGGAATGTAATTCAAAGAAGATTACTTTTATAGTATATGGTGATAATAAAAAATGTATTAAAGGGTTACAAAAGTTAAGCATACCTGAAGGATACGAAGTTAATATTATGCCTATAAAAGAACAGAATAGTATAGCTAGAGCTTATAATAATGCAATGAGAGTATGTGATTCTAAATATAAAATATATATAAATTCAAATACATATATAGTTAATAAAAATTTTATAAGTGAAGTTATTTCTTTGTTTGAGTCAGATGATGAAATTGGAATGATTGGAATGATCGGGGCTAAAAATATATTAGCAGATGGAACTTGGAAAAATTCTGTTAATAGTTATGGTAAAGTGTATATAAATAATGACCAAATTATAAATTATAATGAAGTGGAAAAGGAGTATGAGCAAGTACAAATAATTGATGGTTTTTTAATGGCTACACAATATGATATTCCTTGGAGGTCAGACAAATTTAAAGGTGGTTCTTTCTATGATATATCTCAAAGTATAGAATTTAATTTAAATAATAAAAAAATTATAATACCAAAGCAAGATGAACCATGGTGTGTTTGTGATAAGAGTTTACTTGATAATAAAGGGGACTTTGAGTTATATAAAAGTGTCTTTTTAAATGAATATTCAAAAAAAATATTTCCCTTAGTAAGTATATTAATTCCAACTCATAATAGAACAGAATTTTTTAGGATAGCATTAGAAAGTGCAATAAATCAAACATATAAAAATATAGAGATTATAGTTAGTGATAATTCAGATACATTTGATACTAAAGACATGATGCAAGAGTATTTGAATAGATATGATAATATAATTTATACGTATGAATCAGGATTAAATATAAAAGAAAATTGGAATACATGCTTGAAACAAGCTAAAGGTGAGTATATTAATTATTTAATGGACGATGATATTTTTGAGTATACAAAAATAGAAAAGATGATGAATTATTATATAGAATATCCACAACTATCAGTTGTTACATCATATAGAAAGATTATAGATGCGTATGGAAATAGTTTGCCGGATATTCCTGCAACTAGGAAAATGTTTGAAACAGATACTATTGTTCCAGGAAAGGAAATGTCTAAATTTGTATTATATAATTTGATAAATTGTATTGGTGAGCCAACTACTGTTTTATATAAAAAGAAATACTATAGTGAATTATCATTAAAGTTAAATGGACAGGATCTTAGATGTAATTTAGATATAGCAAGAAGTTTAATAGCACTAAAAGAAGGTGATTGTGCATATATATCGCAACCATTAAGTTATTTTAGAATTCATGATGAACAAGATCAAAAAGATATGAGTGTTAGAAATAATGGTATTATAGAATGGTATAATATTATTTTTGATTTTTATAAAAATAATTGTGTTTATGATGATAAAAATGAATTTATGCAATCATTAGCATTATGGTGTAAAATAGCAATGAATGAAATATTAAATTTAAGGAATAGTGACATGAATAGTAAAGTACAGATTAATAACATTTTAAAGGAAAGTCTTAAAAACATTTTAGACCTATAGATGAAAAAGCTTTGAGCGATATGATTTGTTAATGTTGGAATAATTAATTAGCGGTGGACAAATTATTGAAAAATTAATATAGGAAAACTATTTCTTAACAACAAGAGAAGAGGGATATGATAATGAAAGCTGTTATATTAGCAGGAGGATTTGGTACAAGAATAACTGAAGAAACTATAAATAAGCCTAAACCTATGATAGAAATTGGTGGAAAGCCGATTTTATGGCATATAATGAAGTTGTATTCTTATTATGGAATAAATGATTTCGTTATTTGTTGTGGATATAAAGGGTATATGATAAAAGAGTATTTTGCTAATTATCATATGCATATGAGTGATATTGTAGTTAATTTGAAAACTGGAGATATAGAGTACTATAATAGTAAAGCAGAGCCTTGGAATATTACTATTGTTGATACGGGTTTAAATACTATGACTGGTGGAAGGATAAAAAGAGTAAAAGATATTATAGGTAATGAAACTTTTATGCTAACTTATGGAGATGGAGTTGCAAATGTTGATATTAATGAACTACTAAATGTTCATAAAGAATCAGGGAAAATAGCAACTGTTACATCTGTTCAACCATTGGGAAGATTTGGAGCACTTGACATTGATAAAAATGGACAGGTTAAATGTTTTGTAGAAAAGCCAGTTGGGGATGGAGGTTGGATTAATGGGGGGTTTTTTGTATTAGATCCTAAAATATTTAATTATATAGAAGATGATAGTACAATATTTGAAAAAGGTCCTCTTGTAAAGCTAGCGCAAGAAAATCAATTAGTTGCGTATAAGCATAAAGGATTTTGGAAGCCAATGGATACTTTGAGAGATAAAATGGAGATAGAGTCTTTATGGAATAGTAATAAAGCTCCATGGGAAATATGGAAGGATTAGGAGAGAAATAATGGAAGTTATTGATACTGAGATTAAAGGAGTAAAACTAATAAAACTCAATAAAGTAAATGATAATAGAGGATTGTTCTGTAAAACGTATAATGAAAAAATGTTTGAAGATATGGGGATAAAAACAAAGATTAAAGAGTCATATTATTCTATCTCTAATAAAGATGTTATAAGAGGAATGCACTTTCAAATAGAGCCGTATGCTCATGATAAAATAGTATATGTAACAAAAGGAAAAATATTAGATGTTGTATTAGACATAAGAAAAGATTCACCTACATATAAAAAGTATTTTTCAATTGAATTAACACATGAAAATTCACTAATGCTATATATTCCTAAAGGATGTGCACACGGATTTAAATCTTTAGAGGATAATACTATGGTAATGTATAATGTTTCTAGTGTATATTCTCCTAAGCATGATAAGGGAATTCATTACAATAGCTTTGGAATGAATTGGGGAATAAAAAATCCTATTGTTTCAGAAAGAGATAAAGGTTTTTTTGGATTAGATGAGATGGATTTATAACTTAGATAATATTGTTCTGGGAGGAGCGTATGGGCAAATATATAGTAACTGGAGCTACGGGATATATTGGAACTAATATAGTTAAAAGATTAGTTGATAATGGAGAAGAAGTTTATATTATAGTGAGAGAAACTTCTAATTTAGAATTATTAGAAAGTATTAAAGATAGAGTTAACATATTTATTTTTGATGGTAATATACAAGGTTTAATTGAATATTTTAAACCATTAAAAGATGCTATTACAATTCATTTAGCATCATTATTCATTGCAGAGCATTCAACAGATAAAGTTAATGATCTTATTGATAGTAACATAAGATTTGGAAGTCAATTATTAGAGGCTATGAAAGAAGCAGGAATAAATAAATTTATAAATACGGGTACATCATGGCAGCATTATAATAACTCAGAGTATAATCCAGTTTGCTTATATGCTGCAACAAAAGAAGCTTATGAAAAAATAATTGTTTATTATCACGAAGCTTATAATATAAGAAATGTTACAATAGAATTATTTGATTCTTATGGACCTAATGATAATAGACCTAAATTATTGAATCTACTAACAAAATATAGTGTGGAAAATAAAGAACTAGCTATGTCTCCAGGTGAACAAATGTTGGACTTGGTGTATATTGACGATATAGTTGATGGATATATATTAGCAAGTAATATGCTGGAAGAAGGAAAAATAGGAAATGGTGAAAAGTTTGTATTAAGTTCCGGTTGTAGAATTACATTAAAAAAATTAGTAGAAGTATTTAGTGAGATAACAAATAAAAAAGTTAAAATATCGTGGGGGATGAGAGAATATAGGAAGAGAGAAGTAATGATTCCTTGGGAAAAAGGAAAAATATTACCTGGCTGGAAACCTAAAATATCATTAAAAGAAGGAATAGTGAAAAGTTTTAAATAGAAATATAAGGTGAACTATGGATAATATATTTGGTAATGTTTATAAAAACAAAAGAGTATTAATTACAGGACATACAGGATTTAAAGGTACGTGGTTAAGTATTTGGTTAAAAGAATTAGGTGCTAAAGTAAGAGGATATTCATTAGATGCCAATACACAACCAAATTTATTTTCGATTTGCAATGTTTCAAATGACATAGAAAGTACAATAGCTGATATAAGATGTGGTGAAGATGTTTATAATGTTATAAATGAATTTAAACCAGATATAATTTTTCATTTAGCAGCACAGCCGTTAGTCAGATATTCGTATAATAATCCAAAGGAAACTTATGAAACTAATGTTATGGGAACTTTAAATGTTTATGAAGCAGTAAGAAAATGTGAAAGTGTAAAAGCTATTATTTCAATAACAACTGATAAATGTTATGAGAATAAAGAATGGGTATATGGATATAGAGAAGATGATCCAATTGGAGGGCATGATCCATATAGCTCAAGTAAAGGATGTGTTGAACTTTTAACGGCATCGTATAGAAAATGTTATTTTATAAATTCTGGTGTAGGAGTTGCATCAGCAAGAGCAGGTAATGTTATTGGAGGCGGTGATTGGGCTGAGGATAGATTGATTCCAGATTTAGTAAGAGCAATTTCAAAAAATCAAAAGTTAATAATTAGAAATCCATTAGCTATAAGGCCGTGGCAGCATGTACTTGAACCATTATCAGGTTATTTATGGTTGGGAGCATTATTGTTAAATGATAAAGATAGATTTAGTAGTGCTTGGAATTTTGGACCTAATAATAATGATATATTAAGTGTTGAAGAAATTTTATCTTTATCAATTGATAGTTGGGGAAAAGGTGAATATGTCATTGATAAATCAGCCCAACCACATGAAGCAAATTTATTGAAATTAGATATTAGTAAGGCATCAGCAGATTTAAAGTGGAAGCCTGTATATAATGTTCAAACAGCAGTTGAGAAGACTATTGATTGGTATAAGAATTATTATGAAGAGGATATCAATATGAAGGATTTTACTATAGCTCAGATAAATGAATATATTGAAGAAGCTAAGAAAAAAAAGATTTTGTGGAGTGTTTCATAGTAAATTAATTATGTAGTACGTTTAATAACTTTTTTATTTTAATAGAAAGATTTATTGTGATTTACATAAGATGAATAAAAGGAGATATTTATGATTAAGGGTTTGAATGAAGAAGAGGAAAGAAATAAGATATTAGAACTTGCAATTGAGTATTATAATAAATATAAAAGAGATAAAGAATATATTGAAGGTGATAAAGTAGTTTATGCAGCACGAATATATGATGAAAATGAAATGCGTGCACTTATAGATAGTTCGTTGGACTTTTGGCTTACGATGGGAAGATATTCTGATAAATTTGAAAAAGATTTTTCGGGATTTTTAGGTGTAAAGTATTGTTCCGTGGTAAATTCAGGATCATCAGCAAATTTACTTGCATTTTCTACATTGACATCACCTCTTTTAAAGGAAAGAAGAATTAAAAGAGGTGATGAAATAATTACAGTAGCAGCTGGATTTCCAACAACAGTAGCACCTATTATTCAATATGGAGCAGTACCTGTTTTTGTAGATGTTACAATTCCTGAATATAATATTGATGTAAGCATGCTGGAGGCAGCTGTATCTGAAAAAACTAAAGCAGTTATGATTGCTCATACCTTAGGAAATCCATTTAATTTAACTGAAGTAAAAAAATTCTGTGATAAGTATAATCTTTGGCTTATAGAAGATAATTGTGATGCTCTTGGATCAAAATATTTTATTGATGGAGAATGGAAGCTTACTGGGACTATAGGAGATATAGGTACATCAAGTTTTTATCCTCCACATCATATGACTATGGGTGAAGGTGGAGCGGTTTATACTAATGATCCGTTATTAAATAAAATTATAAAATCAATGAGAGATTGGGGACGTGAATGTTCTTGTCCTTCTGGAGTTGATAATTTATGTGGAAATAGATTTAATGGAAAATTTGGAGAATTGCCAGAAGGATATGATCATAAATATGTTTATTCACATTTTGGTTATAATTTAAAAATAACAGATATGCAGGCAGCTATTGGGTGTGAACAGATTAAAAAGTTGCCGAGTTTTATAGAAGCAAGAAAAGAAAATTGGGAATATTTAAGACAAGGACTAGATTGCTTAAGTGATATATTTATCTTACCAGAATATGATGAAAATTCTATACCATCATGGTTTGGATTTTTGATAACTGTAAAAGATAATTCTACAGTAACAAGAGATAGTGTCGTTCGATATTTAGAAGAAAATAATGTGCAAACAAGAATGCTTTTTGCTGGAAATTTAATAAAACATCCATGTTTTGATTATATAAGAGATGATTACTCACAATATAGAGTAGTTGGAAATTTAAAAAATACTGATAATATTATGAAGAATACTTTTTGGATAGGAGTGTATCCAGGTCTTGATAAAGAAAAGTTGGACTATATGATTCGTATAATAAAGGAAAGTGTTAATAAACTGGATAGTAAGTAGAATAAAAACCAATATTGTATATATTCTAGAGTTATAGTTATTAAAAATATAAGATTAGATTATGCCCTTTTTTATAGTAAATAATAAAATTTGCTATAAAGAGGGCGTTTTTTATAAATGAAATAGTGTGTACAAATATTTCTAATTATATTAAAAAGTGATAAAGTATATTGAAAATCAAACGAAAAATAAAATATTAGTTAAGTACAATACTGGAGGAAACAATTATGATTATTAATCATAACATGAATGCTTTAAATACAATTTCTAAATATAATCGAAATAATATTAGTGTTGGTAAGGCGATGCAGGGATTAAGTTCTGGGTTAAGAATAAATAAATCTAGTGACGATGCTGCTGGATTGGCTATTTCTGAAAAAATGAGAATGCAGATAAGAGGACTTAGTGAAGCAAATAAAAATACTCAAGATGGAATTTCTTTAATGCAGGTTGCTGATGGTGCCATGAGTGAGCAGGTTGAGATATTGCAAAGAGTAAGAGAACTTACTGTGCAAGCATCCAATGACACAAATTCATTAGATGATAGAAAAGTAATTCAATCAGAAATAAATAATTTGTTAGATGAAGTAGAAAGGATTGCAAGAGATACTAATTTTAATGAGGTTCCATTATTAGACGGAGAATATAATAAATTTGTAAATAATGGTATAAATTCTATAGAAAAAGTTGTAAATCAAATAACTTTAACCGGAGGACAGACAGAAAGCTTTATTGATCCGGACGATGGTTTTTCTCATAGAAGTTCAATGATAGATTTTAGTAATTTGAAAACAAATAAAGAAATTTCTTGGCTTGATGGAACAGGTTTTAATTATACTTGTTGCACATGCGATAAAGCATATAGTGTCAAATTTGTAAAAGGAGATCCGGATACAAGCAGATTAAAGGATAAAAATCCAGTTATGGAAATAGATATACGAGATATAAAGGATGGAAATGAACTTGTTAATAAAATAAAAGAGATGGCATATCCTCCAAATTCAGATTTTGCAACAAGTCATTTAACTAAAATTGCAGCTGATGGAGAAAAGTTGTATATATATGATAAAAGAAGTGATGAAGAATTAGACAAAGAACTTAGGAAGGATCATAATACAAATATAAATGAAATTCCCACAAAAGATGGATTGGGAAGATTTGAATTTGGAGTATATGGAGAGAGTGTTCCTAAAAATGAGTATATTTCACATGTAGATATTCAGATTGGAGCTAATGCAGGCGAAGAAATAAGAGTTGATTTACCTAATACAACTCTGAAAAATATAAAGCTGGATAACAACTCTATATCGGTATTATCAGCAACAGATGCTAATAATTCTTTGGAAAAAGTTGAAGATGCAATTAAATATATTACAAACCAGAGAGGGAAATTAGGTGCATATACTAATAGATTAGAACAGAATACAAATAATATAGGAAGTTATGAAGAAAATTTGCAAGCTGCTGAGAGTAGTATTAGAGATTTAGATATGGCAGAAGGTATGATAGAATTATCTAAAAATTCTATTTTAACGCAGGCTGCACAGGCTATGATTATTCAATCAAATGAAATGACGAAAGTAGTTATGAATTTAGCACAAGGAAGATAGATAATTTTAAATAATGCGAGGTAGGTTAAAATGCGATTAAATAAAAATATGTTTTCTTTAAATATTTATAAAAATTATAAGAAAAACGTTACTTCTGCAAGTGAAAATTTAAATAATATAAGTAGCGGTCTTAAACTTGAAATGGCAAAGAATAATCCTGGTAAAATAGCACAAAGTGAAAGTCTTAAAATACAGACTATAAGTAATTCGGCGGCTGAGAGAAATGTTCAAAATACTGTATCTATGTTACAGACTGCTGACTCTGCTATGCAGGAAATAAATAATAATTTAATTAGAGCTAGAGAATTGTCTGTGCAGGCATGTAATGGGGCTTTATCGGAAGATGATAAAAAAAGTATTCAAGATGAAATTAATCAGATTAATGAAAATATAAATTATATTTCTAATAATACTCAGTTTAATGGGGTAAAACTATTAAATGGAACTGGTTATGTAAATACTATGACAGGTTCTTTTTCAGGAGAGGAAACTAGAATTGAAAAAACTGATCTTACAATTACAGCACTTGGAATAAAAGGCTTAAATGTGGAAACTATAAAGGATGCATCTAATTCATTGGGGTTAATAGATATTGCAATTGAGAGTGTGTCAACTGCTAGAAGTAAGTATGGAGCATTACAATCTGCTTTGGAAACTGCAGGAGATAATATGAATGAAATAAATATATCACTTAAGCGATCACAAAGTAAGATTGCAGATGCTAATATTGCAGAGGAAATGGTTAATTTGTCAAAAAGTCAGATTATAATTCAATCAGCAGCTGCATTAATGTCTCAAAGTAATCAGTTACCACAGGATGCATTACAGGTTTTAGCAAACATAAAATAGCTAAAAATTTGTATTTTTTAACTGTAAAATTTTAGAATAATTAAATAACTGCAAAATCACTTATAGAATGGATGGGAAAAGAATTTATTCTATAGGTGATTTTATTTGGATAATTGTTAATCTATAGGTTATTTCAATAATTGGATAAAGTATATTGATCTCAAATTACTAGATTTATATATAAATTGAATTTGAATTAAATTATTTTAGATAAAATATAGAGTAAAAAGCGAATTTAATAAGTAGTTTATATGATTAGAATTATAAAAATAAACGAGAAAACAATAAAAATTAAAAAAAATATGGCGAAAATCATATAATTATCTTATAATAAAATGTAGAAAGATTGTATATAATGAGGCATAGAGGGTAAAAATAGTAGATTAAGGGAGTGAATTTATGAGAGGACAATCAGTAATTAATGACAATACTTATGATTTGATTAAGTTGGGTTTAAAAGCATCAAATGTAAGGGCTAAAACAATTGCTAATAATATGGCTAATATAAATACTAAAAACTATAAAAAGTTTAGTGTTGTATTCGAAGAAAATCTTAAAGACGATAACGAATCAAAATTTAGTTTGAAGAAAACTAGAGAAGGTCATATATCGTACGATAATGAATATGGTCAAAATATTGATGTTGTTCAAGATAAGAGTACAAGCATTAGAACCGATGGAAATAATGTAGACTTAGAAATAGAAAAGGTAAATCAGGCGGCAAATACACTCAAATATAATGCATTAATAACTAGCATTAATAATAAGTTTACTAATTTAAAAACGGTAATAAAATAGGAGGGTATTGAATTTATGAATGCATTTTCATCTATGCAGATTACTGCTACAGGATTAGCTGCAGAAAGACTTAGAATGGATACCATATCTTCTAATATGGCAAATGCAAGTACAACTAGGAATGCTCAAGGGGAAAAGAGTCCTTATGTACGAAAGATAGCAGTTTTTCAAGAAGCACTTGATTCTAAAAAACAAATGGCTGGGGTAAAAGCTATTGGAATAGAAAATGATGAATCACCATTAAGAAAAGAATATAATCCTAATCATCCAGATGCAGATGAGGATGGTTATGTTACAATGCCTAATGTTAATGTTTTGAATGAAATGGCAGATATGATGGTGGCATCAAGGTCATATGAGGCTAATGTTGATACATTTAATGCACTTAAAAGTATGTTTTCGAAAGCATTAGAAATAGGGAAATAGGGAAAAAGGGAAAAAGGGAGAATTGAGGTATGAGAATTGATAATAATTTTGCTAATAGAGAAATTTTATTTAATAAGAAATTTCAATTAGGTAGCAATGAGAATGTACAAAATTCTGGGGGGATGAGTTTTGGACATATTTTAAAGAAGACAATAAATGATACAAATGATAAATTAGTGGAATCAGATGCTGCTACAAATGCATTTATAAGAGGAGATGATATAAATATTGATGAGGTTATGATAAAAAACCAAGAAGCAAGTTTGTGTCTTCAATTTTTAACTCAAACTAGAGATAAGTTACTTGAAGGATATGATACATTATCAAAGCTGCAGCTGTAGTAAGGTGAGGAGAGCTAGAACATGAATAAACTTTTAGAAAAGGTCAAGGAACTATTTGAAAAGTTTAAGTCACAGAATAAAAAGATAAAGATTGCAATTATAGCATCCTTAATAGCTATTATAGTAGCTATTGTAAGTGCTATAGTGTATTCATCATCAACTAAATATGAAGTTCTGTTTTCTAACTTGGATTCGACAGATGCCAAGGCAGTTCTTGACCAATTAACATCCGATAAGGTAGATGCTAAGATTGATAGTACCACCAATACTATTTATGTACCCAAGGAACAGGTTGATAAATTAAGATTAAATCTTGCACCTACATTGACTTCTGGTAGTACTGGATATGAATTGATGGACAGTCAGAGTTCTTTCGGAATGACAGATGATCAATTTAAGCTTAACAAAAAGAGAATGATTGAAGGAGAAATAGCAAAAACTATTAAATCTTTAGAACCAATTGAAAATGCAAAAGTAACTATAACAGAACCTGAGAGTTCTATTTTTGCTAAAAATAACAATGAAAAGGGTACCGCTTCAGTCACTTTAAAAATTAAGCAGGGACAAAGCGTTTCAGAGGAACAGGTTAAATCAATTGTAGCAATTGTATCAGCAAGTGCTCAAAATATTCCTAGAGAAAATGTTACTGTTGTAGATCAAAATGGTACATGGCTTACTAAAGATTTAAATTCAGAGGATACAGAAGAAATAAATGCTGATAATATTTCGAAGCAACAGAAAGCTGAGAAGGATTATGAACAAAAGCTTCAAAAAGCAATAATTGATTTATTAGAACCTATTGTAGGGAAAAATAAAGTTAAAGCACAAGTTAATGCTAAGCTCGATTTTGATTCGACTCAAAAATCTGAAACTACTATAGATCCTAATAAGGTTATAGTAAGTCAGGATATACTAAAAGAATCTAATAGTAGTAGCACTGGTGATACTGTTACAGAAAGTCCAGTAGATAATAATATGAGTAATCAAATTAATGAAAATAATAAAGATACTAGTACATCTACGAGAGAAGAGCAAAAAACCAATTATGATTCGGGAAAGAGTGAAGTAAAAACTATAACTGCACAGGGTAAAGTGTTGAGAGTAACAGCTTCAGTTGTAGTAGATAGAACTCTTACAGATGATGAAGTTACTCAATTAACTAAATCAATATCAAATGCAATTGGATTAAATCCAGTAAATGGAGATCAACTTTCAGTTGCAGGTATGCCATTTGATACAACAGCAGCAGATAAAGCACAAGCTGATGTTCAGGCTATGGAAGCAGAAGAAGCTGCTAATAAGAAAAATATGATGATTATTATTGGTGGTATTGCAGGAGCAGTAGTATTAGGATTACTAGTATTTATAATCATTAAGAGAAGAAAGAAGAAGGAAGAAGAGGATGAACAGTTATTTGATACATTAATAGATGATACTATCATACCTAAAGAACCAGAAGCTTTTGATCCTATTGAATTTGATAAAGAGACTGAAAATACTCATTTAGAAAATGAAATTAAGAAATATGCTACAGAAAAGCCAGAACAAGTTGTGGAAATTATTAAATCTTGGCTTAATGAAAATGAGAGGTGATAGATATGGCGAAAGATTCACGTAAACTATCAGGAATACAGAAAACTGCAATATTGTTTATTACTCTTGGACCAGAAGCGTCATCAGGGATACTTAAAAAGCTTCCTGAAAGTGATATTCAGAAGATTACTTATGAAATTGCAAATATTACATCTGTAACATCGGAACAGAGAGAAGAAATATTAAATGAATTTTTACAAATAAATAAAGCTCGAGACTATATAATCGAAGGCGGTATGGATTATGCTAAGGAGCTTTTATCAAAAGCACTAGGATCTCAAAGAGCAAACGAAATTTTAGAACAAGTTTCAGAAGCTACAGCACAGTATAGACCTTTCTCTATTGCAAGAAAGGCTGATGCTAAGCAGCTTTTAAATGTAATAATGTCAGAACAACCACAGACTATTGCATTAATTTTATGTTATTTACAACCTGATAAAGCAGCCCAGGTTATGGCTGAGCTTCCAGAAGAAACTCAAAGTGAGGTTGCATATAGAATAGCAACTATGAATACAACCTCACCTATGGTCATAAAAGAAATTGAAGCAGTTCTTGAGAGTAAGTTATCATCAGTTGTAAGAACTGAAATGACTACACTTGGAGGAGTAGAAACATTAGTTGGTATATTAAACTCTGTTGATAGAACAACTGAAAAGAATATTACTGAAGGACTAGAAAGAGAAAATGCTGAACTTGCAGATAGAGTTAAAAGTTCTATGTTTGTATTTGAAGACATTATTTCTCTTGATGATGTGTCTATTCAAAGAATTCTTAGAGAAGTTGAAGCTAGTGATCTTGCACTTGCACTTAAAGGATGTTCGGAAGAAGTTGCCAATGCTATTTATAGAAATCAATCTAAGAGAGCTGCAGCTTCACTAAAAGAAGATATGGAATTCTTAGGGCCTGTTAGAATAACAGATGTTGAAAAAGCACAACAAAAAATTGTTTCTATTATTAGAAGATTAGATGATGCAAATGAAATTATAATTTCAAGAGGTGGAGAAGATGCGCTCATCGTATAGTCTTATAAAAAATAATTTTGCTACAAGTGGAGAAAAAAAAATAATTACTACACAATATGTAACAAAAAATAGTGATACACAACAAGAAGATGTTATTCAAGAGGAATTTGTGGAAGAAGTGCCACAAATTCCAAAGGTTGATCCGGAAGAATTATTAAAGAGATATGAGGAAATTGGACAGAGAATAATACAAGATGCTGAAAATGAAAAGAAAGCAATTTTGTTAAGAACACAGATGGAGGCTTCGGTAGCCGAAAAAAATGCTTATGAAAAAGGATATGAGCAAGGAATTAAAAATGGTTATGATGATGGCTATAAAAAAGCTTATGATGAAACTATAGAGAATGCTAAACAAGAAGCTTCAACTATTATAGAAAAAGCAGAAAAGCTATTAAATTCAGCTCAAAAGGATTATTCAGAATATCTTGAAAGTAAGAGAAATGAAATAGTTAATTTGGCACTTAATATTGCGGAAAGTATAACTAGAAAAACTTTATCAAATGATGATTCATTAAATTCACTAATAGATGAAGCATTTCAAATATCAAAGGGTGAAGAAAGTATTATAATAAGAGCTAATTCGATTCATGCAGATAAAATAAAAGAAAGCTGTGAGAGATGGAAGATATCTTATGCCATAAAGAATGATATTTTCGTAGTAACAGATGACTCTTTAGAACCAGGAAATGCAGTATTAGAAAAATCAAGTGGTGTAGTAAAAGTCGGGGTAGATATAGGAATGGAGCAGATAAAAAAAGCTATATTTGGGTAATATGGAGGATGGTTAATGATTGACTTAAATGTGAATTTTGAGAGAATATTAAAAAAAATTAATAGTACATCACCAATATATAGTGAGGGTATTGTTAAAAAAGTTATTGGGCTTACTGTAGAAGTTCAAGGGATAAAGGCATTTGTAGGTGAATTATGTATTATATACAATGAAAGAAACCAACCTATAAATTGTGAGGTTGTTGGATTTAGAGATGAATTTGTAATATTAATGCCTTTAGGTGAACTTATAGGTATATCACCTGGGTGTAAGGTTGTACCTCAATATAAGCCTCTTAGTGTAAAGTGTTCAGATCAGCTTTTAGGCCATATAATTGATGGTCTTGGAAATCCCTTGGATGGTGATTTGCTTGATTTTGATGGAGAAGAATATCCACTAGAAAATGAAGCTCCAGATCCTATGAAGAGAAAAAGAATTAAAGAAATAATGCCTACAGGAGTTAGAGCTATTGATGGGTTTATGACTGTTGGTGATGGGCAGAGAATAGGTATATTTGCAGGTAGTGGTGTTGGTAAGAGTACTACTCTTGGAATGATAGCAAGAGAAGCAATGGCTGATGTTAATGTTATTTGTTTAATTGGAGAAAGAGGAAGAGAAGTACGTGAATTTATTGAAAAAGATTTAGGACCTGAAGGCATGAAAAGATCTGTTGTAGTATGTGCGACTTCCGATAAGCCAGCATTAATTAGACTTAAAGGTGCACTTACTGCTACTGCTATTGCAGAGTATTTTAGAGATCAAGGAAAGAAAGTAATTCTTATGATGGACTCAGTAACAAGATTTGCTATGGCACAAAGAGAAATTGGACTTGCAATAGGGGAACCTCCTGCTACTAAAGGATATACTCCATCAGTATTTGCAAAGCTTCCTAAACTTATGGAAAGAGCTGGTACATCTGAGGATGGTTCTATTACAGCTTTTTATACTGTCCTTGTTGATGGTGATGATTTTAATGAACCTATAGCTGATACTGTTAGAGGTATTTTAGATGGCCATATAGTTTTATCAAGAGACTTAGCACATAAAAATCATTATCCGGCTATTGATGTTTTAAATAGTGTAAGTAGACTTATGAGTCAAATAGCTGACAAGGAACATAAAACATCAGCGTCTTTAGCAAGAGATTTATTAGCTACATATAAGGATTCAGAAGACTTAATCAATATAGGCGCATATGTAAAGGGAAGCAGTAAGAAAATAGATATGGCAATAGCATATAATGAAAAATTAAATAATTTTTTATGTCAGGGAATTGATGAAAAGACATCATTTGAGGAATCAAAAGAAGCATTAGTTTCAATGTTTAAATAATTTAAATGAGGTAGTTAAATGGGTGAGAGGTTTAAATTTAGTTTAGATAAGCTGTTGGATATAAGAAAAGAAAAAGAAGAAGAAAGTAAGCAGTTATTTACTGAAAGTCAGAGGGAAAAAAGAGAAGTAGAAGAAAAACTAGAAATCTTAAAAGATAATTACAATAAATATAAAGGTATAAATGGAAATGAAGATGTAATATATCAAAAATTAAAGAGATACTACGTATCGGGGTTACAAAAGGGGATTAAATCAACTAAAGATGAATTAATAAATAAAAATCTTGAAGTAGATAAAAGGAGAAGAGAATTAATTAACAAACAAATTGAGAGAAAAACTGTTGAAGCATTAAGAGAGAAAAAATATAACGCATTTGTAAAAGAACAAGAACGAGTAGAACAGATAACATTGGATGAACTTGCCTTATATGCGTATATAAGAAATGAAAACAGTTAAATATATTTAATCAGTGTACAATAGATATATTTATTTTCTTAAAAGAAAAATACTTATTGTGCATCGAAAAATGTATAAATCTTAATTTTTATGGAGGTGCAAATATATGGTTAACAATACACAATTCTTTAATGGTTATAGCAACAATAACAGTTTGATACAATTATCAGGCGATTCTAAAATTCAAAATTCCCAAACAATATCTAATAATGATAATAATTATAAAAATGTGTTTTTAAATAACAATAAGCAAAAAGGAAATAGTACTAGTAAAAGAGGCTTTGACGAAATACTAAATTTTAAGAAAGAGTCCAAAGTAAGTGATAAGAAATCTATAGCTAATTCAAGTAAAAATTCTAAAAGTGATAAAGTTAAAGATAAAATAGATAATAAGAAAGAAGATATCAAGGAAAAAGACAAAAATGAAAATTCTGAGGATAAAAAAGTAAAGGATATTTTAAATGAGTTACTTAATGGGTTAAATATTTTAATTAACTCAAATGATTTAGCACAAATGGAAGAATTGAAAGAAAATAATGGAATACTAGAAACATTAATTGAAAAACTTGCTAGTGGTGATGAGAAAAATAACTTATTAAATCAATTATTAGAAGTAACTTCAAATAATACTGTTGATGCAGATACATTAAAACAAATAAAAAGTTTTCTTCAACAATTAAGTGAAAACTTAAATAATGAAGGGAATGAAAGTATAAATAAAAGTATTGATGATGTTATTTCAAAACTTGATGAGATACTTCAAAGTTCAGATGGGCAAGAGAAAAATATAGCTACTTCTGAAGAAGTATTTAAGCAAGATACATCTAGTGATAACAATTCAGGGATGTCAGAAAATAATAAATCTAAAGAGGATAAATTCTTAAATTCATTAATTGAAGATAAAAATGATTCTATAGATAATAAAATTAATTTGTTTGCTTCAAGAACTCAAAATATACAAGCTCAGAATGTTGAAGTGAAGGGACTTACGATAAATAAGCCTACATTTACTAGTGATCTTATCAAGGATGTTAAATATATGAGCATAAATAATATTAAGGAACTTACGGTGAAAGTAAATCCAGGAAAACTTGGCGAAATAACTATTAAGTTGGTACAAGAAGATGGATTAATGAAAGTTAATTTAAAGGCAAATTCAAAAGAAACTGTAGATTTGTTATCACAAAATTTAACAGAGATAAAGAAGGGACTTGGAGAGCAAAATATTAAAATTTCTGAAGTGAATATAGATCTTTATAACGATGATACTACCTTCTTTAAAAATCAAACTTTTGGAGGGCAATTATCCCAAGAACATAGTAATAAGGAAAACAAGTCACATAATAGTACATATGCTGGTGTTAGTATTGATAAAGATGATGAAATACTAGAAGAAAATTTATCAATTTTAGATAATAATTTAGATTTTTTAGCGTAGGAGGTGAAATATATGGCAATACAAACTACATTAACTAATAATTATACAAATGCAGCTGATGCAAAGGTGGCTGCAAAGAGTTCATATGAATCAGGAAAAATTGGAACTACTGATAGAGGAACAGCAATTGTAGAACAAAATAATGGATTGGGTAAGAATGCTTTCTTAAATTTATTAGTAGCTCAGCTTAAAAATATGGATCCAACTCAAGATCAAGATTCTACTGCATATGTATCTCAAATGGCCCAATTCTCAAGTATTGAACAGATGAATAATCTTAATACTACAATGCAGGATTTTGCTTATGAACAGATGGTTGGGAAGGTTGCAATTTTAAGTGATACTGATATCAATGGATATAATAAATATGGAATAATATCACAAATAATAAAGAATGGTACAACAACCACTGCAACAATATTAGATCCTAAAACAGGAACTTATAGTAATTATTCTATGAATAAGATAATTGGTACATCAGATTCGGGATATGGGTCAGCTAATTATGAAACTGCATTAAATTCAAATTTCTCAGCAGCATCTACACTTGCTAGAGATAATGCTACAGCTGTTTATGTTGAAGTAACAACTAAAAATCAGAATGAAGTTAATAATGGACAGAATACAACTATTACAACGACTACTAAAACAGCACATAAGTGTACTATTGAAAAAGCTTATTTAGATAAACAAAATAGTATGGTAAAAGTAACTATTAAATTAGAAGATGGAACCACTAAAACTGTAGATTATAGTACTATAGCTGTTGCAGGTAAAGATTTATCAGATGATGTTGTAAATGAAGCAATAAAAAATAACACCACAGAAGCATTAGTAACAAGAAATACTACTACATTAAATAATAGTAGTTCAAATTCGAATAATACGGATCAGTTAATTAATGATGAGAATGAATTTTTGGCTGGTTTGAGCATATAGGTAAGGTAAAGTTATAACTATATAAAGGGTATCCTTGCTTATAGAATGACAGGCGTAAGCTTTTGTGTAGTAATCTGGAGAAACTAATATTATATTAAGATTTATATATTCTGAAATTAAAAGGATAAAAATTGATTAAAATAAATTATATGGTTTGGAAACAATATATCAATTGTATTTTGTGAAATAAAAAATAATAAGATAGGGGATATGAGAGAATGTTAAGATCAATGTATTCGGGAATAAGTGGAATGAAAGTTAATCAAACTAAATTAGATGTAATAGGTAATAACATAGCAAATGTAAGTACTACTGCATTTAAATCTTCAAGTGCAAGGTTTTCTGATATGATTTATCAAAATTCAAGTTCAGCAACAGCGCCAACATCAACTAAAGGTGGTACTAATGCTAAACAAGTAGGGCTTGGAGCTCAACTTTCAAGTATAAATAAAGTAATGTCTCAAGGTAATGCGTTATCAACAGGTAGATCACTTGATGTATGTATTGATGGAGAAGGATATTTAATTGTAGGCTCAGGATTAGTTGATTACACAGATGCAAAAGGTATTGAGCTTAATGATGCTAATGGTATTGCAGATGGTGGTGGTATGTCAATAAATTATACAAGAGATGGTAATTTGACATTGGATAAAGATGGGAATTTATTAACGGCTGATGGATATAGAGTAATGGGATATTTATTATCATCTACCCCTAAAGCTACAGCTGGAGGAAATGCTGCAGGGGATGCAACAGGTCCATCTATAGATGACGATGGAAAGGTTCAATATGTAGATGCAGATGGAGACCTAAAGGCTAGTAGAGAGAAGTTATATCCATTACGAATACCTGATAGTGTTACTGTAAAAACTGATTCTGGAACAGTTGAGAAAAAAATAGCATCATTTACAATTGGGAAGGATGGAGTAATAACAGCAATATTAGCAGATGGGAGTAGATCTGCATTAGGTCAAATTGCAACTGCAACATTTAAAAATCCAGAAGGATTAACATCAGTTGGAGGTAATTTGCTCCAGGTTTCGACAAACTCTGGAAGTGAAACCATAAGATCAGCTGTAGGTGCTGATGAGGATAAGGATAACAGCAATGCTTATGGAGATTTTGTACAAGGATGTTTAGAAGCATCCAATGTAGATATTACAGAACAATTTACAGATATGATTACGGCTACAAGAGCCTTCCAGGCATCATCGAAGATGATAGGTAATGCTGATGAAATTCTACAGACAATAACTGGGTTAATTAGATAATATTTCGTGCTGAGTTTGTGATTGATTAATAAGAAATTATAATATTTTAATGATATATATTTAATATGAATTATCTAATAACAGCTGCAGTATTTAATATTTATAATTAAAGTTAATGTGGCTGTTATATTTAATATATTACATATTAATGTACAAGGTATAATAG
>DPOH01000344.1 GCA_003539755.1 Clostridium sp.
ACAGTATCAATTACTGTATTACATTCTGCTACTGGAAGAGCATCTATTTGTACTTCTTCTCCTTTAGCAGCTGCTGCTTCTCTCATTTTAGTAACAAGTAAACTTGTTGACATTCCTGCTGAACATACTAATAATATTTTTTTCATAATTAAACACTCCTTAATTCATTTAAAATATATAATCTATAAATTTAATTTTTTAGATAACTTTGTTATTTCCCTCTATTTGGAATTTATTATTTTTTTACATAGAGGCTATTAATCAGAAACTTTTTAAATCCTTTACATGAGCTTTATAATAATCTATATATAGCCCAATAAGATTTTATATATCTAGTAAATATATATAACTAACAAAATGCTACATCCTTAATAAACTGATTATGTTTATCTATATAAGAAGTTGTTTTAATGCTTGTCCATTAATCATTCTAATTTCTAACTTCTTATTTTTAATCAATGTTATTATCCTTCTATACAGGCATTTAATACTGCACCTAATATATTAGCATCATTATTGTATTTACATCTATCAATTCTTGTAGTGATAAAGTCTGCTCCTAAGAATTCTATACAATTCTTCTTATAAGCTTCTTTTACTTTATTTATAAACCAGTCTTCTTCTGATACTCCCCCGCCTATACAGATAACTTCAGGATTATAGAAAACTGTAATAACTATTAATTGAGCTACTAGGTTTCTTATCCATTCATCAACTGATAACACAGCAGTTTCATCTTCATTTAAATACTTTTGGCATACTTCGTATCCATATTGAACTTTTTCATCATCAGCTGCCTTACTATTGTATATGTTAATTAATCCAGTCATTGATGCATAGTCTCCCATTTTATCAAGGCCACCAATTTTATCGTTTACAAAAGGCATATTATGAAATTCACCAGCAAAAGCATCTTTACCATATACAACGCCTTTATCATCACATATGCATCCACCAGTTCCTGTTCCAATAATCAAAAATGCTGAAGACTTACTTCCTTTTGCATTCCCTATTTTAAATTCACATAAACCTGCTGATTTTGCATCATTGATTGAAGCTACTTTTTTATTAGTTCTTTTACTAATTTCTTGGTTTATATTTGTACCATACATTATCTGTACATTTGGAGCTGCATATGATTTAACATTTGAATCTTCATCTACAAGTCCTGGTGCACTTATACCGATTACATCTATTTCATCAAGTAACTTAATATTTGAACAAACATAATTATAAAATTCTTCAGCAGTATCAAACTTAATAGTTTCAACTTTCCACTTTTCTATTACTTTATATTCTTTATCTACTAAAGCATATTTTATGAATGTTCCTCCTATATCTATTCCCAAATTATATTTTGCCATGTCATCTCTCCTTTAATTCCAGGATTTATAGACAAATTATAAAGAGTATAAATATTACAAATCTTTTTAAACACGTGTTTATTTGTGTAAAAAATAATTTGCAGTTTTTTTAGATTATACATCATAATATATCTAATATCATCTATAAATACCATTATAATTATGTATTCACAAAATTTTACTTTAAAGATTATAGTAATCTATTATTTATAATAAAATCAATAAACTATCGTTACAAAATAATTTCTTTTGTAAACACATTTTGTGAACGCGTGTTTATGTTATTATAATACAATAAAAGTTAATCCATTACAAGCCTTTTTTACGATTTTTTATATGTCATCCATTTTTTTCTTATTTAGCAATAATCAAACGTTTTCAACAACCCAAATTAACAATTTAAAAATTTCATATCTATATTATTGAAAATTTGTCACCACTATACTTTAGTATTTTTTACATATTATTTCTTTCAAGACAATATTTCTTATTTATTACTCATATTTATATAGTATTATCCACTTTATTGAGTAATACTATATTATACAATCATTAAATATCTTAAATAAATCAGGAGTTGATAAAATGTTGAATATAGCTATTTATTCACGTAAATCAATATTTACTGAAAAAGGTAACTCTATAGAAAACCAGATAAATCTTTGCAAAACTTACTGCAATACATATCTTGATAAAAAAAGTGAAATTAATTATTTAATATATGAAGATGAGGGCTTTAGTGGAAAAAATACTAATAGACCTGAATTTAAGCATCTTATAAATGATATAAAACATAATAAAATTCATATTTTAATATGTTATAGGCTTGACCGTATATCAAGAAATGTTGCTGACTTCTCTTCCACACTGGAGCTTCTTCAAAAGTATGGAGTTGATTTTATAAGTATAAAAGAAAGATTTGATACAAGTACACCTCTAGGTAGAGCCATGATCTATATTGCATCTGTTTTTGCTCAGCTTGAAAGAGAAACAATAGCCGAAAGAGTGCGTGATAATATGATTAAGCTTGCTGAATCTGGAAGATGGCTTGGCGGGAATACTCCTTATGGTTTTAATATTAAAAGACAATCCTATATAACTAGTGATTTTAAAGAAAAAAAACTATCTATACTTACCCCAAATGATAGCGAACTCAAAATAGTTAAACTAATATATTCCTACTATATTAAAAGACATTCAATACGAGCTGTAGAAAAATATTTAAATAGTAATTCTATTATTGGGAAAAAAGGTGGACATATTGATATTACTATTATTCGTAGAATCTTGCGAAATCCATTATATGTAATATCAGATAGTGCATCACATAAATATCTAGAGAGTATAGGGTTTAATGTTTTTGGAATACCTAATGGAAATGGATATATTACTTATAATAAGATATCATCAATTTCTAATTCTAAAAACTGCATAGCAGCAGTTTCAAATCATAAAGGTATTATTCCAAGTTATGAATGGCTTAATATTCAGTCCCAACTTGATATAAACAAATCAAAAATCCCCCGTATAGGAACCGGGAAAAACCATTCCCTATTTTCGGGTATATTAAAATGTAAAAAATGTGGTTCCAATATGGTAATTAAATTCTCTGGACACAACAATAACAATATTCCTTATGAATATTATGTATGTTCAGGAAAGCAAAACAAATTTAAAGGTAAATGTACTACAAGGAATATACGTGTAGCCCAATTAGATTCAATAATACTAGAAAAGTTAAACTTATATAATAAAACAATACTTTTAAACACATTAAAAACCTCTTTAGATAATTTTAATACCAATCTTGAAGATCAACATATAATAAGTATAAAATCTAAAATAAAAAAAAATGAATTATTGATGAACAACCTTATAAAACAGCTCAGTAAATCAACTTCTAAAACCGTATCAAACAAAATTATGAAAGAAATAAACTCATTAGATAATATTATACAGAATTTAAATAGTGAGCTTTCTCTATTAAAATCATCAAAAGATCTTTCAAATACTATTGGCTATTCTACTATAAAACAAATATCAAATTCATTGTCAAACTTGAATACTACATTAAACTATATTGAAGAT
>DPOH01000197.1 GCA_003539755.1 Clostridium sp.
AACACAAAACATTTACTCTGTGATAAAAAGCCATCCGTAATTTCTAACAAAACATAATATTCCTCTATGAACCTTACCAATTGTAAATACTCTTTTTATAATAAAAATAATTTCATATAGTACTTCATATATTAATCTATAAAGAAATATAAAGGAGAATTTTTAATGAGTAATATTAAAGTAAGACATCTATTTCCAGGAAACAATACAAGCGAAGGTTTTTTCTCTTTTTATGAGTATATCTTATCTCAAAAAGAAGCCAAAAGAATATTCTGCATGAAAGGGGGACCTGGCACAGGCAAATCTTCATTCATGAAAAAGATAGGAAATCATTTTTATGGTCTCGGATATACTATTGAATATCATCATTGTTCATCAGACCCTAATTCATTAGATGGTGTTGTAATTAAAGAATTAAATGTAGCCATATTAGATGGTACTTCACCACATGTAGTTGATCCTATTCATCCTGGTGCAGTAGATGAAGTAATAAACTTAGGCGATGCTTTTGATGTAAATTTACTAGAATCTCACAAAAAAGAAATTATGTCAGTAACACAAGAAATAAGTTCTAATTTTAATAGAGCTTATCGTTTATTGGCCAGTGCCAGAAAAATCCACGAAGATTGGGCTTCTATAAATTCATCTGCAATAAATATGAATAAAGTTTACCTATTAATAGATGAACTTAAGAAAAATATTTTAACTTCTGCTCATAAAGATTTTGGTTTAGAAAGGCATTTATTTAGTACAGCACTCACTCCAGATGGAATACTATCATACAACAAAGACCTTGCAAATGAGATAGAACATCTATATGTAATAAAAGGAGGACCTGGACTTAAGAAAACACAAATTTTAAAAGCTATAGGTCATGAAGCTCAAAGGCAAGGACACTTTGTTGAATACTTCCATGACCCACTTATTCCAGATAGAATTGAAAATATCTTAATACCAGCTATATCTACAGGATTATTCACTACAAATGAAATAAGCAGGATCAATTATAACAGTAATGCATTAGATATGAAGAGCTTCTGTGACTTAGAAATCTTAAATAGTAATTCTCAAAAAATATTATTTGATAAACGACAATTTGATATTTTAATAAATGAAGGATTATCATGCATTACAACTGCTCATGAATTACATGATGAATTAGAAACATATTACATTGGTTCAATGAATTTTTCTAAAGTTGATTCAATATATGACATTATATTAAATAAAATTGAGAGTATTAAAAACTGCTGATAGTCCCATATAAAATGAATATTGATTTTAAAAAGAATCCTATAACAAAAAATTCTTTTTAAATTATTATTTTCATTACTTTTCTTATCAGGATAATATTTACATTAATTATTTATAAAATCCTAATATCCATTTTAACTTTTTATTAATAATCCTTCTTTTTTTTAAAAGTTTATCATTTTAAGTCAGATGCTTTTTTCTAAATAAAGGTATATATTAACAGTATAGAAAATGAATATTTAATTGGAGGGATTTATATGAATAATAAAATAATTATTAAATCAAATACTATTATACCTCTACTTAAAATTATAACTTCTCATCTAAATAAGTTGGATTATAAATTTAAAAAAATATCACAGAAATTAAATTCAATTTCTAATTATATATTTAATAATGATCCATACCTATTTGATGAGACAAGGCAATCAAATACTATATACACCTTAAAAGAACCTTACTATTACAAAAATAATACTGATTTGAGATTAATTGAATTTAGAAGAACATTCTTATAAAAATATATGATACCAATATACAAAAGCCATGAATACAACTGTACTCATGGCTTGTCTTATAAATAAAATCATTCTATATGTATTATATTAATTTAATGAAATATTTGCATCAATCTTTATATCATTTACATTCATTGTTACACACACTACTTTATCTGTGCTAGCATTTGCAGTAAATTTTCCTTGAATTAACGTAGGTGTAGAAATATCTACATTTATATTTTCCCTAGAAAAATTTGTCGCAACATTAGCTGTAAGCATATTTACAAGTTCAGAAATTGCACTCTGTGCCATTTCATTAAACTCATCAACAGGCATTCCCATCATCATTGTTGATGCTATTTTCTTAGCATCATCCATGCTCATTCCATATATTATATTACCTTTAACATCGCCTATTAATCCTATTATAATTACGACCCCAGGACTTTCAATAAAATTACCTTTTAATGATACTCCCCCCTTGCTCACATTACTTAATCCAAGTTGTGGCATTATATTTTCAAATGATTCTATAACAGGGTTTATATGTTTGACATCCATTCGCTTTCACCTCTTTTAAATCCTATCTTTATATCAAATTCTCCAAATTTACTATCCACTTTTGCAGAATAGTTTACTTCTAATTCAGCCTTTGATATACTTATTGATTCGCCATGAATTGTTGTAGCTGGAGCAACTCTCAATCCAAAGATTTTATTCTTTTTATTTAACATAGAACATGCATTTCCAGCATACATATTAGCTACTTCGGACATAGCATTAAACACTTCTGTATCATCCTTAGGTTCTCTTCTTAATAACTCTGTTGATAACGCTTTAGCTGTATCATATGATGATTCAAAAATTAATCTTCCACTATACTTACCAATAATTCCAATTATAATTGAAACTCCACTATTAGTACTTTCCTTATTGTCAAATGATTCACTAATCATCTTTGGAAGTGTTTTTGTTAGTCTATTTGATAGATTTTTTCCTGCTTCCTTGAATATATCTGCATATAATTGAGTTAATTCTTCAAAACTTTCATCATCTGCAACAGCTCTCTTTATAAGTAGGCTTAATTCATCTCCATCAACTGGTTTCTGAACATATCCACTTACACCAATTTTTTTTGCCTTTTCTATTAATTCATCATCCATCATTGAGCTTACTACAATAACTTTTATATTACTATCAATTTTTAATATCGCTTCTGTACACTCAAACCCATTAGTTCCTGGGATAGTCATATCCATTGTTACTATATCTGGTCTTAATTTTTCAACTTCTGTTTTAACTTCTTCTAATGAACTAGCTTGTCCAACTACATTAAAACCTTTTTCTTCAAGCACATCACTTAACAATGCTATTTGAAAAGGTGAATCGTCAACAATCATTACATTAACATCTCTCATTATTACTCCCCCTATGTCAATATCTTAATTTAAATTATTTATACCATAAAATATAATTTATATTTAAAATTATATTATATTTTTATTAATTATTCAACATTTTTCGTATTTTTTCCATATTGTAATATAA
>DPOH01000276.1 GCA_003539755.1 Clostridium sp.
GTATAGTATCAGGAATAAAGTATTTTAATGATAATATATATATTCTTGATAGTGGGATAGGTTGTATTTATAAGCTTCATTATAATAAAGTGAATTTAAAATTTAACCTTTCTAAACCAATATGGATATTTTTGCTTGTATTTGGGATTTGCCTTTTGATGGTAGTTATAATAAAAGAAAATAGAAAAATAAAAAATAAAAAATAACAGTAAAGGTAAGTAAGTTGTTAAATAAAAATATAATTTGATAAAGAAGGATAAATCAGTTTTCAATTGTTTGAAAGCTGATTTTATTTATAAGGGTAATTATTTAGTATTTTATTAAATGAGAAAAAATGGTAAAATAAGGGAAAAGGTTAAGTGATAAGTGTAATCTAGTAATTTACATTTAAACTTTTATATAAACATATTGACTAAGAAGTATGAATACTAAGTTGAAAGATAAGAAAATAATATTTTGGAGGCTTAAGGATGGGAAAAACATTAGTTATTAATATGGAGGATGTAGAATTAAAGGGTGATATACTTGATGTTGGTGAAAAGAATCTTGGAGTTATATATAATTTATCCAAAGATATAGAGGATGAGCTTAGTCTTGATTATATTGATAATGATAGTAAGATAGAATTGAAGGATAGAAAATATGATGCGTGTACTTTCTTTTTTGAACTAAATCATTTTTGGACAAACATTGAAAAAGAAAAATTGATTAGGGATGTTTTAGAATATCTAAAGAATGATGGGGAAATATTAATATGGGATATAAACAAGGAAAGGGGGAAGATATTTAACAATAAGATAAAAGTAATATTGCCTAGAGATGGTATTAAAGAATTTACATTTAAAAATATGAATTTACTATCCAGTTCGAATATAGAAGAAATAAAAAAAATTCTTGAAAAATATTTTAAGATAGAAGAAACTAAAACATGGGAAGATATTTTTTTTATAAAAGGAAAAAAGCTAAACGAGAAAGTGAAAGAAGAGGAGATATCAAAAAATGAAGGTGTTACTTACAGCGGTTAACTCGAAGTATATACACAGCAACCTTGCAGTGAGATATTTAAAGAGTTTTACTAAAGATATTGATTACTGTGCTGAAATAAAAGAATTTAGCATAAATGACAGAGAAGAAAGGATACTTGAGGAAATAATTAGAGAAGAACCAGATGTTGTAGCTTTTTCAACTTATATATGGAATGTTGAAATGATATCTAGGTTATCAAATTTAATAAAAAATGTAGATTCTAACATTGAAATATTATATGGGGGACCTGAAGTATCATTTGATTCAAGAACATATCTAAAAGAAAATGTGGGAGATTATGTAATAGAAGGTGAAGGCGAAAAGACTTATAGGGATTTTATTTTATACAAACTTGGTAAAATGGAAATAGAAAATGTACGTGGGCTTCATTACAAAAAAGATAATCAGGTGTATACTAATGAAAAAAGACCACTTATGTCTATGGATGAAATTGTATTTCCTTATGAAGAGGATGAAGATTTGAGTAACAAAATTGTATATTATGAAGCTTCAAGAGGATGCCCATTTAATTGTAAGTATTGTCTTTCGTCTACAAGTCATGGCGTAAGATTTTTAGATATAGATAGAGTGTTAAATGAACTTCAATATTTCATAAGAAAGAAAGTAAAGCTTGTGAAGTTTGTAGATAGAACATTCAATTGTAACCATAAATTTGCAATGGCAATATGGGATTTCTTAATAAAAGCTGACACTGATACACACTTTCATTTTGAGATTTCAGCAGATATTTTGAAGGATGAAGAAATAAAACTTTTATCAAATGCTCCAGAAAATAGATTTCAGTTTGAAGTTGGAGTACAAACAACAAACGATGACGTACTTAGAAACATAAATAGATTCGTAAATTTTAGTGATATTAAAGAAAAAGTTGAAGAATTGATGTCTATAAAGAATATAAAGCAGCATTTAGATCTTATAGCAGGACTTCCAGGAGAAGATTATGAATCATTTAAAAGATCCTTTAATGATGTATACAGTATAAGGCCAGAAGAAATTCAACTTGGATTTTTAAAGCTTTTAAAAGGATCATCAATGAGGGAGGAAGCAGATAAATATGGAATGAAGTACTCACCATATCCTCCATATGAAATATTAAAAACCGACAAAATTACATATAAAAATATTTTGAAACTAAAGAAAGTTGAAGAAATGGTCGATAAGTATTATAACTCACAAAAATTCAATTACATTATTCGATATTTTGAAGATAAGTTTAGTGAACCCTTTGATTTTTATTATAAATTAGGTACTTATTTCGAAAATAAAGGATATTTTAATAAAAATATAGGAAATATAGAATATTATAAGGTGTTTTTAGATTTTAATAATGAAGTACTTAATGAAAGCAATAAATATATTAATGAAATAGTTAAATTCAATTATTTATTATATAATAAAAAAAGAGGGGTTCCTGACTTTCTAAGAACAAATATTGATAAAGAAACAGAAAAGGATATAAAAGATCAGTATCGCAGTGAATATTCATTCAAGGAATATTATTTAGAAAAGTTTAATATTGACTTATATGAGTATGCAAAGAATAACAAGATTGTAGAAGGTGATTTTTATTATCTATTTAATAATGAAGGTAGATAT
>DPOH01000044.1 GCA_003539755.1 Clostridium sp.
TATTTATTTTTTATTATACTGCTAGAAAATTACTTTATATTGAAATTCTTGACTGATTTAGAGAAACGAGATAGACTAGTATGAGTAATTATTAAAGATATAAAAAATAGAACAAAATAAGTGTGGCTGATGATTAAATATTATCATTCCATTAGATAAAATATATTTGTTAAATGAGCAGGTGGGGAAAATGACGGATAGTAATGGATTTTTACCAATAAGTAAAAGAGATATGGAGAAAAGAGGATGGGATGAGTGCGATTTTATAATTGTTACAGGTGATGCATATATAGACCATCATAGTTTTGGAACAGCAATTATATCAAGAGTACTTGAACATCATGGATATAAAGTAGGGATAATTCCACAGCCAGATTGGAAGAATATTTATGATTTTAAGAGACTTGGAAGACCAAAGTATGCTTTCTTAGTTAATGCAGGAAATATGGATTCTATGGTTAACCATTATTCTGTAAGTAAGAGAAGAAGAAGTAAAGATATGTATTCTCCAGGTGGAAAAATGGGACTTAGACCTGATTATGCAACCATTGTTTACTCTAATAAAATAAGAGAAGCATATAAAGATGTAGATATTGTTATAGGTGGAATAGAAGCTAGTCTTAGAAGATTTGCTCACTATGATTATTGGGATAATAAAGTGCGTAAATCAATTCTTTTAGACAGCAGCGCAGATCTTTTAATATATGGAATGGGTGAAAAGCCTATAGTTGAAATTGCAGAAGGTCTTAAAAATGGAGTAAGAGCTAAAGATATAAATTATGTTCGTGGAACATGTTATATGGCTGATAATCTTGATTATGTTCAGGATTATGTTGAACTTCCATCATATAAGGAAGTAACTACTGATAAAAGAAAATATGCTTTTTCAAACAAAATTGAATATCAAGAACAGGATTCTGTAAGAGGAAAAACTCTTGTACAAAAGTATGGAAACAGATATATGGTTCAAAATATTCCACAGCCACCTTTAAATAGAGAAGAACTTGATGAAGTTTACGATCTTCCATATATGAAGAATTATCATCCTATATATGAAAAAGATGGTGGAATTCCAGCTATTGAAGAAGTTAAGTTTAGTACTGTAAGTTCAAGAGGATGCTTTGGAGACTGTAAATTCTGTGCAATTACACTTCACCAGGGAAGAGTTGTTCAAAGTAGAAGTAAGGAATCTATACTTAAGGAAGTTGAAGGAATAACTCATCTTCCAGATTTTAAAGGATACATACATGATGTAGGAGGCCCTACTGCAAACTTTAGAAAACCAGCATGTGAAAAACAGCTTGCATTTGGAGCATGTAAGGGAAGAGAATGTCTTTCGCCAGCTGTATGTAAAAATGTAGATGTAGATCATACTGAATATCTTGATCTTTTAAGAAGTATAAGAGAAGTTCCTAGTGTAAAAAAGGCATTTGTAAGATCTGGGCTTAGATATGATTACATAATGGCAGATAAGGATGATACCTTCTTTAAAGAACTTGTTGAACATCATGTAAGTGGTCAGCTTAAAGTTGCACCAGAGCATGTATCAGCAGAAGTACTTAAATATATGGGTAAGCCAAGTGGAGATACATATAATAAATTCGTAGAAAAATTTTATAAGATAACTAAGAAAATAGGAAAGAAACAATACATAGTACCTTATTTAATGTCTTCACATCCAGGAAGTACATTAGACTGTGCAATTGAACTTGCAGAATATTTAAGAGATATTAATTATCAACCAGAGCAAGTACAGGATTTCTATCCAACTCCAGGTTCACCATCCACTGCAATTTATTATACAGGAATAGATCCTTTAACAATGAAGGAAGTTTATGTTCCAAAAACTAAGCATGAAAAAGCAATGCAGAGAGCTTTACTTCAATATAGAAATCCAAAGTTCTATGATTTAGTATATGAAGCTCTTACAACAGCAGGCAGAACTGATTTAATTGGAGATGGACCTAAATGTCTTATTAGAGATAAGAAAAAAATCAATAATCATAATAAATTTTCAAGTTCGAAGAATAGTGGAACAAAAAATAAAGATAAAACAAATAGAAATAGCAGCAAGAATAGTAAAGATTCTAGAAGAAATAAAGAGACAGTTAAGGGAACATCAAGAAGTAATTCTAGAGATAACAAAAATATGCCTGCTAAAACAACAAGAAAGAAGAATGAAAAAGCTGCATCAGGAAGAACTGGTAAAAAGGTAAGTAAAAGAGGAAGAAGATAATAAAATAATAAGACAGTTATCCAAGTAAAAATTATATTTGATGGTTATAGGTTTTATAGTAAGAAATCTATAGCCATTTTTGCTATTAATGAGCAGTATATTAGTTACATTAAAAAATGGGTAACGTATAGTAGATTATTTTAAAAATATATTCTATGGTCTATAATTATAATAAAAGTATATTAATAAATGCTATATATATATATTTTAATAGTAATCAAATAACAATTAATACATTTTACTTAGAATATTACAAGGTGGGTTAATAATGAAGTTATTAAAGAATTTAAGAATAAAAAATATAGATAATTTGATTTCATTAGCTATATTTGGAAGTTATGAAACAAAATATTGGATTGAGAATAAGAGTGATATAGATATTCTAGTTTTGATGGAAAAAAGAGAAGATATAATGGATGAATTTGATTTAGAAGATATATTAGAGCCTATATTAAAAGAGTATTTTGAGTATGAA
Source organism: Clostridium sp. (assembly GCA_003539755.1). Taxonomy (GTDB): domain Bacteria; phylum Bacillota; class Clostridia; order Clostridiales; family Clostridiaceae; genus Clostridium. Next base: position 2,712 of record DPOH01000044.1, read on the forward strand.
AATGTTCATTTGACATTTATAAGTATGAGGGATTATGACACAATTTTTGCAAGGCAATATATTGATAGCAGCGATAAATTAGTTGTGGATGAATTTAAAGAAATTGATTTTAGATTATACGTTAATAAATATTTAAGAGAGAATAAATGGCTTATTGAAAGAATTAAAAAAGATACTAAATTGATGGAGGAGAAAAATGACAGCAGCATATTATAAATATAAAAAAGAAAGTTTGAACTTAAAGTTTAACAGTGCAAAAGATACACTTAAGCTTATGCAGGGAGCAATAGAAGAATATAAAGTTTCTAATTCAGTTTATATAAAAAGAGCAATAATAGGCTATTTTCAAGATTTTACTGAGTATATTATAGATATGGCAGAAACATATTTGGTTATGACAGAAAATTATGTTGATGGCTATTCTGGTGTGGAACTTATTAAAAGAGCAGGGTTTTATGGCTTTTTTGATGATAATTTAACTAAATTTTTATCATCAGCAGTTAAAA
>DPOH01000012.1 GCA_003539755.1 Clostridium sp.
GCACTATGGATATTCTAGAGAAGATTATAGGCTCATGGAATATAAATATGAAAGAAACAAAAAACTCTTATTAGAAGATTTAAAGGAAGGTAAGAATTTAGTTTATACATATTTTCAATTAGCACAAACTTATTCTATGGCAAATAAAAAGAATGAAGCGTTTATTAGTATAAAGAAATCATTTAATTTAATTAAAAATGAGAAAAACCAAAAAAAATATTTATATATATATCATTTTTACTCAAGAGAAGAGTTAGAAAGACAAAACTATGAAAAAGTTATAGAATTATGTAAAAAGGCATTAAAATATACTAATGAACATTTAGATTTCTATTATATGATATTAAAGGCATATTTTGGCTTAAACAAATATATAGAAGCTATGGAGTATTGTGAGAAATATTTTGAGTTATATCATAAATTAGAAAAGGAATTTATAGTAAGAGATATATCAGTAAGCACTTATTCTTTTTGTAGAAAGGAAGAGATATTAAGAGATTTTATATTATGTAATTATAAACAAAAGATTTATTATAATATTCCTAAATTATTTGATGAATTAAAAAAAGATAAATTTAAAGAACAACTTAAAGAAATATACATTTATGCTCTTGTAAAGAATAAAATGAGTGATAAACTTATTAGATATTTAAAAGAAAAGAAAATTAATGATGAATATATACAAAATATTACAAATGTTTTGAAAAAAGTTAGAGATGAATCTTTAACTGGAGATGTAACTGAAGAGATTGGTTATTTTTTGAATTTGGATTTTAGATTAGATCAATATATTGCTAGAGTATTATTAAAAAATAATACTGAAAAAAACAATGTTAAAATAGATTTAAATATTTATTACTTGTGGAAAGCAGAATATATTCAAGAAGTTCTTATATCTGAAGAAGAAGATTTTTCAGTATTTGAGGAATTGACAGTAGAAGATGTAAAAAATTATATTGGTTTTATTAGCTTAAATTACAAGTGTTTGGCATTATTATATGAATATACTGAGAAAAATTTTATGACAAGCGATATTAAGTTGTTGAATTTGATAAATAGTATCGAAGAAGTGTTAGTGTTTAATCCATCAATTGAAGATAATAAATATAAAAATCTCATCAGTAGAACTTTTATTAATAAGATTAATGTTATTAGAAAGATGTATAACAATATTATTTTTTGTGATAAAAGCCTAAATAAATTAATCAATAGGAGTGAAAGAATATGGATTGATATTAGGGAGGCTATGCTTGCATATAAGCATGATAAATTAATATATATAAGAAATTTAAAGGGAATATTAAAAAATTATCCTGAATACAACAGATTAATAAAATTCTATATGAAAGATATAGATAAAAATAATATAACTAAAGATATGATTAAAGAAAAGGAATATTTATTAAATGTTGTACAGAATCTTGTGAATGAGAACAGAATATTTGAAGCGCTAGAGATACTGGATGAATTGAAAGAAATATTCAAATTTGACCCAATAATTTTAAATTATTTAGGTGTTGTTAACTATATGAATGGTAACTATGATGAAGCTATTAATAATTTAGCTTTATCTAATGTTCTAGAAGAAAATAATTTTGATACGATCTATAATATGGCATATGTTTTTGAATTTAAGGGGCGTTTAGAATTGGCAAAATACTATTATCAAAAATCGTATGATTTATGTAATGATAGACAACTAAAGCAAGAAATTTCTAATATTATAGATAAGATTAAATAAGGTGAGCAACAATGATATCTATATGCATGATTGTAAAGGATGAAGAAGAAAATTTAGAAAAATCATTGAAGAGTATTGTTAGATATGGATATGAAATTATAGTAGTTGATACTGGCTCTACAGATAATAGTAAAAAAGTTGCATTAAAGTATACAAAAAATGTATTTGATTTTGTTTGGTGTGATGATTTTTCTAAGGCGAGAAATTTTTCTATAAGCAAGTCTACAAATGATTTTGTATTAATTCTAGATGCTGATGAAATAGTTGAAGAATTTAATGTAGATGAATTAGAAAGAAAAATAAAAAATAATAAGTCCAAGGTTGGGAGGATTTACAGAAAAAATACATATATAAGAGATAATAATAACTATACATATTGTGATTATATAATGAGATTGTTTAATAAAAAAATATATAGGTATGATGGTAGCATTCATGAACAGGTTGTATCCAATTTTAATAGTCAAATAGAAACCTATGAACTTCCTATACGAGTAACTCATAATGGATATAGTGATAAGGAAGTGAAACGGAAAAATAAAATTCATAGAAACATAAGTATGTTGAAAAAATCATTAAAAATACAAAAAGATCCATATGTATTATATCAGCTGGGAAAAAGTTATTATATGGAGTGTGATTATTTACAGTCTAAGATATATTTTGAGCAGGCATTACTTTTTGATTTGAACATTAGTTTAGAATATGTTCAAGATTTGATAGAAACATATGGATATACTCTAATTAATTTGTGTGAATATGAAAATAGTTTAAAATTATTAAATCTATATGATTATTTTAAAAAATCTGCTGATTTTGTATTTTTAATAGGTTTAATTTATATGAATAATGGTTTATTTTATGAGGCAATTGATGAATTTAAGAAATGTAGTAGATTTAAAATATCAAAAATGGAAGGCATAAATAGTTTTCTTTCTAATTATAATATTGGGGTGATATTAGAATGTTTGGGTAATAC
>DPOH01000072.1 GCA_003539755.1 Clostridium sp.
ATTATAGATGTTTTAACATTTTTTTTAACATGTAAATAGGTTTTTCTTAATACTTTGCATCATGTTCTGCTTCCTCCATAGCTATTGATTTGATAACTTCATCAGTTTTTTGATAGCCTTTTTGTAATATGTTTAAAGTGACATAAGAGGTATTGACAATGAATTTTAAAAAATATATCATTTTAATTGAGAATTATTATCATAAGTGAATAGCTGATTTATAAATATATATAATTGACCAGGCATATAGAGATTTAAGGAATTCTATATTTGTTAGAGAAGTCGGAATTATATTAATACAAAATATTTAGAGATTGTAGAGGTGAGTATATGAATATTATTATGGGATTATTAATACCACTTATGGGAACTACTCTTGGATCAGCATGTGTATTTTTTATGAGAGGAGAAATACCTAGATTAGTTAATAAAGTATTGCTTGGATTTGCATCTGGAGTAATGATAGCGGCATCAGTGTGGTCACTTATTATGCCTGCATTAGATATGAGTAGTCATATGGGAAAACTTTCGTTCATACCTGTGTCTATAGGGCTGATTTTGGGAATTACATTTTTACTATTGCTTGATATAATAATACCTCATCTTCATCAAAATGAGGATAAGCCAGAGGGGCTTATAAGTCTTAGTAATAAAAATATCAAGAAAACAACTATGCTTGTATTAGCTGTAGTTCTTCATAACATTCCAGAAGGCATGGCTGTTGGAATTGTTTTTGCAGGTGTAATGGGTGATGGTGGACTTATATCAATGGCAGCTGCTTTTGCTTTATCAATAGGAATAGCCATTCAGAATATTCCAGAAGGAGCTATAATATCTCTTCCATTAAGAAGTGAAGGTGTAAGCAAAGGAAAATCATTCTATTATGGTTTCTTATCTGGAGTTGTTGAACCAATAGGAGCTGTTTTCACTATCTTATTTTCAAATGTTCTTACTTCTATAATACCTTATCTTCTTTCATTTGCTGCTGGAGCTATGATTTATGTTGTGGTAGAAGAATTGATTCCAGAAGCAGCTGAAGGAGAGCATTCTAATATAGCTACTATAGGTTTTGCTGTAGGATTTATAGTAATGATGATTTTAGACGTAGCCTTATCTTAATTGATTTTTATTTAAACAGTATATTTGCTAAGTGATAATCAATCACTTTAACATAGAAAAATAAAATATATTTATTTGTTCAGCTATTATATGGAAAACTGCATATTCTAACTTTGAATACGCAGTTTTTTAATACCATATACGCCTATGTACATAGAAAATATTATAAAAATATAGTCAAGAATATGTATATTTTTACAAAAATTACTTGAGTAGAGTATTACAAAATGTTAGAATTATGTTATTAAGTTAATTTAAGGGGGATATAAAGGGATGAACTCAGGAAAGTTTCCAAAGGACTTCCTATGGGGAAGTGCAACAGCAGCTTATCAAATTGAAGGAGCTTACCAAGAAGGTGGAAAGGGATTATCTGTTTGGGATGAATTTGTTAGAATACCAGGCAAGACATTTAAAGGGACTAATGGAGATGTGGCAGTAGACCACTATCACAGATATTTAGAAGATATTAAATTAATGCATGAAATGGGATTAAAAGCATATCGTTTCTCAATTTCATGGCCAAGAATTTATCCAGAAGGAAATGGACAAGTTAATGAAGAAGGATTAAAATTTTATGAAAATATAATAGATGAGTGTATAAAATATGGAATAGAACCTATGGTAACAATTTATCACTGGGATCTTCCAAAGGCACTTCAAGATAAATATAATGGATGGGAAAGCAGAAACATAATAGATGATTTTGTTAACTATGCTACAACTTTATTTAAGAGATTTGGAGATAAGGTTAAATATTGGATTACATTAAATGAACAAAACATATTTACTGAACATGGATGGCTTAGAGCTACACATCCACCAATGAAGAAAAATGATGAAAAGATGTTCTATCAAGTAAACCATCATGCTTTCGTTGCTCATGCAAAAACTGTTATTGCATATAAGAAAATGAACTTAAATGGTAAGATAGGAGCAAGTTTCGCATTTTCTCCAAGCTATGCTGTAGACTGTGATCCTAAGAATGCTATGGCTCAAATGAATTTCTCAGAAAATATGAATTTCTGGTGGATGGATGCTTATGCATATGGTAGATATCCAATTACAGTTTTAAAATATCTTCAAAAGAAAGGTATAGATCCAGTTATTGAAGATGGAGATTCAGAACTTATGCTTGAAGCAGCTAAAGATTTTGACTTCATGGGAGTTAACTACTATCAAACTGCATGTGTTCAATATAATCCAGAAGATGGTGTTGGTTTAGGTGAAATAAATACAACTGGTCAAAAAGGTACAAGCAATGAAGAAGGTAAGCCAGGTTTATATAAGAGTGCTAACAACCCTCATTTAAAGAAAACTGACTGGGATTGGACTATAGACCCTCAAGGTTTAAGAATGGCATGTAGAATAATCACAAGCCGTTACTATCTTCCAATAGTTATTTCAGAAAATGGATTAGGTGCTTTTGATAAAGTTGAGGATGGTCAAATCCATGATCCATATAGAATTGCTTACTTAAAGGCTCATATTGAAGCATTAAAAGATGCTATAGATGATGGATGTAAAGTATTAGCTTACTGCACATGGTCATTTACAGATTTATTAAGCTGGCTTAACGGATACCAAAAGAGATACGGCTTTGTTTATGTTGACAGAGATGAAGTTGGAGGCTCACTAAACCGTACTCCAAAAGACAGTTACTACTGGTACAAAAAAGTAATAGAATCTGATGGTAGTGAATTATAATAAATATAAGTAAAATCTTTATTTAATATTAATTTTATTATTATAAGATTAAATTTATTTAAGTAACAGATAATCTTTTTATAAGGGTTATTTGTTACTGTTTTATTATAATTATATTATTAGGATTATAACTTAGAGACTGTAATTTGAAGTTTAAAAATAAAAATTTAATTAATTTTTCTTAAGAATTCTTTAATGTTAAAAGGGTACTTAAATGGATTATTTTATATG
>DPOH01000251.1 GCA_003539755.1 Clostridium sp.
CTTATTATGTTCAACCATCATCTTACTTTGTTCATTTACTACTTTTACAATAGATGATTCTATAATAACTTCAACTGATTTTAAAATATCATCTAAAGAGCTGCTTAATGAATTAACCTTATCAGTAAATTCTTCATTATCCTCAACAAAATCTTCAAAACTATTTTTTAAATCCTGTATCTTTTTTTCCATAGGCTTGATTTTATCTATAACTTCTTGTGTCATATTTTTAGATACTCTATTTAATGAACTTATCATATCATCTTGTATCTCATTCATCATATTTTTTGTAACTTCATCACATTGTATTGAAATTAAGTCGTTTTCCATCTTATCCTCCAGTATATAATGATATATAATGATTTTCTTAAAATACTCTGTTTTCTTATTATAAATTATAATCTAAATAATAAGTAAGAATATCTTCTATTGTTTCTTTTTCTTCATTTCCTTTTGACAGTATATTTCGAAATACTCTCTCTTTTATATCCTTGTAATCGCTTATTATAAAATTCTTTTTTTCTTGAGCTTCAATTAAAGTAATATTGTAAATAGGATTTTTGGAATTTATTAGAATATATCCAAATTTTCCTTCTGCACATTCCTCTTCTAGTTCTTTCTTTAAAGCATTTACTTCTGTTAATAATTCCTTCATGCTGTTTCCATGTATAAATTCTATTGATGAATCTATTACAAGATTTGTAATCATATTATTATTTGTAATAAACTCCTTTAAAGCTAAGTTCTTCAATATGTGTTTCTTAGAATTTCCTATCTGTATACCATTGAAAATTATAAAAAGGCTATAATTAAGTCCATAGTGATATTTAATTCTTTCATATAACTTAATCTTATTTATTCCATCCTCATAAATTATTAACATATCTTCAAACTCAAATATACCATTCTTCTTTATTTCTTCTATACTTTTATCATGTAAATATACTCCACACATTCTAAAAATAAAACTTTGGCACACATTAAGATCCCATGTCCAAAATATCTTTTTAGGTTCTTCTTGAAGAATTTTGCTATGCTTTGTATGAATATAATTTCCTACAGCCAAATAATTTTTTTCCACTATATTATTTACTAATTTATAAATATTGTATGAATTTCTTAAGTAGTCTACTTTATATTTTTTATTAACAACTCTTCTTGCTTCTTTTTCATTAACATTAGATGATTCCTGTTCAGAGTTATGATTCTGAATTTTTATTGCTTCTCTTATTTTTATAAGATTATCATGTACATACTTAACATCAGGTATATTTATATCCTGCTTTTTCTTGTTTATAAATTCTTTCTCACGTCTGCTTACTTCATTGTAAAAAAGATTAATAGATCTTACATACTGTTTGCTCCATTCATTTATAGTATTCATATATTTAACTCGATTCACATTACATACATTCTGTAATTCTATTATTGTGCTTTCTTTATCAATTACCTTTTCATCCTCTGTCTTTTCTTCATATCCCCATGAAGTATCAAATACATTGGAGAAAAACCTCTTTCCCTTATTAAATACACCATGCTTCTTCACACGCTGTTTCTTTGGTATATACTTATGCTTTAATTCTACAATATCATAAGTCATACTTGGTATAGAATAACTATATCTTTCATCTAAATTAAGCTTACTATAAATATCAATTTTCTTATTTTCACATTTCTTTACTACTGATAAAATTTCATTCTCAATTGTAGTATTATGTTTATTTATATCTTCAATTATATCATTAACGCTTTCATACTCTTTTTCATCAGAAATATTTATTTCATTTATGATTTTATAAATCATATCATCCATTGAGCCTATCTTTGTTAATATCTCACCTTTAAGGAATTTGAATTCTTTAAAAGTTTCATCTATATTTTCTTTATTGATCGAACTTACATATGTATTTATATCATCACTTATAAGACTTTCATCTGTTGCTATAATATTGTCTATCTTTCCTTTAATACTTATGCTTCTGGCTTCATTAATTTTAGGCATTACATTTTCTATACATTTATAAATCTCGCTTATAAATTCATCAATATTAGATTTTTCATATACTTCCTGTTCCTTTTCTATTAATCCTTTATATGCATTTAATGCAGAAATCTGAATCACTTTAAAGTTTTTACATTCATCATTTTCACACTTAGTCCCAATTTTTAATAAATTTTCTGCTCTTTTTTTATGCTTTTCAAGGATTACTTCCTTATCTTCTTCTATGATTCCATTCTTTCCTATTTTAGGTTCAACAGAATCTATCATATTTTGAGCAAGAATTATCTCTTTATTTTTTTCATTCACAATTCGTATTTTTTCCACATTAATTTCATCACTGTTTGCCTTTACAGTTGTTAAAAATACACAAATATCTATAGTTGGAAGAAGTATTTCCATTGTTATCTTTTCGTGTATTTCCAAATCACATGCATCAAGACCAGGACTATCAATTATATGTATATTATCTCCTAAAAGAAATGATGGAGAACTAATATCAATCTGGCTTACATTTAACTTATTTTCAGGATTTTCACTTTCATCTGCATACATCTTTATAATATCACTATTTAGTTCTTCTCCCTCAACTATAAGTGGATCTTTATCCCTAAAATAAATAACAGCTTGTCTTTTATTCCCTTTAGAACATGTAATTATTATGCTTGAACTTGGTTTTATAGCTATTGGAAGCAATTTTTCACCTATTATTGCATTTACTAATGTAGATTTACCGCTACTTGTAATTCCCATAATAGCAATTCTTATAGTATTTTTAGCTATCTGCTTTTCCCTTTCATTCAGCCATTTTAAGTCATGCTCATATCTCTTTTTGACGTAATCATTTTTCGTCAATACTCTCTTTATGTCATTTATAACATTTAGTATATAAGTTTCTTTTTCCATAGTAATCTCCGTATAAACATATGTTTCATTAATAATATATTAGCATAATCATTATCAATTATCTAATAAAATACGATAATTTAATATTAATTCTTTATATCTTACTTTTTTCACTGTTACATCTAAATTATTCATATAATTCAAAATATGTTATTTATTTTTATAAATAAGTGTAAATAATAAAAGCAGACAGATTTAAATAAGTTAATCTGCCTGCCTTATTACTATATATAAATTCATGATTCAAACCAACAATGCAATTTTATTTAAAGCTTGTTTTTTATAATCACATTTTTTTAGAATTTATCTAAAATATATGACCTTAAAGATAACTTCACTTTATGTAAGAGATACATATGCCTATTATCTTCACTGCTATATGTTTATTCCCATTCAATGGTTAATATTTCTAATTCACCTGATTTAAGTGATACTTTATAACCATCTGAAAGAAGCCAAATTGCTAGATCTGTAACCATATTTTTTCTAATTTCATCTCTTGTGCCGACTGCAAATACAGCTGAAACTTTATTCACGCCAGCAAGTCTGCCTTGTTCAATATTCCTCAAGATGATATTCTTATTTTCATTTAACTTTTCTTCGTATTCAGTCACAATATCTCCTCCTCATATTTTTATTTAACAATAATGGGTATATTACGATCGTATACGAATTAATAATACTCACTATTTTACTACTATAAATTTATGAGAAGATTTTCAAACTTATTCCTCTTTAAACCAAATACTTTGTCCATCACCAGATATAGATTTGAATTTATTTTTCTTTTAACTCTGAATCTGCATTTAGATTTATTCCCCTATGCTCAACTGGTGTAGAAAAGACTATCTGAGTATCTGTATTTCCGAATTTCTGTAATTCACCTATAAATGCATCTAATTCTAAAGTTGTATGATATGCTACTTTTATAAGCATTGAATATTTCCCTGTTACACAATTACACTCTATAACATTTGGACACGATGCTATGAAAGGATAAAATTCTGGCTTCTGCTTTGGTGACATTTCTAAATTAATAAATGCCTTAATGTTATATCCTAATTTAAGTGGATTTACATCAACCGAATATCCTCGTATTATTCCTGCCTCTTCAAGTTTCTCAATTCTTGCAGATACTGCTGGTGTTGATAAATAAACTTCTTCTGCAAGATGCTTTAATGGATACCTCGCATTTTTCTGTAACAATTCTATTATTTTGTAATCAATTTTATCCATACTGCTCCCTCTATTCATTATATTATTGCTTAATTAAACAAAAAGGCATATCAAATAATCATAAATTATTGATACACCCCATTGCGCTATAC
>DPOH01000330.1 GCA_003539755.1 Clostridium sp.
GACGTAATCAGAGTGACTTTTAAAGATATTGGCTTTTCTATGGTTTATTTATAGTATAACTCTGGTATTTATTGTAATAAAGTGTAATATTAGGTATAATATAGCTAACATATAAGTTAAAGGGGTATTTGTATGAATAATATTCTAAGCGACATAAAAGTTATAATAATTGTATTAGCATGTACCATTATATATCCTATATTGATAGGTGGAAAAGTAAATATAATTGACACAATAAATACGTTGTTAATAATTACTTTTGCAATATGTTTGAGTTCTATGATAATAACATATTATTCAAATAAAAAATATTTAAACAATTTGTATAAAAGGCTATCAGTATCATTTTTTGGAATAGGAATAGCTTTTTTGACATTTATTAATATAATAAAGAACAGTTTTTATACTGATAGTTTTTGGGTTTACGCAACCGCTTTCAACACTGTTTTATCAATTTATGAATCTTTACTACTTTTATTTAGTATATATAATTGGAATAAAAGAATAAATTATAATATTTACTTGATGGTAACAACTATATTATCATTATTTGTCTCATTTATTGGATCAAATTATATTTTGACTATGGAAAAAATATTGAATCCAGAAGTTTTTGAAGTGATAAGATGTTCTGGAAGAATTATAGCACTATTATTAAAATTAATTTTATTATTTTCAATAATAAAAAAGAAGCAGTATTTTAATAAGGATGTTTATAAAAGTTTTATTATATTTTCAATACTTCGTGTTATATTGCATGTATGTGGATTTTTAGGTAAGCAGAATGTTGAACTATGGGTATTATATTCTTGCTGTTTCTTAATAACTATTGCGAATTATCAAATAGTAAAAATAATGGTTATAGAAATTATAAGAAATCCTCAAGAATATTTGTATGAAGAATTAGTTAAGAAAACTGTTAAATTGGAAGATACAATTCAAGAATTAACAAGAGTAAATAATCAGAAAGAAATTATTCAAAATAATTATAAAAAGAAGACTCATGAGGATAAGATTAAGACCGAAATATTAGCTAATTTATCTCATGAATTCAAAACACCTGTAAATGTAATTTATGCAGCAATTCAGACTGAACAATTGAATAAAGATAAATTAAATATAGAACTGGTAACAAAGTATAATTCTATTATAAAACAGAACTGTAATCGACTTATAAGAATAATTAATAATTTTATAGATGTAAATGAATTTGAGGATGGAAATAGGATATTAGATTTGAAGTGTTACAATATAGTCTATATTACAGAGAGTTTAGTGGATTCTGTAGTACCATATGCTGAAAGTAAAAATTTGAATATAGTATTTGATACTAGTGATGAGGTATTATATTGTAATTTAGATTTGGATTTGTTTCAGCGTGCTATTTTAAATCTGTTATCTAATGCAATAAAATATACTAATATAAAGTCACAAATTACAGTTACAATAGAAAAAATAAATAACCATATTAAAATTTCTATAGAAGATAAGGGGATAGGAATTAGTGAAGAATATTTAAATACTATATTTAATAGATTTGAAAGAGTCGATAAGACATTTTCAAGAGATACTGAAGGGGTAGGACTAGGTCTTAACATTGCCAAGGAAATAATTGAATTACACAAAGGAACAATTAATATTTCAAGCGAGGAAAAAATGGGGACGAAAGTTATAGTTATACTTCCAGGAGAATTTAGTGAAGAAAATAAAAAATATGAAAATATAAATATAACTGACTCTGCCAAACAAAAAGCAGCTATAGAAATGTCTGACATATATTTTGAGTAGGAGAGCATGCTTGATAGTAATTTAATAGAGAGAAAATATCGTAATTATTTTATATAGTTACGATATTTTTTTGAGGATTTTCTAAATATAAAAATGTAAATCAGAAAAGAAGAGTTGTAGCTAAAGAGAAAAATAAAAAGAATAATATTAGGCTTAAAATATAAAAAATATGTAAATTTCTTATTGAAATAAATGATATATATTATCAATTATATTGAATCGTAGAGAATAAAGTATTACAATAAGTAATAAGATGTAAAAAATGAAATTTATAGGATGGTGTGCGTTGATTAAATATAAAAAATATCTATTGAATGGGGGCATATGATGAATAATTTATTAGATTTAAAGACAATACTTGAAAAGTATATGTCGGCTATTGAGGTTGATAGAAAAAGTATAGTTCTTAATAATAACTCTATAGAAGATCAGGAAAATACAATGTATTGCGATATATTTCCAGGTGTTATATTGGCATTTTTACGGTTTAATTCGAATTTCTATATAGAAGATAAAATAAATAACAGTAATGTATTGGAAATTAGTTATTGTATTAAAGGCCGTTTCGAATGTGAGATTAATAATAGGGTTATATATGTTAGCGAAGGGGATTTATCAGTAAATCATATAGGCCATATTCAGTCAGAATCTTTATTTCCACTTAAAATATATGAAGGAATAAGTATTTACATTGATATAAAGAAATTTGAAGGGGAATTACAAGAAATTTTAAAAGTATTATCTGTTAATGTGAAAGGAATTAGCGAAAAATTAAGATTAAATAATGAATACTATATCTGCAAGGCAACATCTAAAATTAAACGTATTTTTTCTGAAATTTATGAAAATAGATTTGATGTTTCGTATATTAGAATAAAATTTTTTGAGTTGATATATTCATTAAAGTTTTTGTCTAATAAAGATTTTAATCATGATAGATACTATCCTAAAGAGCAAGTAAATAAAATTAAATATATAAGAAATCATATGGTAGAGCATGATG
>DPOH01000151.1 GCA_003539755.1 Clostridium sp.
TGAATTCAGGAGCCGCAGTTATGGAACAGCTTGAATTTAGTTTAATAAAAATAATTCCTTATTTAGTTGTAATTATTTCAGCATTATGTGGAATGAATGTTGTATTAATACTTGTTTTAGGAATAATTTTGGCAGGAGGAATAGGCATATATTATGGAGCATTTGATATAATAAGCTTATGTCAGTCTATGGCTAATGGTATTTCAGGAATGAGCGAATTAATTATTGTTACATTATTAATGGCAGGAACAATATCACTTATAAAAGAAAATGGTGGTATAGAATATATATTACATAAAGGACTTAAAAAATTTAAAAATAAAAGAAATGCAGAATTGGGCATTGGTGCACTTGTAAGTTTGGTTGACATATGTACAGCAAATAATACTATAGCGATAGTAACAGTAGGTCCTATAGCAAAAGATATTTCAGATGAATTTGATTTAGAGCCTAAGAGAGTTGCAGGAATTATGGATATGTTTTCATGTGCATTCCAAGGGCTTATACCATATGGTGCACAGCTTATTTCGGCAGCAGGCCTTGCAGCAATTTCACCATTTGCTATTATGAAATATTTATATTATCCATATTTAATGGGGATATGCGCAATAATAGCTATATTCTGGTATCATAGAAAAGAAGCTAAATAGTCAGAAAAAGATCATTTAATATGAAGATGTTAAATGGTCTTTTTATTTTTATAAAGTTTTATATTTAAACCTAAGTAATAGCTAAAAATGAAGTTGTTAGCCCAATACTATTAATAAAATCTACGTACTATTTTTATATAATAAAATTTAATTTTAACATGTATTTATATAGAGTAATATATTGAAAATATATCTACTAAAAAGGGGAAAAAATCCGTGTCACATAAACTTAAGAAAAAGAAGAAAGAATGTAGCTTTGATTTTAGTAACATTTCTAAGGGAGATATTGATGAACTAAATTTAATATATTTTCAAGTAAATACGGTAGGATTACTTGTATATGCAGATTTAATGTATTATTTTGCAGTAATTACAGCAATTAATGATGTTATGACCGAAAATGGAAGCCAAAGAAATGGTTTTAAAAGCGATAGACTGTTGATTAAGTATTCTACATTAGGTGTTTGGGTGTATATATATTTAACTATGATAAATATTATCAGATATAAAACTATGCAGATTCGTAAAGCAGCAGGTAAATTTAAATTTTCTCTTATGCCTAATTTATTTATAATTACAGGGTCCATATTAAATATTGTTATCTATTTATATTTTTATCAAGGGGCAAATGAATTCTTAAGTAGAGATGTTGGAGGCCTTTCTTTTTCAAATGATAATAATAAAAATCGTATATTAGCTTTATTAAATGCTCAGAAAAATACTATGATTATAAGATTTTATGCTGATTATTTATTTTTCAAAGCATCAATTGAGAGCATGATTGTTGTTGAAAGCAAATATAATAAAGAAATGAAAGAATCTGAAATACCTAATCCAGATATAACAGCAATAAATTCACAGTTTCTGTATTTAGTTTCTCGAACAATGATATGGCAGATTGCAATGAAACGTTTGGAGATTGTAATTAATAGTATTGATGCTCAGACTAGTTATAGTGGTTTTTTAAATGGAGAAATATTATTCATACGTGGAAATCTTTATGGGATTATTGCTAATATATTTGCATTTATAGGTTTTTCTGAAATATCTAATAGAAACAATATTCAGCCTATATTTGGAGGTTAATAGGAAATTTATAATATGGTTAATAATAAAGAATGCGGTATATTTTTGTATACTGTATTTTTTATTTCCTAAAAAATTATATTAAATAAAAAACTAAGAAGAATTTTTAAAGGTAGTGGAAATGCATAATTATAAATCAGAATTTTTTGTGAGAAAAAGTATATGAAGGTTATGCGATTAACCTTTGAATTTATATTGAGGGTATGCTAGTATCAAATCAGAAAGATATTTTATGGAAAAGAAATTAATAGGGAAGTGATAGATTGGAAGAAGAACAGAAAAATAGAGTTAGAATAGTTGACATTGCAGAAGAATTAGGGGTAAGTACAGCAACTGTATCTAATGTGATAAATGGTAAAACTAAAAAAATATCTGATAAAACAATTGAAAGAGTTCAAAAGAAGCTGGAAGAAAAAAATTATATACCCAATATGGCTGCGGTCCTTCTTGCACAAAACAGCTCAAAAATAGTATGTGTTATTATATCTGATCATGACAAATATGAAGGAAGTGTAATGCAGGATCCTTTTGTTTCATCACTACTGGATAAGCTTGAGCATGAAGTAGAAAAAAACAATTATTTTATGATGATAAAGAAAACTAGAAATATAAATGAAGTTGTAAAATATGCTTCAATGTGGAATATGGCAGGGCTTGTTTTAATAGGCTTCTGTGCTCAAGAATATGACAATCTAAGAAAAAGAATACATGTGCCATTTGTTGTTATGGATGGTTTTTTTGAACCAAAAGAGAAGTGTGCCAATATAGGGATTGATGATTTTGTGGGCGGTTATATTATGGGAAAATATTTTATTGAGAAAGGTCATAAAAAAGTCATATATGTTTCTGATAATGATTTGTGCATGGATCACAACAGGTATGTTGGGTTAGTACAAGCCTTTAGAG
>DPOH01000292.1 GCA_003539755.1 Clostridium sp.
ACCAACTAATAATCTTCAAAATGATACTAGATTAAAATATGCAGTAGTTTTTGATAATGAAGAACCAGTTATAAATTATGTACTTCCTAAGGACTTTATAGCTGGAGATTACAATAATATGCATTGGTGTATATCTGTACTTGATAATATTCATATATCAAAAACTAATCATAAATTGACTAAAGGTGTTCATACTTTAAGATTTTATGCAGTAGATGCAGGAGTTGTGCTTCAAAAGCTTGTATTGAGCAGAGGTGAATTACCAAAATCTTATTTTGGTCCAGAAGAAAGTTATTATATAGAATAATTTTAAATGGAAAAGTAGAAAAAAGGTTATTGCGCTAATGCAATAGCCTTTTTTTGTATTAAGATAAGAAGTAAATTGAAAAACATTAGAATAAAATAGAATTTATATGTAGATATTAAAAATATAAATAATAATTATATATTCTATGAAATTCAAGAAAATTAAAAAATAAAATAGAAAAATATTACTGGTCAAAATTATAATAAGGATATATTATAGGTTAATAGATTGTTTATCAATTAATAGCAAAAACTGTTTAATATGCAATTTATTTTCTATGTATTTTATAATATCTCTTGTAAAAAAATATCAGAAGGGAAGAGGAATAGAATGATTAAAGGACTAAGCGCAAGAACATTAGGCCGAGATATTTTTGTGGGAATAATGATTGCTGCAATATCTATTCCTATTAGTATGGGATATGCGCAGATTGCAGGACTTCCAGCTGTATATGGTTTGTATGGATCAGTGTTGCCAATTTTGGCATTTGCTTTAATATCTTCATCACCTCAATTTATATTTGGGGTAGATGCAGCACCAGCAGCACTTATAGGAGGAGTTTTAATATCTATGGGTGTTACATTTGGAAGCACAGAAGCTATTGGAATAGTTCCAGTATTTACTGTATATACGGCAATATGGCTTATATTGTTTTATATATTTAAGGCAGGAAGGCTTGTTAATTATATTTCTACTCCAGTTATGGCAGGATTTATCACAGGAATTGGAACTACAATTATACTAATGCAGATTCCTAAACTAATGGGAGCACAATCAGGAAGTGGTGAGCTTATTGAGCTTGTAGAGCATTTAGTAGAGTCATTATTTCATATTAATTATTTATCATTGGCAATGGGAATTGGTTCGCTTGCTATTATATTGATTTCAAAGAGAATATCACCTAAATTTCCTATGAGTCTTGTAGTAATGATATTAGGAGCATTATCTACAGTATTTTTCCATGTTGATAAATATGGAGTGGTACTACTTTCGCAAGTTGATAAAGGACTTCCTAAGATTATTATTCCAGATTTTTCACTAGTTCATTTTAGTAGTGGATTTATATTAAGTCTTCCAATTGCAATTGTTATTCTTGCAGAATCACTTTTAGCAGAAAGTAGTTTTGCTATAAAGAATAATTATAAGATAAATGAAAATAGAGAAATATTAGCATTTTCAATAAGTAATTTTGCATCAGCATTAACTGGATGCTGTCCTGTAAATGGAAGCGTATCTAGAACAGTTATGAGTGAGCAGTATGGTGGAAAGAGTAAGGTAGTATCCATTACAGCATCAATAGTTATGGCTATTGTTTTAATGTCAGCTACTGGTTTTATAGGCTATCTTCCTGTACCGGTGTTAACTGCAATAGTAATTTCAGCACTTATAGGTGTTTTAGAATTTCATGTGGCTGCAAAGTTATATAAAGTAAACAAAAAAGAGTTTATGATATTTGTAGGAGCTTTTGTGGCTGTACTTATTTTGGGTACTATATATGGAGTTATAGTTGGACTTGTTTTATCATTTGCCGTAATGGTATTAAAATCAGCAGTTCCACCTAGAAGCTTTTTAGGGATTATTCAAGGTAAGGATGGATTCTATGATTTAAATAGAAATCGTGATGCTAAACCTATCTTAAATACTATTATTTATAGATTTAGTGGTAGCCTTTTCTTTGGAAATATTAATGCATTTCAGGATGATATTGAAGAATCAATAAAAGATACTACTAAAATTGTAATAGTAGATGCAGGTGGTATTGGAAGCATAGATTTTACCGCGGCAGAAAGACTTGAAATACTTCATAAAAGTCTTGAAGAAAGAGGAATACAATTTTACATAACAGAACATATTGGTGAACTTAACGATGAACTGAGAAAGTATGAATTAGGTCATCTTATAGAAGAAGGGGTTGTTCGTAGAACTATAAAAGCTGCTTTACTTGAAGCTTGTATGAAATCACCTTATCCAATAGAAGGGATACATGATGGCGAATTAGATAATGAACAGAATGGATGTATTACAATACAAGAAGAAATACTTGAAGAGTTTGAATGGGCATTTGGTAATGATGCAGAAGAGCAGATGGAGAAACATGCAGAAGAAATAATAAAAAATATAACAAAGTTTACAGCAGAATTTACTCCAGAAGCAGATATAGATTGGAAGACACATGCTTGGAAACATCTTGGAACTTGGGACCAGGATAAGCTTCTAGAACATCTTGAAAGACACTTAAATGAAATAGCAGCAAGACTAGGCCAGCCAGTTGATGCAGTTGAAGCAAATATTATGGAACATAGAGTTAAGCTTGCAGAAAAGATGCAGCAAGAAAACAGAGCATTTTATAATAGATATGTTGAAAAACGTGAAAAGTATGAGAAGTTGCTTGAAAAAGAAAATCCCAAATTGTATAAGTATATTATGGATCATAGAAGAGAACAGTATGAAATACTTAAGGAGACCAAGCCTGAAATTGCAAAGCACGTTGAAAAGTGGATACATTAAAATATAAATTAGAAAATTGTACTATATTATCTATAGTGCAATTTTTTATGACTAATATATATTATAGATAAAAATGAAAAGTGATAAAAAATCTATATATGTAGAAATATAACGAGTAAATGTATGTATTTAATAATTGTACTATTGTTTAGGAAATTTATTGCTAAATTATCTAAATTGACAATATTTAAAGGGAAAAACTATAATTGATTAGATAAAGACCAATAAATAGGAAGTGAATAGTAGGTATGTTAAGTGC
>DPOH01000112.1 GCA_003539755.1 Clostridium sp.
ACCAAAACTAACATGGCTAGAAAACCCTGAAATTTTTAAAGTAAATAGAATAGATGCTCATAGTGATCATTTTTATTATGAGAAATTAGATGAAATAAAATTAGAAGAAAATATGCTTTTAAAACAAAGTTTAAATGGATCATGGAGATTCATGTTTAGTAAAAATCAAGATTTAAGACCAGTAGATTTTTATAAGGAAGACTTTGACGTTAGCGGATTTGATTATATAGAAGTACCGGGACATATACAACTTCAAGGATATGATAAGTGTCAATATATTAATACAATGTATCCATGGGAAGGACACGATGATTTAAGACCTCCATATATATCAAAGACTTACAATCCAGTAGGCAGTTATGTAACATTTTTTAATGTAGATAAAAATCTGAAAAATAAGAAAGCATACATTTCATTTCAAGGAGTAGAGACTGCTTTTTATGTATATCTTAATGGAAAGTTTGTTGGATATTCTGAAGATACATTTACACCTAGTGAATTTGAAATAACTGAATTTTTAAAGGATGGAGAAAACAAACTTGCTGTAGAAGTATATAAGAGAGCTAGTTCAAGCTGGATAGAAGATCAGGATTTCTTTAGATTTTCAGGAATATTTAGAGATGTATACATATATGCAGTTCCAGAAACTCATGTAGAAGATATCTTTGTAAAAACAGTATTAGATAGCAATTATAAGGCAGAAGCTGTTGAGTGTGATTTAAAGATAAATGGTATTATGGATGGAAATGTTGAAGTATCTATTTTAGATAATTCACTAAATGTTGTATCTAAAACTGATTGTGTAAAATTAGAAGAAAATCTATATATTAATCTTGATTTAAGAAATTGTAGCAATATTAAATTATGGAGTGCAGAAGAACCTAATCTTTATAATGTATATGTAAAGATATTTGATAAAAATGGACAATTAGTAGAAGTTGCAACAACTAAAACTGGATTTAGAAAATTTGAAATGATAAATAAGGTTATGTGCTTAAATGGAAAGAGAATTGTCTTTAAAGGTGTAAATAGACATGAATTTAGTGCAGAGCATGGGCGTGCTATAACTAAGGAAGATATGCTTTTTGATATTAAGTTTATGAAACAGCATAATATAAATTCTGTAAGAACTTCACATTATCCAAACCAAAGTTTATGGTATAGATTATGTGATGAATATGGAATATACCTAATAGATGAAACAAACCTTGAAAGCCATGGATCATGGCAGAAGATGGGTAAAATTGAGCCATCATGGAATGTGCCAGGAGATAAGAAAGAATGGCTTGCTTGTGTATTAGATAGAGCTGAATCTATGCTTGAAAGAGATAAGAATCATCCTTCAATACTTATATGGTCATGTGGTAATGAAAGTTATGCTGGTGATGATATATTAGAAATGGCTGAATATTTCAGAAGAAGGGATCCATCAAGATTAGTTCACTATGAAGGCATATTTAATAAAAGACTTCATGATGGTGCTGAATATGATAAGAAGTATGAAAGAACTAGCGATATGGAAAGCAGAATGTATGCTAAGGTTGCTGATATTGAAGAATATTTAAATAACAATCCTGAAAAGCCTTATATAAGCTGTGAATATATGCACTCTATGGGTAATTCAACTGGTGGAATGAATAAATATATTGCTTTAGAAGGTAAATATCCTATGTATCAAGGTGGCTTCATATGGGATTATGTTGATCAGGCTCTTTATAGAATACTTCCAGATGGTACAAAAGCTTTAGGATATGGGGGAGATTTTACTGATAGACCATGTGATTATAATTTCTCAGGTGATGGTATACTTTATGCAGATAGAACAATATCACCAAAGGTACAAGAAGTTAAATTCTTATATTCGAATATAAAGGTTTTTGTAGATAAAAATGGAGCATTAATAAAGAATAAAAACTTATTTATAAATACATCAGAATATGATTTCTATTATAATGTTGAAAAAAATGGAGAATTATTATATGAAGGAAAAGTTTATGTAGATATAGGTCCAGGGGAAGAAAAACATATAGAAATTCCATTTAATGATGTAATGAAGAATTATACTGAAAATGGAGAATATATATTTAATGTTTCTATGAGGTTAAAAGATGATACCTTATATGCAGAAAAGGGCTTTGAACTATCATATGGACAATATGTATTTGAACAAAACTCAATAAAAGAAAATGCTGAAGAATCACATGATTCTAAAATTAAGATAGTTCATGGTGATGTAAATGTAGCTGTACATGGAAGAGATTTTAAAGTTATTTTCTCTAAGCAGGAAGGTGGAATAGTATCACTTAGATATTGTGATACGGAGTACATTACTAGTGTACCTAAAACATATTATTATCGTGCAGAAACAGATAATGATAGAGGAAATAAATACGGTTTTAGATGTTCACAATGGTTTGGTGCAAGTATGGGTCAAAGATACTGTGATTTTAATATGATTGAAAAAGAAAACTATTTAGAACTTCACTATACTTATGAGCTTCCTACAATTCCTGCTACTAAAGTAAACATTACTTATGTAGTTAAGGAAGATGGAGTAATTAATGTTACTGTTAAATACAATGGAGTTGAAGGGCTTCCAGCGTTACCACTTTTGGCAATGAATTTCAGATTAAAAAGTGAATTCAATAAATTCACTTATTATGGATATGGTCCAGATGAAAACTACATTGATAGATGTGATGGAGCAAAGCTTGGAGTTTATACTAGTACAGCATCTGAAAACTTATCAAGATATTTATTACCTCAAGAATGTGGAAATAGAACAGGAACTAGATATGTAAAAGTATATAACGAAAAGGGAGAAGGATTAAAGTTCTCTTATAATAAAGTACCATTTGAATTTAGTGTTATTCCTTATAATTATATGGAGCTTCAAAATGCACTTCATATAGTAGACTTACAACCTGTATATTATACAAATGTACATATAATAGGAAAGCAGATGCGAGTCGATGGTGATGACAGTTGTTGAGCACCAGTACTTGATGAATATTTAATTGACTCATCAAAGGATATGGAGTATTCTTTTAAGTTTTCATATGCAAAATAATTTA
>DPOH01000180.1:0-414 GCA_003539755.1 Clostridium sp.
GAATTGGGTATATGAAGAAAGAATTAAGGTTAGCAGTTCAATAAATGAAATTTTGTTACGATTATAACAGATAAAATTTTAGCAAAATTTAGAAAAATAATCTTTGAATTAATAAAAAAATGGAATTAGTTAGTAGAAAATATATAAGATTTAAAAAAATTTTTAATAAGTTGTTTATAAATTCTTATTTTTAGTATATACTGATAATGATTGAGTGTATTCTAAAAGTAGAATTCTTATTAATATAATTTAAAAAGGGGAGACACAAATGACTGAATTAAATCATGAACTTGGAATTATAGCGCTAGAAAGCTGTACTGAATTAGGAAATGCTATTGATAAGCATATAAGAGAAAGAAGAGGACAAAAAGAATCATACTTAATTCCATTAGATGAAATAAGATTTTCAAATGG
>DPOH01000180.1:545-4019 GCA_003539755.1 Clostridium sp.
GAAGGTAAGGTTAAGATCTCAGAAACAGTAAGAGGAAGAGACATATATATATTATGTGATGTAGGAAATTACAGCTGTACATATAAAATGTTTGGAATGGTAAGCCACAAAGGTCCAGACGAACACTTCCAAGATATTAAGAGAACTGTTGCTGCCATAAGAGGTAAAGCTGCTAGAATTACAGTTATCATGCCTTTATTATATGAATCAAGACAACACCGTCGTAAAGGAAGAGAATCACTTGATTGTGCTTTAGCACTTCAAGAATTAGAAAGATTAGGCGTAGATGAAATAATTACATTTGATGTTCATGATCCAAACATCCAAAATGCAATTCCATTATTATCATTCGAAAATATATATCCAACTTTTGATATGGTTAAAGCTTTTGTATCTAATGAAAAAGACGTAAAANNAAAAAACAAAAAAAAAAAAAATAACATTGAAAGAATTAGAAAAAAAAAGCGAAGATGAAATAATTACATTTGAAGTTCATGATACAAACATACAAAATGAAATGCCAATATTATCATTAGAAAATATATAACCAACAATAGATATGATTAAAGCTTTAGTATCTAATAAAAAAGACGTAAAAGTAGATAAAGAAAAATTACTTGTTATCAGCCCAGATACTGGAGCTATGGATAGAGCAATATATTATGCTGGAGCTTTAGGTGTAGATGTTGGTTTATTCTATAAGAGAAGAGACCATTCAACAATAGTAAATGGTAAAAATCCAATAGTTCAACATGAATATATGGGAAGAGATGTTGAAGGTAAAGATGTATTAATTGTTGATGATATGATAGCATCAGGAGAATCAGTACTTGATATAGCAAAAGAATTAAAGAAAAGAAATGCTAAGAATGTATATGTTGCTGCTACATTTGGATTCTTTACAGAAGGTATTGAAAAGTTCAATAAATTCTATGAAGATGGAATTCTTTCAGGAATTTACTGCACAAACTTAACATATACATCGCCACAACTTTTAGCTGCACCATGGTTTAATTCTGTAGACTTATCAGAACTTTCTGCAAGAATAATAAATAGATTAAACCACGGAAGATCTATAGCTAAATATATGGATGCTACAAGAGTTATACATGACTTATTAAATGAATAATACTTGAATATATAAAAAATCTCTCATAGTAATTTTTACTATGAGGGATTTTTTATTTTAATAAAATTAGATATCTAAGTAAGGTATTAAATGAAGAAGATAATCATGATAAAGAAATTAAAATTAAAGAATATAAATTAATAAAGCAATTAGAGAGTTCTATGATTATTATATTTATGATATTCATAGAATTTTTTTATATGCTGAAAACTGGCTTTTTTATACTTAATTTAAGGAGTTTAGTTTTAAAGTAATAGTAATGTAATATTTTCTTAATAATCTATAACAGTATTATATTTGCTTGAAGAGATTTGAATTGGTATAATATAAATGTATTAATTGTAGATTGCTTTAATAATGGAAGTTAATTCAATAATTTTAAAGTAAAATACAAATATAATAATAATTATAAATACATTACTATGATTCAATAGAATGGAGACTATTTTTATAGTTTCTAAAAAAGAAGGAGCCCAAAATGAAAAGGAAATGTATAAATACACTAGTAGCTGTTTTAACAATTGTGACTATGACTACAACTAGTGCATTGCCAGCATTTGCAGAGCCGTCTGATAATCAAGAGGTTACAAGTGTTGTTTCTGAAAATAATAATTTGAGTATTGAAAAAGTAGTTGAAAATATACAGGATTGTGATAGTAAAATTGAATACAAAATGACAAAATTGAATGAACTTAAGGAACAGATAGCACAAAAAGAAGAGGAAATAAAAGAAAATGAAGCATCAATAAATGCTGCAGAAGAGAACATTGAAGAAAAGGACAAGGCGTTAAGGGAAAGAATAAAACAAATACAAGTGAGTGGAGGCCTTGAAATATCTACATTAAAGTATATAAATGCGATTTTAAGTTCGGATAATGTTTTAGAAGCTATACAAAAAGTAAAGCTGATAAATCAAATATGTACAACAGATAAAAAACTTATAAATGAAGCAAAAAATGCAAAACAAAATCTTACAAATATAAAAGAGACAATTGAAAAAGAGAATAACGAACTTCAAAAAAGCAAAGATGTATTAGAGGCAGAAATTAAAAAATTAGAAGATGATAAAGCAAAGCTTTTAGATTATATAAAAGCCAATAGTAATTTATTAGATTTAAGTACGAGCAATATAGTGCCTATAACATTGCCTTCTGATATGTCAGAAGATGCAAAGACATTAATAACTGAAGCACAAAAGTATTTAGGAATACCTTATTTATGGGGTGGAACAACTCCAGCAGGTTTTGATTGTTCTGGATATATGCAGTATATATTTGCAGCACACGGAATAACTTTACCTAGAGTATCTCAGGACCAACAAAGCTATTGCCAGCCAATATCAATAGCTGAAATAAAGCCAGGAGATTTAGTTTTTAATCATCAATTAAACTCAACACATGTTGGCATGTATATAGGAAATGATATGTTTATTCATGCACCACATACAGGAGATGTAATAAAAATAAGTCAGTTAAGTACATCAAATATGAAGTATGCTGGAAGAGTATTAAACAGAACTGATAATCAGTAATTTTCTGCATATTAAATGCTATTTTGTAAAATCACTAATTATATCATGTTTATTATGTTATAATTAGTGATTTTTTATTCATCAAGTTTTAAAAAATTAATAAAAGAAACTGCACTCATATTCATTCACTATAAAATTTTATAGAAATATAAACAAATTTATATTTAAAATTTTTATTATTTAGTATATAATCGAAGATATAAATATTGATTTAGTTTTTGAATTTTATGAAAAGGTTTAAATAAGGAGCATAGTGAGGGTAGCGAAATGGTTTTATATGTAATAAATCTTTTATATGATAATTTTAAAAAGAAAGCAGATGCAAGCAATAAAGAGTATTTGGAAAAATCAATCGTAAATGATGCTAGATATATAGCTGATTTTGCTGGCATAAGACAAAATACTGATATAATTGCTATTAATAGTGGGCTTATAAATATATTAGATATAATTAAAAAATATGGAGTATCAACAGTAGATACATTAGATATACTGCAAATAATACTTGGAAGTAAAAATAATAGTTGGATTATACGAAGATGCTTTGAAGAAAGTCTTGATAATAATAGTAGTGAGATTGTTTTAACCACTGTTGTAAACGATATTATACAGAGAGATAAGAATGGAGTATTAGAAAATCTAGAGAATTTATCTGGTGATTTAAGAATGTTAATATTAAAAACGATATTTGGAAAAATTAAAGCAGAGACTAAAAGAACTGTTTCAATAGAGAAACTTCATGATGTATCATAGAAAATATTTGGAGAATTAAATATTTTAAATTATAAAAAACACTTCTTAAGCTGTATAGAAG
>DPOH01000098.1 GCA_003539755.1 Clostridium sp.
AAAAAAATAAAAATACAAAAATTTAATACAAAAAAAATTAATAAAAATAAAAACAAACAAAAAAATAATAAAAAAAAAATTAATAGACAATAAAGTAAAATAAAAAAAAAATATAAAAAAAGCATTTAATACAAAAATACTTGCAAAAAAAATAAAAAAAAATAGTACTATCTCAAAAAATATTATAAACAGTATAAAAAATCAATCAGTTATAATTAAATCTAATTATGATCTAAATGTAAATAATCCTGATATTGTTAATATAACAAGTACGGAAATATCCTATTCCAAATTAGGTTTATTGCAGCCTCCCATAATATCGACAGCTAATAAATTAAATTCAATAAAATACTCAAATAATTGTTCCTTAACAACTCCTAACTTATCCATTTTAGATACTAATCTAAAAAATGTATATGATAATATCACAACTGCTATTTATGATAGTCAAAATTCTAAAAATACTATTTCTAAAGAAACCTATTTACTTTTATCTATACAATCATTAATTGACTTTATTACTAAGGTCTGCAATGAATTTATAAATGATATTAATAAAAAATCAAATGAAATCAACTTATATTCCACAGAAGCAATAATAAATTTATTTAATTCACTCTTCTCAATTTCAAAAAGCCTTAAATTATTAAATGCATTAATAGGTCAATCTATAATCACTCCAAAATATTCAGACAAAATACTTAACGAGCTATCAGCTGTATTATTTTATGTAGAATCTTATACGTCTAACTTATATAAAAACAAATTAGATATTGATAATGATACAATAGATTTAATAAACTCAACAGTAAATCAATGTAAAGAACTTTTAGCTTTAGGTAAAACTTTGAAAATAGTTTTTTTTCAGTTTGTAGATTTAGTTTTTAGCTACATTAATTGCATAAACTTATTAACAAATCAATTGACTCATCTAGATTCATCAGCTTCACAAGAATCATTGTCCAATATAACATCTTCTCTGCAGAAGATAATCAAATTAATAGAACTTGTAAATTCATCTGTATCCTGGGCATACTCAAGTGTAGTTGATAATTATAATAAAATTATTAATAATTTAAAATATGCTTGTAATTGTATAAAGTCAATTTCATTTATTTCACAATCTCCTAATCTGTTTACAAATTTCAGTTCAAATATCCTATTAGTTAAGTCATATTCAAAAGATTTAACTAATACCCAAATAGATTATCCATTAGATATAAATAACTTTTTAATTAATACTGATATTACAGAAGACATTATACTTTTCTTATCATTTTATGTATATAACTTGCACATTAATATTAGTGGTACAATTAATTCTATAAATTTTACAGGAATAATTTCATATCCTGGCCTTCATAACCTTAATTTCTTTGGAATAAATGACACTAATATCAATACTAAAATATCAATTCCAAGCAATACAACCAAATTTAATATTTCTCAATTATTAACTCTAGACTTAAAAATTAAAAATATTAAAGTCTATCCACAATATAATACATCCTTATCATCTTCCTTTAATGCTGATATTAATTTTAATCTTTTAGTTAATGGAGAAATTGTTGTAACGTCTTTAATTCCATTAATAATCATCAAATAAAAAGCCTTGTAAATTACTTCATGTAATCTTACAAGGTTTTTAATTTATAGTTTCAATTGTATTAATTAAATCTGAAATAGGTTTTATAAATTTTATATTAATAGTATCTCTGCAACATTCCACATTATTTATACTTATAGAATATTCATTACTCATAGTATTTCCTATTGTCTCTGCATTTTGTATTTTAGCACATATTAAAATATCTATTTTCTTATTCTTAAGGCTTTTACTATTATCAATACTTACATTAACTACATTATCAACTAAATTAAATTTTACAAAATCTGATTTTACTCCATTTATAGCTACAAAGCTCTTCCCCTCTTCTAATCTTAAATTTTCCCCTATATAATTTTTAATATTAACACTGTAATTTGCCTCTGTATTTAACATATTAAATGAAGCCTTAAGATATACAATTTCTCCATCTATTGCTGGTATTATATTATCTACTTTTTCTGTATGTATATCAATTTTAATACTGGAATATTCTATTTCAATTAAATTTGATTTTGTTGTAAGACCTTCATACTCTTCATACCCTTTTATTT
Source organism: Clostridium sp. (assembly GCA_003539755.1). GTDB lineage: Bacteria > Bacillota > Clostridia > Clostridiales > Clostridiaceae > Clostridium. The sequence continues at coordinate 2,161 of DPOH01000098.1, forward strand.
TTATATATGCAACATTACTTATAACATAATTACTTTCAACTATTGCTGCCAAATCTGTTATATTCGTAGCAATTGTAATTTCAATTTCACTATCTTTGTCTTCAGATGGATTATCAATTTCTATCTTCAACATTTTTTCTTTATCATCATATGAAAAATTTCCAACTATAAGCTCTCCATCAGCCTTTATATTACTATTTCTTAAATTAAACGTTAATGCTTTATGAAGTTTTTCTTCAATTATAAAGCTCTTATATATATCCTTTAATCTTGCAGCAGTAAATTTTACTTTAAAATTAACAGGACCATTGTACACTGCAAGCTTTTTTTCTAAATCGCTCATAAGCTTCACTCCTAAATATAATATAAAACAAATACAATGTATTTTATATTATATTTAATTTGTTTATTTCATGTAACATATAATTACCACATTGTTCATAATAAAATCTCAAACTTTCATATATTAATAACAAGCGCATAGCTAAAAATAATATTACTTTTAACATAAAAAATACTTCAATATCTTATAATATTGAAGTATTTTTAAATTAAACAACTTTAGTAATTAAAATTATCTAATTGTTTTTAATTTTTTATTCTAAACTAAATTGTTCCAGGAGTTATAGGTGTTCCATCGCAATTAGTAATTTTATAGCATGGGCCTGTAGCTGTTTCTGAACATGGTCCTCCGCATGGTGAACCTTGTGGACATGTTGGCATATTACCACTTGTACATACTACTTGAGCACCTGAATTAGTCATAACTGCTAGTTTTTCACTAGTTGTTGCATAAATATTCTTAGTTATGATAAGTGATAAATCTGCAGAAGCCTGGAAGCTTGCATTAGTAACCGCTGCTGCAGTTGGATCAGTTGCTACTGTATAAGTTGATACTGCTGGTCTTATACAATCTACTGATAAACAAGAATCAAATTCTTCAATGATATTTAGTCTAGTACTTGTTGGCAAGCACATTATTTCTGCAAAATTAAAAGGTGTTGAGAATAATAAGCCTGGATTATCATCATCTGTATTTGCTCCCAAAGGTACAGATGGAGCAAATGGTAATGGTTCAACATCAGTTGTCACAGTCGAATCAGGATTAATACCTGCTAAATTAGCTGTAAAAGGCTGTCCACCTATTGTACCTGTTAATGTCACATTAAGGTTACATATTTGAAAATTTATCCCTCTTTCTATAACTTTTGCTTGAGAGTATGCTTGAGCTACTTGATTACAGCAGCAAGCTGGAGTTGTAACTGTCCCTGAAAAATTATTATATATACCAACTAAAGCATTTCCCGCAGTTAAACAGCTACATGAAAGTGTATCTGCTGTTAATGTTACTGCACTTCCTCCTACTGATGCATCTATAGTTGGTGGTGTTCCTAAAGTTGTTGCATCCACACCAGCTCCACCGGGTACACCTAAACAAGAATAGCTATAGTTTACATTATTAATACATATAGTTCCTGATGGTGGAGTTTGACCGAGTCCAGTTGGAACCTTTGGCAAATTTGTTTCGAATATCCAGTTATTTGGAAAAGCTGTTTCATATTTAGTTATAGATGCACAGTTTTGAATTACATCAGCTAATACTGGTACTAAAACCTGAGTTGAAACGTCTCCTTGATTGATTATTACAGGAGTATCACAAGGAGTACATGAACAGTTTCTTTGAGTTACTGTTCTTGGACTACTACTTGAAACACAAGTTCCTGTTGGTATTGTTGTTCCACTGCAATTTGGCATTATAAAATAACCTCCTTTATAAATAGCGAAAGTTTTCTTTCGAAATTTTTTATACTTATATTGTATATTATGATAAATCTATTACTTTGTTCATAAAATCAGTATATAATAACAGTTTATTTAATATAATTACTAGGAGGAATAATTCAGGAGGAAATTAATGACCTTTATGAGAAAGTTTCATACCATTCTCCAAAAATCAAATAATAATATATGTAGAATTGATTCTGAAGACGGTATTACATTATCTAATTATGATAATAACTTCAATTTAATATCACAAAAGAAACTATTAGAAGGAACATTTTCATTTTTAGATTATTGGTTTGATATTTCTGAAAATGATAGAATTTATGGAATTGTAAATGATAAGAATGGTCTTTTATATTCATTTAATTTTAAAAATAATTATGTAATAAAAAATAAACTTCTAAAATACAATTCTGAATCTACCTTCATCAAATTTGTTTATATAAAAAATATAAGAGACTGCACTCATGTGATTTACTGTTCAATAGATATTTCTACACCTTCTAATGGTATCTTAGTACACCACTATAAAAAAGGTTCTGCCTGGTATACTACTACTATAGATAAAATATCATATAACGTTCTAACAAATTTTGTAGTTACATATGACGATACTGATATGACAACAGTATTTTATTATAACCTTATAAATGGCTACGAGGAAGTTTTTGCCTCAACCTTTATAGAAGAAACAGGATTATGGTCTACTCCAATTCAAATTACTAATTCAAAAAAATCCAAGATATATCTTTCTGTAATAAGAGATTTTAAAGATTTATACCATATAGTTTTTTCTGAAAATAATAATAGCAAGTATTATTGTACTTATATAAACGGAAAAATTCATGATAATAATTTTTATAGTATAAATTCATCTGTTTTAGGAGATTCTGTAGCTTGCACTTTTCCAAATGTTATTGAATTTAATAATTTTATATTTGTTAACTGGATTGAATATCATACTTTATACAAAATATCATCAAATAATGATGGGAAGACTTGGAATGCAGTTAATATATTAAATGATTCTTTCAATACTCCTTTTGTATGCTGCTGTTACCATACAAACATAAAATTCACAAGCTCATTTAATTATTTCACCCTTTATATGAATGAAAATTCTATAGATATATTAGGAATTAACTAACTCATATATTTTTTCATAACATTTTTTAAATTACTCATATTATATAATATAAATATCAATAAGAATTTAAGGAGATAATAAATTGGCTAACACAATTAAAATAACATGTTTAAATGCATCCTTTGTAGACAAACATAATCCTTTGAACAATTATTCAAAATTTGATACTTTATCTGCTGGTTTAGTCAACACAAGAATATCTGGATTTCATATTTTCAAATCAATATTAGCTTTTAACATTCCAAAAATACAAGCTGATAAAATTAAAAATGCATACTTATTTATATTTATAAAAAAGCTTCAATATAGTGGTAATACCCCTGAATCTATAGGAATATGCGGTAATTATAGCAATGTTAATACAAGTACTATTGTATGGGATACATTTCCTAATGAAAATTTAACACCCGTGTATCACCTAAATATTCCTCAAAATTCATCTGATTCTTATATAAAAATAAACGTAACAGAAATAATCAAAGACTTGTGTACAAATAGCGAATATTATAATTTAATATTGTGTCCAATTGATTCAAAATCACAAATAATTGCAACATTTAACTCTATTACTTCGGACAATCCTCCATATTTAAAAATAGAATATAATAAAAAAGATTATAATTCTCATAACATACCTAAAGATGAACTTGAAAATAAGCAAAAGATCTGAAATCATACAGCTGTACATTTATATAAGTC
>DPOH01000174.1 GCA_003539755.1 Clostridium sp.
GACTATTATTAGCTGGTCTTATGTTAATGGTGCTATCCTATATAATGCTTCATGATTTCTTGCAAGTTCCCAGTTCTGCATCAACTCATCCTTATGAATTTCAGCCCATGCCAATATTAATTTTAATTGTCTCTTAGGAAAATATCCCTTTAATATTTTTACATTAACAATATCTACCAATACCTTATTACCATTATATTCAGCATGAAAGTGTGGCGGTACATGACCATTATAATTTATTGTAACTCTTATTCCAAAAAACAAACTTATTTCTGGCATAATACTCTCCTATTTTCTTAAAACATATACTAACATTATATACTATTATTCATAATTCCAAAAACAAAAATAGCAGCAGGTACTATATAATAATAATATAACTCTGCCACTAATTTTTAATATCTATAAAGTTTTCATAGTATTTTCTAAGTATTCTATAAATCCATCTCTAAGTTCAGGTTTTCTTAATGCAAATTCAACTGTTGCTTGTAAATATCCAAGTTTATCACCAACATCATATCTTCTTCCTTCAAAGTTGTATGCATACATAGTTTCTTCCTTAATAAGTTGTAATAAAGCATCTGTAAGTTGAATTTCATTTCCCTTACCTGGTTTAGTATTATCTAAAATATCAAATATTCTAGGTGTAACTATGTATCTACCAAGTATAGCTATGTTTGATGGTGCCTCTTCAACTGATGGCTTTTCTATAAGTCCCTTAACTTTAGACACCTTATCTTCTATTTGAATTCCATCTACTATACCATATTTACTTACATCTTGCTCTGGAACAGTTTGAACTCCAAGGATTGAAGTCTTATATTCACTATAACAATCCATAAGTTGCTTTAAACATGGCTTTTCTGGATTATAAACTATATCATCACCAAGTAATATAGCAAAAGGCTCATCTCCTACGAAAGTCTTAGCACATCTTATTGCATGTCCTAATCCTCTTGGTTCCTTTTGTCTTATATAATGAATATCAACCATTCCAGAAATATCTTTAACTAATTCTAAAAGCTCAGTTTTATTATTTCTTTCAAGTTCCATTTCAAGTTCAACAGACTTATCAAAGTGATCTTCTATACTCTTTTTATTTCTTCCTGTGATAATTAAAATTTCTTCTATTCCTGATGCAATAGCCTCTTCAACTATATATTGAATAGTTGGCTTATCCACTATAGGAAGCATTTCTTTAGGTTGTGCTTTTGTTGCAGGTAAAAATCTAGTTCCAAGACCTGCTGCTGGAATTATCGCTTTTCTTATTTTTTTGTTCATAGTACCTCTCCATTAGTATTTTTTAGATTAATTCTATCACTAATATTAATAACATATAAACTATCAATCTATATAAGTTAATTATACTTCAAATGCACCTTACATAAAATAAAAATGTTTAAAAAATAAAAACAGATAAACATGAAGCTCATCTGTTTTTACATTTAGGACCTAAATATTATTTAGCCACATAAGTTACGTAATATATTACTCCATCTCTGATTACTCTTACTATGTCTTTTATAACTGGTATTTTATCTTCTTCTTCTGCTGGTATTATAGTAAAAATAGTCTCTAAATTTTTATAAATGTGTTTATAAACGTTTTTAGTTTCAGTAACATAAATTCCTCAAGTTATATAATCTAATTCCTTTGCTGTTTATAATAAATATTTTGCAAACTCATATGTATTATCGCCTACTTTTTCTAAAGTTAAATATATTCCAAGAAATACTTTTTTTCTCAATTATTTTTCCTGTGAATTCAATTTCAGCATTATTAATTAATTTTTTTGAATTAACATTAAATTTATTCATATTTTCTTTGCCCATTAATTTTATTGCCTCGCTAATATTTGTACTTCTAGTACTATTTGTATTGTGTGCATCAGATCCAACAAAATCATAAATATCGTTTTTCAAAAATATTTGCGCAGTTTTTTTTACTTCATTTCCAAATTTACCTTCAATACTTCCTGCATTAAGTTGAAATAAGTATCCCTCACTTATAAATCTATTAATTATCTCAGGCTTCTTAATAAACCATCTATATCTTTCAGGATGTGCTATTATAGGTACTATCCCTTTGATTTGAAGCTCATAAAGATAATCAAAAATACTTGTTTCATAATTTCTCATATCAAATTCTATAAGCATATATCTTGAATCATTCAATGTACCAATGTTTCTATTTTCATAATCATTTACTATATTTTCAGTAAAATATACTTCCTGACCACTATATACTTTTATATCAATACCTTTTTCAGATAAAAGTAAATTAAGATTTTCAACATATTCCTTAACCTCATTAATTTTTGCTTCACCATATTCTAATAAATAATGAGGAGTTGCTATAATTTCTTTAGTTCCACTTTTTTCTGCAATTTTAAGCATTTCTATAGTCATTTCTATATCTTTAGATCCATCATCAATCCCTGGTAATATATGAGAATGTATATCTATCATGTTTATTTTCCTCCAATTTTATATTAATCCAAATAATTTAAACCAATACACTTAAATTATTCAAGTATATTGGTTTAATGCAACCTCTGGATCAGTATTCGTATAACTTATTTCTAAAATTTGAGTATCCGCTCTTGGTGTTACTGTTAAACTTCCCAAAACATCTAATGACTTTAAGTTTAAATTAGTATTATTAATAGCTCGTCCTACCAAATCATTTGTTGTAATAACTTCTGCATATGTTTTTAATAATTTTTGATACATCTGCACATCATTATTATTGTATGATTGATCAGCACTTTGATTTTGTTCCTTACCAATGAATAATTTAGTGCTTGCCTCATATTTAGGCGCAATAACAAAAAAACTTATAATTGCTGAAATAATTGTAGCTATAACGGTTACAGATATTATTATCTTCCATCTCTTTTTAAGTACATCAATAATATCCTCAATTCTTATAATTTCTTCATCCATGCTCAAAATCTCCATTTTCTCTATTTTTTCGACCTTGTTTTATTGTACCATTAAAAACAACTTATGTTAAGTTTATAATTATTATTTTATGTATGTATTTATTTTTTGCAGAGTTATGATTTAAAAATATATTATACAAAAAATCCGCTGAAGTATCATATTTTTATGATACTCAACGGATTTAATATACGAATTTTTTTATTATCTATAAGTTATACTCAAAAACTTGTTTTTAGTTGGCAGAACTTAAGTGATATTCTGAATCTTCGATTGTTCAACAAAATTCATTCCAAAAACTAACACTGCATAAACTTTACTTATTATCACTTACCATGCTGACCAATATATTTTGCTATAAACCTTACTGCAAAATCAGGTAATATTCTAAAAAGTACTCTTATATTTTTTTCTTGTAATGATCTTTTGAAAACATACTTAGCTAAATCAATCCCACTCTCATTACTTTTATAATTTAAAAAATATGGGTTTTGTTTAAAGAATACACCTGTATCATAATATCTTTTATAAAGTTGCTTATAAGTAAATCTATGAGAATGATAAACTTCTGAATCAGCACAATATTTTATTCTATACCCTGCATTAATTAGCTTATATGCAAAATACATATCCTCATTTGTCGGCATATCCTTTCCATCATATGCATTAAGCTCCCAATATATTTTTGATAATACTGCTGATGATGCATCAGAATAAAAAAATGTGCGTATTTGATATTGGTGTATATCTTTTTTAGATACTATCCTTGATTCTGATGGATAGTTTCGCTCTCTAGTATACTTTTCTATACTATTATCTTCACCTATTTGACGGCTAAAACTAGCTTCACATTCCCCATTGATTATAGGATTAATTAAATTTTGAAGCCACATGTTATTTTTTATTTTTATGTCCTGGGAAATGAATACTATTATATCTGCATTAACTTTTGAAGCCATTATTTCTCTTGTTTTACTGTGGGAATAATTTTGCGGTTCAATTAGTGTGTAATTACAATTTAGCTTTTTTAATATCTTTTCACTATTATCAGAACTTCTTGTTAGCACATAAAATATTTTAAAAGTATGCTTTGGTTTTAATTTTTGATTTAATATATTGTTATGTAAATTCTCTATATAGTTTTAACCATTGTATATTGGACAGATTATTGAGATATTCATAAAACTCACCCTTTTTCAAATAAATCATCTATTAAATCTTACTTATACTATATTACATTCCAACAGAATAATACTTAAATTCATTTCTTATATCAGAATTTTTAGCATAAACATTTCTTAAATCAAAAAAATAATCTCCACTCATGTTTTCTTTAATCTTCATTAAATTTAATCCTCTGAACTGATGCCATTCAGTCATAAGAACTACTGCACTACATCCTTCTACTACTTCATATTCATTATTTGCATAAGTGACAAAATCTTGTACATCTTCAAGCCTCCATCTTGCTTCTTTCATTCCCTCTGGACAATATGCTTGAATCTTAGCACCGCTATTTACAAGTCCTCTAATTATATCTATTGAAGGGGCATCTCTCATATCATCTGTATCTGGTTTAAATGATAATCCTAATATTGCTATAGTCTGACCTTTAAGACTTCCATCTTTCCCTATAGTATTTACTATTTTTTCCACCATTTTTTCCTTTTGTTTTTTATTAGCACTTATAGCTGCCTCAACAACTTTAAGCTCTTCTCCATGCTTTCTTGCTATATCAACTATAGCTTTTGTATCTTTTGGAAAACATGATCCACCATATCCTGGACCAGCATGGAGAAATTTAGGAGATATCCTTCCATCCATCCCCATACCTCTAGCAATTTCCTGAATATTAGCTCCTACTTTTTCTGCTAATAGTGCAAGTTCATTTATATAACTTATTTTAACTGCTAAAAATGAATTTGAAGCATATTTTATCATCTCAGCAGTTTCAAGATTAGTAAATAGAAATGGTGTCTGATTTATAAATAATACATCATACACCTTTTTCATAATTTCCTTAGCCTTTTCAGATTCACTTCCTATTATAACTCTATCAGGAGTAAGACAGTCTCTTACTGCTTTTCCTTCTCTTAAAAATTCAGGATTTGATACAATATCAAATTTATAATCTACTTTTCTTTTATTTAATATGTTCTGAATAGTTTCTCTTACAAGCTTTCCTGTCCCTACAGGTACTGTTGATTTATCCACTATAACTTTATAACCATTCATATTTTCTGCAATACTTTTAGCTACATCTAAAACATATGTTAAATCAGCACTTCCATCATCTTTGGGAGGAGTTCCAACTGCAATAAAAATCACATCACTATTCTCAGTAGTTTCCTTAATATCCGTAGAAAACTCAAGTCTTCCAGCTTTAACATTCTTATCTAATAATTCTTTTAATCCTGGTTCATATATAGGTATTTGTCCACTTTTTAACATTTTTATTTTTTCTTCTATAACATCCATACATGTGACATTCATTCCAAACTCTGACATTATAACCCCTTGAACTAAACCTACATATCCAGTTCCAACTACACCTATATTCATTTGTACTTCCTCCATTTTTAATAATTTCAATTAGTTTTATATTTAATAATATTAGTATTATTGTTTATTTATTGTTTGTTTGGCAATATATTTACACCATATGCTATCAAATCACCAAAAACATTTATAACTCTTACAATAACTGCTACTAACAATACTATTTTTTCTCCGTACATTGGTGAAAGAGATACCAATAATAATGTCTCTTTAATTCCTATTCCTCCTGGTGCACCTGGTGTAACATACCCAATCAGCCAAACCATTGTATATATTCCTATTACATATAATATATCCTCACTATTTAACAAACTACTATCTAATAAATCAACTACTATTAAAAATAACGCTGCATTTAAAAAGAATGTTAATGAATATAGTATCATTGGCTTTAATGCCTTTACTTCTAAAATTAAGCTTTCTTTAACATCTCTTTTTTTATAGTATATAAACACATACAATATACACATTAATATACAAGATATGGCTATAATATAATAAAATTTAATTTCTATATTTATATTCGACAATTTAAAAATACTACTAATTTTTTTATACATAAAAAATATTGTAATTAAAAATGCAGTCATAACCTTTAATAATATTTCTAAAATAGTTACATAATACATATCTTTAGAATCTATATTATGTTCTTTGCAATATATTCCTCTAGATACATAGTGCATTACATTTCCAGGTAAATATTTACCTATATTAGATTTAGAATATATCTTATATATAACTTTAAATGGTATGACAACACCTAAAATATCTTTTATCATAAACTTACCTGCCATTGAATCAAAAAATATAGAAATAGCTGATATAACTGATAGTATTATAATAAAACATAACATTTTAGGCTGAATCAATATAGAATAGTCTATATGAAAATTTGACATAGTCTTAATTATAAATATTATACTTAATAAGACTAATATGTTTCCTAACCACTTAATTATTTTTTTTATCATTATTATCTTCCTTAATCTATTAACTATATATTTCTTCTTTTTCTTCTATTGTCTGTTTACATTCCATTTTTCTTACTCTGTATTGTACATCTTCTAGTATCTTTCTATTTGCAGCAATTATATCTGCTTGTAATCCTACAACAAAAGTCTGCACACCCATAAGTATTAAAATTGAAGCTAAAATCAATGATTGAACATGCCCATTCCCTTGTCCATTTACCAAATACACTAAAAACCTAATTCCAATAAATGCTCCAAGAATAAATATTAACCCACCTATAATTCCAAAAAATTTAAGTGGTTTATACATCATAAAAGAACGTATTATAACTGATGATGAACGTTTCATATATCCCCACATACTTTTAAATAATCGAGATTCTCTAAGTTCTCCATTTGTCCTTATTGGAACTGATAGCATTGAAATTTTATTTCTTCCTGCTTGAATTATTGTTTCAAGAGTATATGTATATTCATTAGTCACATTAAGTCTTAATGCACCCTCCCTAGAATAAGCTCTAAATCCACTTGGTGCATCTGGTATACTACTGTTAGATGCTACCCTAACCACCCAACTTCCTAATTTTTGAAACTTTTTCTTTTTCCAAGAAAAATGAGCTGTATCATCAATAGGTCTCTCTCCAATTACAATATCAGCCTTGTTTTCTAAAATCGGCTTAACCAGTTTTGCAATATCGTCCCCACAATATTGATTGTCTGCATCTGTATTTACTATTATATCTGCTCCAAGATGAAGGCAAGCATCAATACCTGCCATAAATCCTTTAGCTAATCCTTTATTTTGTTTGAATGTTACTATGTGATGGATTCCTAATTCTTTTGATACTTCAACTGTTCTATCTTTACTTCCATCATTTATTATCAAGTATTCAATTTCATCTACACCTTCAATTTTTTTTGGCAAATCCCCAACTGTTATAGGTAATGTTTCTTCTTCATTGTAACATGGTATCTGTATTATTAATTTCATAATGTTCTTCTCCCAACTTTATCTATAAATAACAAATTCATAATTTGATCTTAATATTTCTCCATTTTTTATATTCTTATAGTTGATAGTAGCATCTATTGCTTTTCTTTTAAATAATTTTTCTACACGTTTACTAAACTCACTATTCTTTTCAGTAATAAATACTACATTTCTATTTTGGCAGAACAATTTAAGTTCCTCATCACTAACTGTCTCAGTATATGGAGAAAGTGCTTCAATATTATAATAATATTTTAGTGCATTTTGAAGTCCAATCCCGCTACTCATATCACCATCAATAAATACTACTTCATCACTTTTAAATTGTTTTCCGAATTCATTGAGGGAATCTGATAAACCAATAAAATTAATATCATTATTATATACTGTTTTTCCAATATCAAATCCACATGTTACCACCAACAAAAATACAACTGAAACATATGATATTTTTTTTTCAAATTTAATATTATCCAAACAATACACAAAACCAATAATTAAAAACACAAATACACTATAAAAAATTCTTCTACTTGACCATATTGGCACATGACTATGACAGATGTTCATTAAATAAATCATAGTTGCAATACATGTTACATATTGTATTAGTATTATGTCATATTGTTTTTTATAAAACATTTTGAAGTTCCCCCATAACCCACAAAACACAATTACAGGACTCACATATAATGTTAAAACTCTTATACTAAATTTATTTTCTTGTAATAATTCAACATAATCATTTAAACTTAAAATATTATTGGTAAAACCTATTGCAATTACTACAACTATTATTATATTGAAAATAAGAAATATGTAATTAATATTCTTAACAGTCTTTTTTATCTTCTCTATGTTAAGAATTTTTGTATATATGTAGTATGCTATAGGTAAGATAATAAAAAATATCGAAATTAGTTTAACTCCTCCATTTCCCAAATGAGCTACTGTATATATCTTAGTTGTATAAAGACAACTAAACCATGCTATTGCTGAATATATAAACAACTGATACATATACAAATCATACATCTTATATTCACTTTTTTGTTTGTATGTTCTATATAAAAATAGTCCAATTAACAGACCAGCATATAGAATAATAGCATCACTTCTTACAATAAATAAGATACTATATAATAATGCTGATAATGTTATAGCTACTTTTTCATAATTCTCCTTCCCTATTACTAAATAAAATACTATGAAATTATATACTAATATCATTACTAGAAATAATTCACTTAATAATGTTCTCATTATATTAATAACAAGAGGTGAACATGCTATTGCAAAAAAGCCAATCACAAACGAATATGACTTCAAATTCATTTTTTTAAATAATATTCCAAAGCCTAATACAACAAATATTCCGATAAAGATATTTATATATAACGCAAACTTCATTCCTCCAACAAGCATAAATAGCATAATACAACACTTCCATAATGGAGGAAATGCAAATTCTCCACTATCTATATTAAATATAAAACTAATATTAGGGAAATCAATATTCTTAAACATATTTCTATAAAGTACATTTTGTATATCTTTATTCAAGAATAGTGAATTAGTATCTAATCCATATTTAGCCTGTAAATAATAATTAGTAACATCCATACCTGAATTTATAATTATTTGAGATACATCTCTTACTATAATTAACATTATAATCATAAATATTCCACACACAATATTCTCATATGTGATTTTTTGTTTAACATCAGTTATTTCTATTTCTAATATTGAATCCTTAGATTTAATTGCTATAACAAATATATATATTGATGCTAATATGCTTATTACACTTAGAAATATTCTAATATTTATATTGAATAGCAATAACAAATAAATTACTAAAGTTGATGATAATATTCCCAGAACATTAACAAAAACATATTTCTCAAATTTATTTAAATCTAATCTTTTAAGGCAAGCATTATATAAACAATATCCTGGCGCAAAAATTAATAATAAATATTTTGATATTAATTTTAATGGGCTGAAAAGTAATATTATCGTAATAATATAGAATAAAGATATTCCTATTTTTTTATTAATTTTTATCACCATTATGCATTCTCCCTTAATTTATTATTTAACAACAATATAGCACTTACAAAAAATAAATATATTAATTTAAAAATACTATCTACAGTAATTGCAATTATAATTGTAAGTACAATTGCAATATATATAACTATTTTATTGTTAGCATATTTAGTAAGTATCTTCACTAGCTTATAAATGTTTGCCACTATAGCCGATAATATAACTAAACCTATTTCTAAAATTATTACATCCTTATTAAATGATTTGTTTACATTTATATTATCTACAATTATATATCCATCGTTGCCTGTAGTTTCAAATTTTAAAATGCCATTACTAGCATCTTTTACTTCAATCTGATTCTTACCAAAATCATTTGCTATTTTATCTGAATTAAATGTTTCCTTAAAAAGCATATTATTTACTACAGTTATATTATCAAGTTCAAATTTGTTAATACAATCTCCAAAATCTATTCTCAAATTATCTATTTTCTCTTCTCTAATAAAAAATATTTTTTTCTT
>DPOH01000049.1 GCA_003539755.1 Clostridium sp.
CCCTTAAGACAATCTTTAAGTTGCTGTTATTTAATAATGAATTAGAATTAGAAACTATGTTTAAATTGTATTCTATAATTTTTTTTATTTGTTCTGTTAAATCATTTTTGCAGAGTTTTCTATTGGTAATAGCAAGTATATTATACATAGACATAATCACTCATTACAGGCTGTAGACCATGATTCATTATTGAGTTATAAACTTCTTCAACACCTCTTGGATCTGAAATTTCGAATTGTTCATCGCCTTTTTCTTCATGCTTATCATTATGACCACCTATTCCTACATTAACACCAGCAGAAATTTTTGTGGCAGCAAGTCCTATAACATTATCTCTAAATCTAGCTTGTTCACGAGTTGAAATTGTCATACTTGCATATGGCATAAAAATTCTATATGCACACATTACTTGTAATAATTGTGGTTCATGAACATCTTTAGGGTTAATTTTATCATTGTTAATTATAGGGCGTAGACGTGGGCAAGAAAAAGCCATTTCTGCATGTGGATATTTCTTTTGAAGAAGATATGCATGCATACCAGTAGCAAAGGCATCTTTTCTAAAGTCATCTAATCCAAGTAGTGCTGCAAAGCCAACACCTCTCATACCACCTTTTAAAGCACGTTCTTGAGCATTAAGTCTATAAGGGAATATTCTCTTATGTCCTGATAAATGTAAAGTTTCATATTTATCACTGTTATAAGTTTCTTGGAAGACAGTTACATAATCAGCTCCACATTTATGTAAATAAGCATATTCATCACTATTCATAGGGTATACTTCAAGACCGATTACTTTAAAATATTTTTGAGCTATCTTGCAAGCTTCACCTATATATTCAACATCTGACATCTTACGGCTTTCTCCAGTTAATATAAGAACCTCTTCTAGTCCTGTTTTAGCAATAGCAGCCATTTCTTCTTCTATTTCATCATAGTTTAATCTAGCTCTTTTTATTTTATTATGACAGTTAAATCCACAATAAATACAGTAGTTTTCACAATAGTTAGCAATATATAAAGGAGTAAACATGTTTACTGAATTACCAAAATGTTTGCGTGTTTCTTTTTGAGCACGCTCTGCCATTTGTTCCAAAAAAGGAAAAGCGGCAGGAGATAAAAGAGCACCAAAATCTTCGGGATTTAGAACATCTTTATTTAAGGCATTCATTACATCTTTAGCAGTATATTTATCTGCATCATAATTATTCATTTGTGATATTACTTCATCCATGATAGTGGATTCTTCTAGTACTTCCATACCAGGTAAGTATTTCATGTGATCTATACGTTGTTCCATTCTTAAAACCTCCTTAAATTAGTCTGCTAAAAAGCCAGTAAGTGGAGATGACGCAGAAGCTCTACCTTCAAGAACTCTTCCAAGACCAGCTAAGTAAGCAGTTCTTCCAGCTTCAATAGCATTTTTAAAAGCACTAGCCATAGCAGGAATATCATTTGCAGTAGCAATAGCTGTATTAGCCATGATAGCAGCAGCTCCCATTTCCATAGCTTCACAAGCTTGAGATGGTTTTCCTATTCCTGCATCAACAATTATAGGTAAATCAATTTCATCAATTAATATTTTAATAAAGTCCTTTGTGCATAATCCTTTATTTGTTCCAATTGGAGAAGCAAGCGGCATGATTGAAGCTGCACCTGCATTTACTAAATCTCTAGCAACATTTAAATCAGGATACATATAAGGCATTACTATAAAACCTTCCTTTGCAAGAGTTTCTGTAGCTTTTATTGTTTCAAAGTTATCAGGCAATAAATATTTTGAATCCTTCATGATTTCGATTTTTACGAAGTCTCCACATCCAAGTTCACGAGCTAAATGAGCAATACGTATAGCTTCATCAGCATTACGAGCACCAGAAGTATTAGGTAGTAAAGTTATATTTTTAGGAATGTAGTTTAATATATTTCCTTGACCATTTGTATTAGCACGTCTTACAGCTAAAGTAATTATTTCAGCACCTGCATTTTCTACAGCAGCATTAATTAAATCAAGAGAGTATTTACCACTTCCTAATATGAAACGTGAATTAAATTCGTGTCCGCCAATCATAAGTTTATCGTTGTTAGTTGTCATTTTTCTTATCTCCTTTATAAATAATTTTAATTATAAAATCTTTAAAGATAAAAGTTTTATAGGCATATAGAATCAACCATTTTAAAGATTTTACTTTATAGAATTTGAGAATTATATTTTTTGAACTTTATCTTTTATATGTAAAGTATTTAAACATCTTTAATACCTAGAATTAATCGAAGTACAGCATTAGCTTGGTGTCCAGCACAAATACTAACTCTTGGAGCCATAAGGCCTCGTCCGACTTTTGCATTTGTTAATCCATCACCACATAAATAAAAATTGGAACAAATCTTTTTGGTAATAATAGAGTTACTGCTTTCATAACCAGCCATACCAGAAGCTGATATTAATTTTTTTGATGGATATTTTGATAAAAAAGTATTAACAAGCATAGCTTTAGCTTCAGGGTTATCAAAGGCTTCACATATAATATCATCATTTTTGAATAAATCTTCAATATTATCTTCAGTTATTTTTACAGTATCATATGTTACATTAATAAAAGGATTGATATCTTGTATTTCATCATATAAGGCTTCAGTTTTAAATTTACCTAAATCTTTGATTCTATATTGCTGCCGATTTAAATTACTTGGTTCAACAATATCAAAATCAATTAAATGGATATTTCCAACACCAGTCCTTGCAAGACTTATAGTAATATTTGAACCTAATCCTCCAAGACCTGCAACAGCTACATGAGCCTTTTTAACTTTTTCAAATACATGGGGAGTATGCCTTGCACACATTAATGCTTCAAATTCATCCTGGCTAGGCATTTGTCCTTTTATAATAAAGCTTATATTATCATTTTCATGGATCTCATAATTATCAGATGTCTGGAATCCATTAAAAATAATGATTAAGTTTTCTGTGTCTTTATGATATATGTCTTTTAATTCATAAAGAGTAGTACAACTTGTATTTATTAATTTTCCATTAACATTAATATTCAAATCAGCCACCTCCTACAAAGCTTACAACTTCAAGTGAATCTCCATCTTGTAAGACTTTTTCTTCAAAATCAGTTTTGGGAATTATTGAATTATTACATTCAACTGCAATCAGCTTTGTATTATATCCTTCGCGATGTAGATATTCAGAAAGCTTAATATTGTCAGCGTTGTAAACTTTATTTCCATTAACAATTATCATAGAAAAACCTCCTAAAAATTTATAATTAATAAAAAAGGCCGCACGAAGATTTACACCCGTGGTGGTGTACCCCTTCGTGCGGCCTCAGCAACACTCTGTAGAATATTATAGAA
>DPOH01000318.1:0-294 GCA_003539755.1 Clostridium sp.
ATTTATATGTTTTTTATTAATATAGTTACTAATATTGGATAATACGAAAAAGAGCATTGCCAATTTTGGCAACACTCTTAATTAAAGTTATTTTATATTTACATTTTTCTACCCAAGCATATCAAAGAAGCTTACCTGATCACTTTCTTGCAGTCCTTGTAAGCATCCAAATTTTCTTAGAAGTTCTGTAGCTGCGTCACCTATTTTGGCACGTTTCTTTAAGTTTGCAATTGAACTTATTGGTGTTATTTCATGTACTGCTTTGTAAATTGATTCTGCGGCAACAGTTCCCAT
>DPOH01000318.1:439-5080 GCA_003539755.1 Clostridium sp.
CCTGCAATACTACTTAATGGTGGTCTTATGCCCTCTTCTTCTACTTTAAATTTAGTTGCATCTGATTTATATAAATCTATTGGAAGGAACTTTAATCCTCTTTCGTACATTTCAAGTACAAGTTCCATATCATCATAAGTATCTTTATCCTTTGGTGCTGCATCATTACCCATAGCTGCAATTTCTCTCATTTTTTCTTTAACCTTTTCTTTACCGAATATCATATATTCTGCATCAAAGGCTTTTGCTCTTATGGAGAAATATGCTGCATAGTATGCTTTTGGTATATGAACCTTGAACCATGCAATTCTAAATGCCATCATTACGTAGGCTGCTGCATGGGCCTTAGGGAACATGTATTTAATCTTTTTACAGCTTTCAATATACCATTCTGGTACATCATGTTCTCTCATAAGTGCTTCATATTCTGCCCATTTTTCTGGGTTCTTTAATGCCTGCCCTTTACGAACTGTTTCCATGATTTTAAATGATGTATCCTTTGGAAGTCCCATTTTGATTAAGTAAACCATGATATCATCTCTACAACATACGGCATCAGATATACTTGTAATTACTCCATTATCTATTAAATCCTTAGCATTTCCAAGCCAAACGTCTGTACCATGGGATAAACCTGATATACATAGTAAGTCCGCAAACTGCTTTGGCATAGTATCAAGTAACATTCCTCTGGCAAATTTAGTACCGAATTCAGGTATACCATAAGTTCCAACCTTTGAATTAATCTGCTCTGGAGTTACGCCTAATGCATCTGTTGAGTTAAAGATTGACATTGTATCCTTGTCATCTAGAGGAATCTCCTGTGGATTAACTCCTGTAATATCTTGTAACATTCTAATTACCGTAGGATCATCGTGTCCTAGTATATCAAGCTTAAGTAAGTTTGAATCAATTGAGTGGTAATCAAAATGCGTTGTTATAATATCTGATTCTGGATCATCTGCTGGATGTTGCACTGGACAGAATTCAAATATTTCTCTTCCCTTTGGTACAACTATAATACCACCTGGATGCTGACCAGTTGTTCTTTTAATTCCTGTACATCCTTTTGCTATTCTCATGGTTTCAGCTCTGTTTATAGGCATATTATGCTCTTCATAATACTTCTTAACATATCCAAAAGCTGTTTTTTCAGCAACTGTACCTATAGTTCCAGCTTTGAATGTAGTTCCTTTACCAAAGATTACTTCTGTATATTTGTGAGCTTTAGCTTGATATTCTCCTGAGAAGTTTAAGTCGATATCAGGTTCCTTATCTCCATTAAATCCAAGGAAGGTTTCAAACGGTATATCCATTCCATCCTTACCTAGATCCTCGCCACAAACTGGACATTTTTTATCTGGTAAGTCGAATCCATTACTTACTTTATAATCAGTAAAATCTGAATACTTACACTTCTTGCATCTATAATGTGGCTGAAGGGCATTAACCTCTGTAATACCTGTCATATAAGCAACAAGCGATGAACCAACGGAACCTCTGGAACCAACTAGATATCCATCTTCATTGGATTTCCACACAAGCTTCTGAGCAATGATATACATAACTGAGAAACCATTTTTTATAATAGAATCAAGTTCTCTATCAAGTCTTTCCTGTACAATTTCAGGTAGTGGATCACCATAAAGTTCATGTGCTTTATTATATGCTATATCTTTTATTGTCTGTTCACATCCTTCAATGTGAGGAGGACATTTTTCAGGAGATATAGGACTTATTTGCTCACACATGTCTGAAATCTTATTTGTATTAGTAACAACTACTTCATAAGCTTTATCTTTACCAAGATAATCAAATTCTCTAAGCATTTCTTCTGTAGTTCTTAAATATAAAGGAGCCTGATCATCTGCATCCTTAAATCCTTGACCAGCTTCAAGAATTCTTCTATATATTTCGTCTTCTGGGTCCATAAAGTGAACATCACCAGTAGCTACTACAAGTTTATTCTGCTTTTCAGCTATGCTTATAATCTTTTTATTTATTTCCTTTAAATATTCTTTATCTGGAACCATGCCATTTCTAACTAAGTAGTCATTGTTTCCTAATGGCTGTATTTCAAGATAATCATAATCTGCTGCTATCTGTTCTACTACTTCATCAGGTTTACCAAGAAGTATTGCTTGGTATAATTCACCTTCACTACAAGCACTTCCAAGTATAAGGCCTTCACTATATTTCTTATACATGCTCTTAAGTATTCTTGGTTTCTTATAGAAGTAATCTAAGTGAGAATATGAAATCAGCTTATAAAGGTTCTTAAGTCCAACATAATCCTTAGCTAAAATAATAGCATGATGTGTCTTTAACTTTTTGTATTGAACCTTTTTAGATTCTTCATCTGAAGCATATTTATCAATATCAGCTACAGTAACAGCTCCTCTTTCCTTAAGCATATCCAGCATAATCTTGAATACTTTAACTGTGGTATCAACATCATCTAAGGCTCTATGAGCAACTTCAACTTTTATATTTAAGTTCTTAGCAATTCTTCCAAGCTTATATGTTTTAAATTCTGGGAATAAATCTTGCGCTAATGGTAATGTATCAATATAAGTAAAGTCAAAGTCATGACCAAGTTCCTTAGCATAATGCTTTAAGAAATTAATATCAAAGTCTGCATTATGGGCTACAAGTACACTTCCTTTAATAAATTCAAGCATTTTAGGGAATACTTTATCTATTGTTTCAGCATCGCGAACCATATCATCAGTTATATTTGTAACTTCTACAACCCTTTGAGGTATAGGTTTTTCTGGATTTACAAATGTACTAAATGAATCTATTACCTTACCATCTTGTACTTTCATAATTCCTATTTCAGTTATTTTTTCAAGCTTTGGTGAGAAACCTGTAGTTTCAAGGTCTAGTACACAATAAGTTGTATCTATACTTTGACCTTTATCATTAGTAACATTAGGCTTTTTATCTGGAGCTAAATATGCTTCTACTCCGTATATTACTTTCATATCAGGATTGTCACGTCCAAGAAGTTTATGGGCTTCCGGAAAAGCTTGAACTATACCATGGTCTGTAATAGCAATTGACTTCATACCCCATTTCATAGCTCTTTTTATAAGATCTTTAGCACTTGTCATCGCATCCATCATGCTCATCTTTGTATGCATATGAAGTTCAATTCTCTTAACTTCAGCATCATCTTTTCTTTCAGCTTTTTTAAGGCCATCAGTTTCTATTAAAGTATTTGCTATTATTTCAACTTCATTAGAAAATTTACTGTATCCTGCATTACCAAATATTCTTAAACCTTTTGCTTTTTTAATTCTTCCAATTGCTTCTTCTGCATCTTCAGGCTTTAAGAATGATTTACAGCATATAGAACTAGTTCCATCATATAAATCATAAGAAACAAGAATTTTACCACTTCTAAGTTCCTTAGTTTCTATATTTGAAATTTCCCCAGTAATATGAACAGCACCTTCATTAGGAGTTATATCTATTACTTTAACTATAGGATCCTTAATATTTATACTTCTACCTAAAATTAAGCTAGGATCTTTTTCTTTTTTATTTCTTCTAGGATTTCCTATATCAGCTTTAAATCCAACTGGAGAATTGTTGCCATTACTTGCAGCAGCACTAGAATTACCTGAATTTCCATTGCTGTTTTGTGAACTGCTTGCAGCTGAGCTTTGTGAAACTCCATTGCCACGATTTTGAAGATTTTCTTTTATTTTTTCTTGAAGCATTTCCATCTTCTTTTTATGCTGGCTTTCATGAAGCTTTTCAATTTCTTCACCAGTTATGCTGTCTTCAAAGTTTACAGCATAAGTAATTCCATATACATTTCTAATAGCATCACTAATTTCCTTATCAAATTTTAAATCTTTAAAAACTCGTGAAACTACCATATTAAATTTAAAATCTATGGATTTTTCTTTTATTTCATAAGTACAATTTGACAAAGCTCCCTTAAATATAGGATGTTTTAATGTAAAGGACTTTAAAATACTATCCAATTCTTCATGTAAAGATTTCTTTTCTACATCATCACTATAATTTATAAGAAGTTTTGAATCATTTAAGTAAAATCTCTCTTTTATAAAATTATTAAATCTTTCTATTTCTAATATTTCAATATACTCATTCGAAGTAATTTTAAGTTCAAGAATTTTACTTTTCTTTTTTAAAACAACGCCATCAACAATGGCATTTATCAGGGTACCATCAATATCATACTCATAATCACTAAAAACTTCATTTAGTTTTTTCAATCAACCAACCTTTCTGAAAGTTTTCATATTATTTATATTGTTTTACAAAATGATTGTTTCCATTATTTTATTATTGTAAATAAAATATTATAATCTTTTTGCATTATTCTATTATATTCATTAATGTAGATATTGCAATATATAAAAAAACAAGTATATAGATGTTTGATTTGAAAAATATCTATATACTTATGTTATCTCCTACTCTAATATATTTTCTATCTTATTAACTTACAATAATATTATAGCGGATTCTTATAAATTGCAATATATATTATAACTAAATTTTATAGATTATGATAAGTTAATTTTTCCCTTAATAGAATTAATATAATCAATATCTTCTGTAGACATACTATTTATATATTTAAAAAATTCTTCATGCCAT
>DPOH01000116.1 GCA_003539755.1 Clostridium sp.
TTATGTCACAGACAACAAGAAAAATCGTGCTTGTAAGGAATGTGTTAGATGATTCACAACAAGATTTGTGCGATGGGCTATCTAAGGCAGAACTACGCTCAGCCGGACCAGTTGTAGTTGTACAGTCACCGCAAGAAACTGAGATCCGCACAGAAAAGCGGAATGATCATCGGCGGCAGAGTAAGATAAGTATAAGAGACCAGAATGTGTTATGGAAAATGGGAAGGTTAAGACTATACGAAATATATCATCTGTAAACATAAGAATTGCAAATGAAATAATAGGATGTTCAGATAAAATACTACCATATATAATTTCAAAAAACAGAGTATATAACACAATAATAATATCACCTCCCAAATGCGGCAAAACCACAATTTTAAGAGATATTACGAGAAATATATCAAATGGTGTTTCATCTCTAGACCTTTATGGCAAAAAGGTAGCTGTAATTGATGAAAGAAGTGAAATAGGCGCATGTCATTTTGGAATACCACAAAATGATTTGGGAATGAGAACTGATATACTAGATAACTGTTTGAAAAGAGAAGGCATGATAATGGCTATAAGAAGTCTTTCACCAGAGGTTTTGATATGTGATGAAATTGGAACTAAAGGAGATATAGAAGCTCTTATGATGGCTTTTAATTCTGGTGTAAATATAATAGTTACAATTCATGGAGCTACTATAGAAGATTTATATAAGAGACTTGTGTTTAAGGAACTTTTAGATAATAAAATCCTTGAAAGAGCAATTGTTTTGAGTTCAAGAAATGGAGTAGGGACAATTGAAGATGTCTATGATCTAAAAGGAGGAAAAAGCATATGCTTAAATTGACCTTAGGGATAGTTATATTTTTAATATGTAGTTACGTTGGATTTCAGTATGGAGAAACATTTAGAAAAAGAACAGTATTTTTAAAAGAAATACTTAAGGGCCTTGTAATACTACAAAATGATATTTTATATGGTGCAATGCCGCTTCCAGAAGCACTTAATAATCTAAGTAAAAAACTTACTAAACCCTTAAGTACTTTTTTATCAGGAGTATCAAAGAAACTTATAGATGGAAGTGTAGATAGTGTTTTTCAGGGAGTCCAATCAGAATATAAATATTATGAAAATGAATTTTATTTATATGATGAAGATAAGAAAGTGTTAGAAGATTTTTTTAAATCTTTAGGAGAGTCAGGAGTTTATGGTCAGGAAAAAATATTTACACTTGCGATTGAAGGCATAAAGGTTAACCTAAAAGATTCAGAAGAAGCTGCAAAGAAAAATATAAAACTATATAGATATCTTGGTGCATGTATTGGAGGAATGATTGGGATATTCATTTTATAGATTTTTAATTTTAAACAACTATAAAATTAAAAAAGACAATCATAAACAGTAAATAAACGCAATATTTATAAAAGTAAAATTAATTGAAATATATAGATGGAGGTATATACCATCAGAATATTAGGTTGAATTTAAGTTTGAAGGAGCGGGAGTGTATGAATGATATAAGTATTTTACTTAAGATAGGTGGAGCAGGAATTATTTTACTGGTGTTGGATAAGGTATTAACAAGTAGTGGTAAAGGTGAAATAGCAGCCATTACTAATATTGCAGGGGTTGTAATAATTCTTCTTATGATAGTTTCCATTATAGGAGATTTGTTTAGTACATTAAAAACTATGTTTATTATGTAGCGGGTGATTATATTATGTTGATTATTAAGGTGGTAGGTATAGCTTTTATAGCATTATTTATAATGCTGCTTCTAAAAAATTCAAAGGGTGAACTTAATCCATTAATAGCTCTTACTACAGGAGCAATAATATTCTTTATTGTGATTGATCCATTAAAAGAAATTATAACTTTTTTGCAGACAATAGCAGATAAGGCCAATATAGATACAGTTTATATTGGGATTGTATTGAAAATATTAGCTATTGCGTATATAGCTTCTTTCTCAAGTGCATTGTGTAAAGATGCAAATGTGGATAGCTTAGGAACTCAGATAGACTTTGCAGGAAGAATTATGATTCTTGTACTTGCAATTCCAATACTTATGGCTGTATTAAATTCTATTTTGCAGATAATGTAGGTGTTGTTATGAGGAAGATAAAAAGAATTACAGTTTTATTATTAAGTGTTATTGTCATTTTTATAACTGGAATTAATTTAGATAAAGTAGAAGCATATGGGGATGTTTATTCAAACAAAGAAGTAGGAGTATACAATACAGGCATTAATATTAATAATAAAAATAATATGGTTGAAAAAATTGGAAACAAAGATGAAAACAACAATATAAAAGATGAGATAAATATTGATGATTTAGATGGTGAGGCAAAAGGTCAGATAGAGAGTTTATATGAGTATATAAACAAAATGAAAACAGATGTAGAACTTATGGAGTATCTTAATCCTAAGGAATATATACAATCATACATTTCTGAAGGTAAGGGGAATTTGTCTTTTGATGTACTAGCTAAAGCAACTTTAAGTTTATGTTTTAAGGAAGTAAAAAGTGTGTTGGCACTTGTAGTATCTATAACTACGATAGCTATAATATGTGCGCTTTTAAAGAATCTTCAAGACGCATTTGCTGATGAAAGTATATCAAAAATAGCATTTTATGCATGTTTTGTACTTGTAATAATGATACTTTCAAAAAGTTTCATAATATCTATTTCATTAGCAAAAGATGTGATAAATAATATATCAGAATTTATGAATGCTCTGTTACCAATATTGGTTACGATGATAGGACTTGCAGGAGGATTGACTTCTGCTACTACATTAGATCCATTTGTTCTTGGAGCAGTAGTATTGATTCCTAAGATATATACAACAATAATAATTCCATTTATACTTATGGAATTTGTATTAGAATTTGCAAATAATCTATCTGAAGAACATAAGATAACTAATTTATGTGGATTGTTAAAACAGTGCATACTTTGGTTTCAAGGAATTATAGTTACAGTATTTATAGCTCTTTTAACTATAAGAGGTATAACTTCAAAAACGCTAGATGCAGTAACATTAAAAACAGCTAAATTTGCAATAGATAATTTTATACCTATAGTAGGAAAAACTTTTTCAGATGCTATAGCTTCAGTAGCTGGATATTCTCTGATTATAAAAAATGCTGTAAGTTCAATAGGCCTTCTGGTTATAGTATTGATATTATTATATCCAATAATAAAGCTTGTGATGATGACTTTTATATATAAGTTGGCAGCTGCACTTATAGAACCTATAAGTGATTCAAGAATAACAAAATCTTTAGAAGCTGCAGGAAATTCAATGGTATTGATAATATCATGTGTTTTAACTATAAGCCTTATATTCTTTATATTAATTGCTATTATGGCTCAGGCTGGCAGTTTTGTAATAGGAGGGTAGGTAAAGTAGTATGGAAACATTAAAAAGTTTAGTTGCTACACTCACAACAGTTCTTATATTTATAAGTGCAGTTGAGCTTATAGCACCTAAAAATAAAATTAAGAAGTATGTAAGTTTTGTTCTTGGATTGATTCTTATAAGTGTAATTTTAAATCCTATAATAAAATTCATATCTAACGGCGAAAGAAGCATTCAAGCTGGTATTGAAAGTTATACATCAGTATTTTCAAAAAATGAAAATAGAATTAATAGTGAAAGTGATAGTGATTCATCATTTGAAAGTAGCGGTGATAATAACAATTCAAGGAAATCAGCCTTTATAAAGAATTTTAATAAGAATTGTGATAGTATGCTTAAAAATAAATTTCCAAACCTAACTTTTAAAAGTAATGTAGATTGCGATGTAGATTTTGTAAATATCAATATAAATATAAATAAGCTGCGTATAGGTATAAAGGATAAATCAATAAAGAAAATAGAAACTATTAAGATAAATGATGATAAACAGGAGAAAAATGAGAATTTAAATAATGATTATGGAGACATAATAACTTATGTGTCATCAGAATTGAAAATTCCAAAAGAAAAAATAGAAGTATATAGATTAGATGAATAGGAGGGATTTATATGGGAAAAAGTAGGATAACAGATGAATTTGATAAAATGCTTAAAGACAAAAAGTTTAGAAACATAATTATACTATGTCTTGTAACAATATTTGTTTTAATTGCCATCAATGTGTTTCAAGATAGCCCAAGTTTAGGGAATAAACTTACTGCCATAACTAACAAAAACAATAGAAGTACAAATGAAAGTTCAACAACTACAACAAGTAGCACAGACACTTCAGGGGTGAAGGCAGTTACAGAAAATGAATATGAAGAACAGCAGAAAGTAAATCTTATAAATATACTAAAGAAAATGGATGGTGTTGGAGATGTAGATGTATTAATTCATTTTGAAAATGGAGAAAAGAAAGTACCAGCTTATGATAATACAACTCAAAAATCTACTACAGAAGAAACTGATAATCAGGGAGGAAAAAGAGTAAATGATCAGAATACAGATAATTCTAAAGTGGTTATGACAACAAAGAATGGTGAAAATCAGCCTTTTATAATAACTACTATAAAACCTAAAATTGTAGGAATTGTCGTTGTTGCAGAAGGTGCTCAGGACAGCAAAATAAAATATGAAATAGAACAAGCAGTTTCAAAATTGTATAACTTAAGTTTAGATAAGGTTAATGTATATAGTATGAAGAAGTAGCATATAATTTTATAGAAAAAGAAGGGGAGGAATTTTATTATGACAAAGAAACAGTGTGGGATTATATTTACATTACTAGCATTAATATTATGTACAGGTATGTTAGCAGCCAAGCTTAATAATGGAGGACTTAATGATCCAACAGATTTAAGTCAGGTTATTTCATCATCAGATACATCTAATTCATCAGGTATTGATATAAATGCAAATGCTAATACATCTAATGAGAATACAGCAGCAGTTAGTCAACAAAATTATTTTTATGATTCTCGAAGTGCTAGGGAACAGCAAGATTCAGCTACAATTCAATCATTGAATGCTATTATAGCTGATAACAATACATCAAAAGAACAAAAAGATGCAGCAACTAAGGAATTAACTAAAAAAACTATGGTAAAAGACAACGAAGCAAGAATTGAATTAAACGTTAAAAATAAAGGATTTGAAGATGCATTCTGTATGTTAGAAGATAATAAAGCTACAGTAATAGTTAAATCATCAACTGGTATAGAAGATGCAGACAGTGTTGCAATTCAAGAAATTGTTCAGGATGTTTCTAACATAAAAGATGTAATTATTGAAGTTCAGAAGTAATATGGAAAATATAAAGATAAAATTTACAGTTTGCAGTTAATATTGTAATGTTAATTTTTATTTGATATAATAAACTATAAGATTAGCATGTTTTGTCAATACAAAACCGAGGAGGCTTAGATAGCATGGAAGATTTTAATAAAGATGAAAATATCGGAGTTATAAAAATCTCTGATGAAGTAGTTAGTGTTATAGCTGGAATAGCAGCACAAGAAATCGATGGAATTATAGATTATCAAAGCAGTGTTGCAAGTAATTTAACAAATATATTCAAAGGTAAAAAAAATGCTCCTAAGGGAACAAAGGTTACATTAGAAGATGATAAAGCTACTATAGATATGAACATAGCGGTAGAATATGGTAGAAAGATTATGGATTTAGTAGCACTGGTTCAAGATAACGTTAAAAAGACAGTTGAAGCAATGACAGGTTTAAGCGTAGCATCAGTAAATGTATGCGTTCAAAGCATCTATTTACCTAAGAAAGAAGAAAGTGAAACTAAATAGTTTGATTTTCACCCTCTGAAATTTCAGGGGGTGTTTCGTTTGAGTGGGGTTTAAAAGAATTAAAAAGTGTGTATAATGTTAATGTACATAATTAATAGTCGTTATATTTTAGGAGGATTAAATGAACAGAAAATTATCTAGGGAAAAAACAATGGAGTTATTATTTGGGATGACTTTAAGTAAAGATACAGTAGAAGAGGCAATAGAAAATTTTGTAGATAACTACGAAGGAAACATAAAAGAAATTGATTTAACATATGTTAAGCAGACTTTAATAGGTATTGAAAACAATAAAGAAGCTATTGATGAAGTGATAGCAGCTAATTTACATAATTGGAAAATAGACAGAATTTCAAAAATTAATTTAGCAATATTAAGATTAGCGGCTTATGAATTATTATATAATGAAGAAGTTCCAAAGGGTGTAGCAATAAATGAAGCACTAGAAATTACAAGAAAATATTCTGATGAAAAAAGTGTATCATTTATAAATGGAGTTCTTGATAAGATAAAATAATTATTTTAGTATAGAATTTTATATTAATGTGAAATACTATAAGTAAAGGGGTAGTACTTAGATATATTCCACATTGGCAATATTAAAGGCTTGGGTAAAGTGACTGATATAAAGTGGCTGTATCTGAGTCCTTTTTCAATTTTAAGATGGTATTGTTTTTGTTGAAAAAATGGTAAAGTAAAGTTAAAATAAACACATGATAAAACTTAAGAAAGTTGGGATAAATATGGGGCAAATAATTAATGGAAAAGAAATAGCATTAAAACTAAAAGAGGAAATAAAAAATTTTGTAAGTGAAAGACAAAAGAGTAATTTAAGAATACCTAAGATAGCATCTATTTTAGTTGGTGATGATGGGGGCTCTATTTATTATATGGAAAGCCAGGAGAAGAATTCAAAGGCTCTTGGAGTTGGTTTTGAAAAAATAATACTATCAGAGCAGATTTCAGAATTAGAAATTATAAATAAAATTCACGAACTTAATGAAGACGAAAACATACAAGGAATAATATTGCAGCTTCCGCTTCCAAAGAAGTTTGATGAAAAAAAGATAGTAGGAGAGATATCGCCTTCTAAAGATATTGACTGTCTTACATTTGAAAGTCAGGGAAAACTATATATGGGAGAACCAGAATTTCTTCCATGCACACCTAATAGTGTAATCACACTTATAAGGAGCCTGAATATAGATATTACAGGTAAAAAAGCAGTTGTTCTAGGAAGAAGTAATATAGTTGGTAAGCCGGTGGCTCAGCTTTTGTTAAATGAAAATGCTACAGTAACAATATGTCATTCAAGAACACAGAATTTAAAAGAAATATGTAAGGAAGCAGATATATTAGTTGCAGCAATAGGAAAACCTAAATTTATAGACGATACTTATGTAAATGAAAATACAATTGTAATTGATGTAGGTACTTCACGCTTTAATGGAAAAATAACTGGAGATGTTGATTTTGATAAGGTTATAGATAAATGTAAGGCTATAACTCCAGTACCAGGTGGTGTAGGAGCCCTTACAACAACTCTTTTGATTAAAAACGCATGTGAGGCTTTAAAGAAAGATGAAAATTAAAACATTAACAGTTTCAGAAGTAAACAGTTATATAAAAAGAATTCTGGATAATGATTTTATTTTAAGTAATCTCTCTGTAAAAGGAGAGATTTCAAACTTGAAATATCATAGCAGTGGTCATATATACTTTTCATTAAAAGATGATAATGGAAAGGTAAACTGTGTTATGTTTAAAGGAAA
Source organism: Clostridium sp. (assembly GCA_003539755.1). Lineage (GTDB taxonomy): Bacteria > Bacillota > Clostridia > Clostridiales > Clostridiaceae > Clostridium. Next base: position 7,544 of record DPOH01000116.1, read on the forward strand.
TGCAGTTTATCTAGATTTTGAACTTGAAGAAGGTATGGAAGTAGTAATCACAGGAAGGGCTTCTCTTTATCCTGCTACAGGATCCTTTCAACTTTATTGTGATGAAATAAAAAAAGAAGGACAGGGAGAGCTTTTTATTAAGTTTGAAAAGCTTAAAGCAAAGCTTTCAAAGCAGGGATTTTTTGATGAAGAGAATAAAAAAGAACTGCCAAAATATCCAAGGCGAATAGGAGTTGTAACTGCAGAAACAGGAGCAGCCATAAGGGATATAATAAATGTAGCAACAAGAAGAAATAAGTATGTAGATATTGTTCTTTATCCAGCAAAGGTTCAGGGAACAGGTGCATATAAAGAAATAATAGAAGGAATAAAGTATTTCAATAAAAATAAAAGTGTTGATCTTATAATAGTAGGAAGAGGAGGAGGGTCTATAGAAGAATTGTGGAACTTCAATGAAGAAGAGCTTGCAAAAGCAGTATACTTATCTAACCTTCCTATAATTTCTGCTGTAGGCCATGAAATAGATTTTACTATATGTGATTTTGTAGCAGATATGAGAGCGGCTACACCTTCACAAGGGGCAGAAATAGCTGTACCTTTAGATAGTGAAATGACAAATAACATAAAAGAAGCTTCGAGAATGCTGGATATGAATATTCAAAATAGAATAAAAAACTGTAGATTAGAAATAGAAAATGCACAAAGAATACTAAAAATACATTCCCCAATTAGCAGTATAGCCAATTCTTATTTAGAAGTAGATAAATTAAAAGAGAGATTAAATTTTGTGCTTAAAACTAAAATAAACAGAGAAAAGAATAAAATCGAAGGATTAAATAACCTGCTTACTGCGTATAATCCTATAAAAGTAATAAGTAAAGGATATGCTATAATAGAAGATGAAGAAAGAAACTTGGTTGTATCTAAGGAACAATTAGCCGAAAATAAAAATATAAAAATTTCTCTAAGAGATGGAGAGGTAAGAGGAGAATTTATACCTCAAAAGTAAGGAGTTTAATATGGCAAAAAAAGAAAGTTATGAAGAGATGTTAGCTAAACTTCAGACTATACTAAGCAATCTAGAAAATGACGAATTAAATCTTGAAGATTCTATGAAATCATATGAAGAAGGAGTAAAATTAGTCAATAAGATATATAAAACTCTTAATGCATATGAAGGAAAAATTTCAGTTGTAAAAGATGAAAAAGAAGTGGAGTTTAATGAAAAAGATGGAGATTAGCATTTTACAGAAGGATATAAACGAATATCTTGATAATTATTTTAAAAATAAGGGACATTATAATAAGATAATATATGATGCATCAGCTTATAGTGTAAATGTGGGTGGAAAAAGAATACGACCTATATTATTTATACTAGGATATTATATTTATAAAAAAGAATATAAGAAGGTATTGCAGATGGCATGTGCTGTAGAAATGATACATACTTATTCTCTTATACATGATGACCTTCCTTGTATGGATAATGATGATTTAAGAAGAGGAAAGCCTACTAATCATAAAGTTTTTGGTGAAAATATAGCTGTACTTGCAGGTGATAACTTGTTAAATGAAGCTATGATTACTATGATGGACTATGCATTAAAAAATGGAGGATCTTCATTAAAGAGTGCATATGAAATAGCTTCTTCAGCAGGGGCTGAAGGAATGATAGGTGGTCAGGTTGTTGATGTAATATCAGAAGGAAAGAATATTTCTAAGGATGAGCTTGAATATATGCATGCAAAGAAAACTGGTGCGCTTATAAGATCTTCAGTAGTAGCAGGAGCAATTTTGGCAGAAGCACCAGAAAAGGATATAGAGCTTCTTCGTGAATATGGAGAAAAGTTGGGATTGGTATTCCAGATAAAGGACGATATTTTAGATGTTATTGGAGATGCTGAATTATTAGGAAAAAATGTTCATGTAGACGAAGAAAACAATAAAACTAATTTTATTACCGTTTATGGTTTAGAAAAATGCCAAAATCTATGTGAAATTTTAAGTGATGAGTGTGTAGAAATATTAAAAAAATTATCTGTGAATGCAGATGAACTAATTGAATTAACATACAGTCTTTTAAAACGAGAAAACTAATAGAGGGAATGGTATTATGAAATTATTGGATAAACTGAAATTTCCAGAGGATATAAAGAAACTGAATGATGAGGATTTAGAAGTTTTAAGTGAAGAAATAAGAGATTTTCTTATTGAAAGTGTATCAAAGACGGGAGGACATTTAGCATCAAATCTAGGAGTTGTTGATCTGACTATTAGCTTATTTAAATCTTTTGACTTTAATAAAGATAAAATAGTATGGGATGTAGGCCATCAGAGCTATGTATATAAGATTCTTACAGGAAGAAAAAGTGAATTTAAGAATTTAAGAAAATTTAATGGAATAAGTGGTTTTCCTAAAAGAAGTGAAAGCAAGTATGATTTTTTTGATACAGGACACAGCAGTACATCAATTTCTGCAGCAGTAGGGATAGCTCGTGCAAGGGATATTAAAAAAGAAAAATATAATGTTCTTGCAGTTATAGGAGATGGAGCACTTACAGGTGGAATGGCTTTAGAGGCTCTTAATGACGTAGGATATAGAAAGACAAAAATGATTATAATACTAAATGATAATCAGATGTCTATATCATCAAATGTAGGTGGTATGTCTAGATATCTTAATAAAGTGAGAAGTAATCCTAAATATAATGAATTAAAGATGGAAATTAATGAATCATTAAATCAATCTAAAGTAGGAAAAAATATAGCAGGAACAATATCAAAAGTAAAGGACAGCATAAAGCATCTTGTTGTTCCATCAATGCCATTTGAAGATATGGGAATAAAATATATAGGACCTATAGATGGACATAATATAAGCAGTATGATAGAAGTGTTTAATCAGGTTAAAAATATTGATGGACCAGTTTTATTACATATTCTTACACAAAAAGGAAAAGGTTATGCATTAGCAGAAGAAAGCCCTACAAAATATCATGGAGTAGGACCATTTGATCTAGAAAGTGGGGAAATGAAAGTTTCTCCTAAAAATAGTTATTCTAAGGTGTTTGGAAAAGCACTTATTAATTGTGCAAAGAAAGATAACAGTATAGTTGCTATATCAGCTGCAATGCCTCAAGGAACAGGACTTGGCTGTTTTGCACAGGAATTTAAGGAAAGATTCTTTGACGTAGGAATAGCTGAACAGCATGCAGTAACACTTGCTGCTGGAATGGCGAGTAACGGACTTAAGCCTGTATTTGCTGTATATTCAACATTTCTTCAAAGAGGATTTGATCAGGTTGTTCATGATGTATGTATTCAGAATCTTCCTGTAGTATTTGCTATAGACAGGGCTGGAATTGTTGGAAATGATGGAGAAACTCATCAGGGAATTATAGACTTATCATATCTTTCTATAATACCTAATATGACTATAGTTGCACCAAAATGTCTTGGAGAAGTTGAATTACTTCTTAAATGGGCATTTGAAAAAAATGCACCAGTAGCAATAAGATATCCTAGAGGTGGTGATATTGTAGATGATATTAAGCCACTAAAGGAAATCAAAGAAGGAAAATGGGAATTAATTCATAAAGGTTCAAAGGTATGCATAATAGCTACAGGGAAGATGGTTCAGCATGCTAAACTTGCTATGGACATGATGTATGAAAGAGGATTAAATCCTACACTTATAAATGCAACATTTATAAAACCTATAGATACAAAATTATTAGATGAAATAATAGAAAAGGGATATAATATTTTAACAATAGAAGATAATATTCTGCATGGAGGTCTAGGGTCTCTTGTTGAGAGTTATTTAATAGAAAATAATTTTAATGGAAAAATAAAAAGATTAGGCTACGATAATGTATTTGTGCCTCAAGGAAGTGTAGATTTATTATATAAACAATATAAATTAGACTCTGAAAGTATAATGAATGAAATTTTAGAGCTTTACGATTAAAGGAGAAAAAAATGGCAGAAAAGAAAGAAAGACTTGATGTACTTTTAGTAGAGAAGGGAATAATCACATCTAGGGAAAAAGCTAAAGCCTGCATAATGGAAGGCAAAGTATATGTTAATGGGCAAAAACTTGATAAAGCAGGTGAAAAGGTAAGCGTAGATGCAGATATAGAATATAGAGGCGATAAATTACAGTATGTAAGCAGAGGCGGATTAAAATTAGAAAAAGCTATGAAAATCTGGCCTATTACTCTAGAAAATAAAGTATGCATGGATATAGGAGCATCTACAGGTGGATTTACAGATTGTATGCTTCAAAATGGTGCATCTAAGGTATTTTCAGTAGACGTTGGATATGGACAGTTTGCATGGAAGCTTAGAACTGATGAAAGAGTAGTATGTATGGAGAGAACAAATATAAGATATGTAACTCCAGATGATATTGGTGGAGAACTTTTAGACTTTGCATCAATAGATGTATCATTTATATCATTAAAGAAAATTATGCCTGCGACTTTAGGACTTTTAAAGGATAATGGAGAAGTTGTTGCTCTTATAAAGCCTCAATTTGAAGCAGGAAGAGAAAAAGTAGGTAAAAAAGGTGTAGTAAGAGAAATGAGCACTCATAAGGAAGTTGTTTTTGATATAGTTGATTTCCTTATAGAACAAGATTTAAATGTTCTTGGAGTAGGATACTCACCAATAAAAGGACCTGAAGGAAACAGAGAGTATCTAGTATACTTTACTAAAGATAAGAATAAAGAAAGCAATTTTAAAAGAGAAGATGTTGATACTGTAGTAGAAGCATCACATATTGAAATTTAATTTCTTTTGGAGGGGCTATGAAAAAGATAGGTATTGCAATTAATCCGTCAAAGGATAATGATAATAAAATCTTAGATATGGTTGTAAAAAAAATTAGAGAAAAATTTGAACCTGATAACATATATGTATTTGATAGCTTTGATATTAGAAAGCAGGAGCTTAAACATCTTAATCTTCTTGTTGTACTTGGAGGAGATGGAACTCTCCTTGGAGTGGCAAGAAATCTTAAAGATGATTTTGAAGCACCTTTGTTTGGAATAAACATTGGAAATTTGGGGTTCTTATCAAGCGTGGATATTTCAGAAATAGATTTTGCCCTTGATAAGATTAAAAATAAGGAATACAAAATAGTTGAAAGAATGATGTTATCTTGTGATGTAGAAGAATCAAAAGATGGTACGATTTTATACAATGATAATACAGATCATGTTTTTCAAGGAGAAGAACTTAGGGCTTTAAATGATATTGTTCTTGCTAGAGGAACATTATCGAGAATGGTGAAATTTAGAATATATGTTGATGGAAAGTTATATTCTAAATTTAAAGGTGATGGGCTTATTGTAGCTACGCCTACAGGTTCTACAGCATATTCTTTTTCTGCAGGGGGACCATTTATATACCCTGATTTAGAACTTATAACCATTACTCCAATATGCCCACATACAAAAGCTATGCAGACTATTGTATTAAATGGAAATAGCAGCATAGAAATATATGCCGATAATGAAGAAGAAAATATTTATCTTACAGTAGATGGGCAGAAAGCTATCGAAGTAAATCAAAAAAAGCCAATAAGAGTAAGAAAGTGTACTAAAAGTATTAAAGTACTTTTATGTGATAATTATGATTATTTTAAGGTGTTAAGGGGAAAGATTTTAAATAATTCTAGAGAATGTGATGGTGAAGAGTTTTGAAATCAAAAAGACATACGAAAATTTTAGAAATTATAGGATCAAGAGAAATTGAAACACAGGAAGAGCTTGCAGAAGCATTAAGACAAGAAGGTTTTGATGTAACTCAGGCTACAGTTTCAAGAGATATTAAAAACTTAAAGCTTATAAAGATTCAGACTTCTGGTGGAAAGTCAAAATATGCAGTTTCAACAGGAGAACAAAAGAATATAATAGATAGACTAAGCAATATATTATCCAATACAGTTTTAAGTGCTGAAAATGTAGATAAGATGGTTGTGATTAAGACAATAACTGGTTCTGCACCTATAACAGCGGAAGCTATAGATAATCTTGAAAGCGCTGATATTGCAGGAACAGTAGCTGGTGATAATACTATTTTCATTTTAGTAAGAACAATTGAAGGTGCTGAAGATCTTGTTGCTAAAATAAGAAAGAGAATGTCATCATAAGGTTAAGGATGGGATGAGATGTTAATTCAATTAAATATTAAAAATTTTGCGTTAATAGAAGAGATGACAATTAACTTTGATAATGGATTTAATATACTTTCAGGAGAAACTGGAGCAGGTAAATCTATAATGATTGATGCAATAGATTTCGTACTTGGAGGTAAATTTTCAAAGAGTCTTATAAGGACTGGTGAAGATAAAACATATGTTGAAGCAATCTTTACTTTTGAAGGTTCTAAAATTTATGATGTTCTTGATGAACTGGATATTGAGTATGATGATGTACTTATTATTTCAAGGGAATCACATCAAAGTGGAAAAAATCTTATAAAAATTAACGGAAAAAGTTTAATTACTTCTCAACTGAGAAAAGTAAGGGCTAAACTTCTAGATATTCATGGACAACATCAGAACCAAGAATTACTACAAAGAAGTAGCCATATACTATACTTAGATGAATTTATTGATGAAGAATGCAAGGCTCCACTTGAAAAGTATACATATCTTAGACAGGAACTTTTAAAAATTCGTGACGATATTGCAAGAATTACAGGAAATCAGGACAGAGAAAAATTACTTGATTATTTAAAGTTCCAGATTGAAGATATAGAAAAAGCAAAATTAAAAGAAAATGAAGAAGAAAACTTAAAAGAAGAATATAATATTTTAGCAAATGCTGAAAAAATAAACAGTGCTCTTGTGAGCTCATATGGCATTTTAAGTGGTAATGAAGAAGTAAATGTTGTTGATGGATTATCTAAAGTGCTTTCTGAACTTGGAAGTGTAGAAAAACATTTTGAAAAAATTAAAAAAAATAGAGAAGCTTTAGAAGAAGCCTTTTATGCTATTGAAGAATGTAGCCGTGAAATACGTGATATGGGTGAAGAAATAGTATTTGATAATGATAGATTGGAAAAAATAAATGCAAGAATTTATGAAATAAATCAGTACAAAAAGAAATATGCACCAACTATAAAAGAAATTTTAGAATATCTTGAAAAAATTAAGATGGAGTATAATGAAATAGTAAATTCAGAAAAGATCATAGAAGAACTTAAGAATAAAGAAAAGGTTATTATTTCAAAAATGGAAGAAGTTGCAATGGTGCTTCATAATCTTAGAATTGACAAAAGTAAAGCATTAGAAGAAAAGATATTAAATGAGCTTGCATTTGTAGGTCTTGAAAAGTCAAGAATGGAGATAAGTGTAGAAAGAAGTGATAACTTCAACGAAAGAGGATTTGATGATGTATGCTTTATGATTTCTACAAATCCAGGAGAACCATTAATGCCTCTTGAAAAAGTATTATCTGGTGGAGAACTTTCAAGAATAATGCTTGCATTTAAATGTGTATTTGCAGAAAAAGATGAAATACCTACGCTTATATTTGATGAAATTGATACAGGAATAAGTGGTGCAGTAGCACAGAGGGTTGGAGAAAAAATGTATCAGCTATCATGTACTCACCAAGTATTATGTATTACTCACCTTCCTCAGATAGCAGTATTATCTGATCATCATTATTTTGTAATGAAGAGAGTTAAAGATAATAAAACATTCACAAGTATAAAAGTACTATCTAAGGAAGAAAAGCAGATGGAAATAAGTAAAATGCTGGCTGGTGATGATGTTACAGAAGCAACTATTAATAATGTAAAAGAAATGATATGTTCTGCTGAAAATAAAAAAGAAGAAATAAGAAGATAAGTATACATATACTTATTAAATTTGGAAAAGATAAAATTATAGGTAGCTATGATTTTATCTTTTTTTAATTTGTTATTTTTGTTAATAATAGGAATGGAATGTGGATTTTTAAGGTGAGAGAAAATAAAAAAATAAGAAAAAATGAGAATTTAAAAGCTTTTGAAAGTCAATTGTATAAGGGATTTGAAGAAATTAATTTTTATATTATAAAAATTTAGTATAGAGTAAATTTTTTGTCTTTAATAACAAGCATCTAATAGGATAAGATACTTGTCCAGTGGGGAAATTAAATTCAAGAAGTAAAGGAGGAGAGAAATATGAAGAAAAAATTTTCTTATATGATTAGTCTAATTATGACTCCAATCCTAATTCTAATTTTATTTACCACTGTTAATCTTATAGGAATACCAAGTAAGATTTACACTAAAAATGATGAAACTATGCCATCTATTGCTCCTATAGGAAATACCATAAGAAAGGTAGGGAATAAAGATGAATATGAAATAAGATTTTTAGGAATGATTCCAGTAAAATCAGTTCAAGTACAAAATATAAATGAATTGGAAGTATATCCAGGAGGAATTCCAATCGGTGTAAGAGTTAATTCAGAAGGCGTATTAATAGTAGGATATTCAGATATATCTATAAATAATGAAAAGCAAGAGAGTCCAGGAAAAGCTGGAGGGCTTGAAATAGGCGATGTAATATTGAAAGTTAATGGAATAGAAATGGATAATGCACAAGATTTATTAAAGACATTAAAGAACTTAGATAAAGACGTCATAAAGGTTGATATCTTAAGAAATGGTCAGACTATGACCAAAGTAATTAAACTTCAAAAAGAAAATGAAAAAGATTACAAGATAGGTTTATGGATACGTGATTCCACAGCAGGTGTTGGAACATTAACATTCTATGACAAAGCAACAGGAAAGTTTGGGGCATTAGGTCATCCAATTACAGATTGTGATACAAACGAAACATTTTTAATAAAAGATGGTGATGTGGTAGAATCAAGCATAATCAGTGTAAGAAAAGGTGAAAAAGGATGTCCTGGTGAATTAAAAGGAATATTTATAAATGAGAATAACCCAAATGGAAAGATTGAAAAAAATACTCAAAGTGGAATTTTTGGTGAAATAAATAATTGTAGTAATATATTAAAAAATTCTTCCCCCATGAAAATAGGACTTAGAAATGAAATAACTGAAGGAAGTGCAAAAATAATAACTACAATAGACGAAAAAGGACCACAAGAATTTAATATAGAAATAGAAAAATTGCTGAATCAAAGTACTCCAGGTTCAAAAAGTATGGTAATAAAGATAACAGATCCAAGACTTATAGAGAAAACAGGTGGAATAGTACAGGGAATGAGTGGAAGTCCAATAATTCAAAATAATAAAATAGTAGGTGCTGTAACACATGTTTTAATAAATAAACCTGATACTGGATATGGCATATATATTGAATGGATGCTTGAAGATGCAGGAATAATTAAATAATATAACAAAAAGTTGCTTTGAAATATAAATTATAATATTTTGAAGCAGCTTTATATAATGTGAAATATATTGGAGAATATTTGATAACGTAAATAATAGAAGAAACTTGAAATCAGAAGATTCATTCTTGAAATTTAATAAGTAAGTATGTTTATGTATTATAACGTTAAGAGTTGATTTTGTATTTTATGAAAAATAGTATTATATAATTTTCTATATAAAATTACCCTAAAAAGTAATTTTAAACCTAAAATTGATTGTAGAAAATACGAT
>DPOH01000111.1 GCA_003539755.1 Clostridium sp.
CTCATCGATATACATCAAGAAATAAAATCTAATATAGATGATGGACATAATTTTTATGAAGCTAATGCATTTGAATATATACTTTATAATGATGAAAGCCTAGTTATTTTCAAAGGCAAAGAACATAACTATAGAAATGCAATATAAGATATAGATAATCATGTGAGTTGAGAGGTTAAATTATAGTTAGTTACCAAAAGTGGCAATGTATTTTTAGTAAGCAGAGATGAACGCAAATTCTTTGAACAGACAATTATTGATTTAGGTAAAAGCATAATATACCAATGTCTATAACAAATTGTGTATATGTCAAGTTAAATTAAATATACAGTTTTACAGCTAGTTAAAATTCATAGATTTTTAACTAATATTATTAATTATATATAAGAGAACCCTATAGAACAGAGAATTTAAAAGTATATTCTATAGGGTTCTTTTTATATTTTACATAAATGCTAATTGTGGATTAGTTGATGTATAAATAGTTACAGATGATTATAGACGCTTTAATAATCCTTCTAACATGCAAGCATGCTTTACTTCATCTTTATAAGCATTTTTTACAATTGCAGCTAGTTCTTCAAGACCTGCAGCTTCGGCTTTTTCAGCTAATACTCCTAATGGTTTGCTAGCAGCAGCTTCACCTCTCATCATTTTTTCAATATCAACTTTTATATCACCTGAAACTTTTCCAGATAATATTGCATATTGTGCAGCATGTTCTGCTTCTTCTAATCCCATTGCTTTTAAAACTTCAGCTATTTCAGGGTAACCAGTATATTGAGCTACTTTAGCCATAGCAAAATAAATTCCTGTACCTCCACTTTCTCCATTAAAAGATCTAGTTAAAATATCTTTTAATTCTTGATTATCTTTTGCAATATCTAATGTATCTATTATAGAAAATTTTAAATCAGCCATTATACATTTTTCTCCTTTAAGTTAATTTAGAAATAGTATAACCAATAATAATGAAATTTATTTTAATAATTTATGAATACAATATTAATAATTATAAGATTCTTTCAATACTACCAAGTTAATGGAGATAAAAATATTAATTTAATAAATAACATGTTAAAATATAAATAATAAACCAAAGATGAAAGGATTGTATGGTTATGTTTGATATAAAGCTTAATGAAAAAGAAATAATAGAAAAGATTACAGTAAGAAAACCAATAAGCCCCAAAGAATTATCATTTAACTTAGCAGGCAACCTGTTAACAGGAGCAGGTGAAGATAGTGTAGATAAAGTAAACTTAATTTTAACTAAAAAGTATCTTTATCTTAATTATAAAAGAAATGCTTTAATAGGCAATCTAGAAGAAATAAGTGATATTGTTCGAATACCATTAGAAAATATGAAAGAATTTTTAGTTAGACATAATGAAATCAAAGAAGTTATTACTATTAAAACTGATGAAGAGACCTATTACTTCATAAGAGATAATCACAACCAAGATAATTTTGCAGCAACTATGGCGGCTTTAGCAAAAAATAATCAATAAATTAATTAACTACTTATATACCAATAATTAAAATAACTGGAGGATTATTATGAACTGGGAATTAAAAAAATTTAATGAACTTACATTAGAAGAAATGTACAAAATATTACAATTGAGAAATGAAGTATTTATTGTAGAGCAGAACTGTCTTTACCAAGATATTGATGATAAAGATCAAAAATCATATCATTTATTTTGTAGAGAAGAGGAAAAGATTATTGCATGTGTAAGAATTCTAGAAAAAGGTCTTTCTTTTGATGAAATAGCCATAGGACGTGTATGTGTATCAAAAGACTTTCGTGGTAAAGGTATAGCTAGAGAAATTATGAAAAAAGCAATTAGATTCATAGAAAAAGAACTGTGTGGTAATTCTATAAAGATTCAGGCACAAGCATATTTGATTGGATTTTATGAAAGTCTTGGTTTTAAAGGAATTTCAGAAGAATATTTAGAAGATGATATTCCACACATTGATATGATGTATTTAAGCAATAAATAAAGCTGTTAATAATCATATATCTATACATAAATAAATTTGAAATCATACATAAAATATTCATAAATATGTGATATAATGCTTTGGTGATAATCAAATGAAATTGAAAGGAACTAGTGGTTATGGTAGAATTCAGATATGATACGCAATTATTAATAGAAGGAAAAAATCTAGATGAAGATAAAATAAATGATTACTTTTTAGAAAACTTTGTAGGAGATTCTCTTCTTGCAGTAGGAGATGATGAACTTATAAAAATTCATTATCATACCAATGAACCTTGGAAAGTTCTTGAGTATTGCTCAACATTAGGTGAAATATTTGATATTGTAATTGAAGATATGGATCGTCAATCTAGAGGATTAAAAGGCTAAATTGGTATAGTCAAATATTTAGTAAATGTATTTGAACCAAAAGAGTAGTCAAATGTTAAAAAATTGACTACTCTTTTGGTATTATTATTAAGTTGAAACAGTGAATTAAGTATTAAGTTCATCACTTCTATATTCTAAAATATCACCAGGCTGACAATCCAGCGCTTTACATATAGCTTCTAATGTTGAAAATCTAATAGCTTTTGCTTTACCATTTTTTAAAATAGAGAGATTTGCCATAGTTATCCCAACTTTTTCTGTGAGCTCTGTTACACTCATCTTTCTTTTTGAAAGCATAACATCAATATTAACTATTATTGCCATATTACTCACCTCATATTGTCAAATCATTTTCTAATTTTATTTCTATTGCTTTTTCTAAAAGTCTTTTAAGAACAGCAGAAAATACTGCAATTACTGTTGATGCAAATACGGGTATCAGCCACATTAGTATTGCACCTGGAGCATCATCTTTATCTGCAAGAAGAAATACAAATGGAATTAATAACACATATATTCCACTGACAGATGCTGCACAATATTTTATATTATTCAAAGCTTTAACAGAAATCTGTGAAAATGCTTTATTATTATCAATATAAGTTAAAAGGCTGAAAGCCATATATAGTGCAATATAAAAGGGGATAGCTGATATACACATACCTATTAATATTGGATATAATATATGCGTATATTCTGGAGAAACTGGAGCACTGAACAGCTTATATATAATAAATGAACATAAAGCAAGAACAGGAAGTCCAATAAGAATAACTGCTAATTTTAAAAATAATGTTGTTCCTTTTTTCATAAAATTCACCTCGTTTAAATGTCTTTTATCATATTACTACTTTATTTATCGTTTCTCAATAAATTTTTATCAAAAAACAATATGTAATTCGAAGAAACATTTACTAAGGTATACAAAAATAGAAATGTAATTGTTTTTATTATGAATTATAGAATTCAAATATTATCTGATAAATATTCAAATAGTACAATGAGATAAAGTTTATAGCGTAAATTTCCATAATACTATGAATTATTATTACAAGCATTCATGTAATAATACCTCTATAATAGCAAATTATTAGTTTTAATACATAAAGAGCAATTATGTGCTATAATATTTGGTGAGGTTTAATTGAAATTAAAACTCAATTTAAACTTTGGGTGCTTAAGAATTAACTTAAGCAGAATTAGGAGGAATATACCATGGAATTTACAAAAGTTATTACAGAACGTTATGCGTGTAAAAAATATGATGGACGTAAGGTTGAAAAAGAAAAGATGGACGCTGTACTTGAAGCAGGAAGACTAGCTCCAACTGCAAAGAATTTACAAGAACATCATATATATGTGGTAGAATCAGCAGAAGCTCTTGCAAAAATTGATGAAGTAACACCATGTCGTTATGGTGCAGGAACAGTTTTAGTAGTTGCATTTGATAAGACAAATGTATTTACGTACCCAGGTGAAAAAAGAGATTCAGGTGTAGAGGATGCAACAATTGTAGCAACTCACCTTATGCTTGCAGCAAAGAATGAAGGCCTTGAAACTTGTTGGATTAACTTCTTTGATCCAGAAGTAGTGGCTGAAAAACTTGGACTTCCAGAAAATGAAGAAGTACTTATGATGCTTGATATTGGATATGCTGCAGAGGGAGCACCAATGAATCCTTTCCATAATAAACGTAAGGAATTATCAGAAACTGTGACATATATGTAAGTAAACAGCTAATTAGATTAGTAGATTAAATACAAAAAACACAGCTTATGTTAAACAAAGTAACATAAGCTGTGTTTTTGTATTTGGACAATTATAAAGCCAATATTAATATTTACTCTTCCACAGGCTTTAGAAACTGTTGAGTTTTTCCCATGTTATAAGCAATTTTTATTATTGTTTTCTCCTCTGATGTCATAGGTCTGCTAAACATCTTTTCAAATTGATTTATTAATTTTTCATTGTCTACTTTAACTTTAGCTAATGAATTCCTACTAGCAGAAGGATTATATATTGCAGGTTTTAAATTTTTTGAGCGAAGCTTTTGAAATACTTGAGTTGTGTAATAAGCATCATTTAAAGCATCGTGGAATTCGCTTTCTATAGGTATTCTAAAATGCTCGACTGCATCCTGTAAACCTATTTTTATTCCTTTTTGGCATTTTAATAATTTACATACAACGGTCTGTACATCAATATATCTTTTAAAATCATCTACCATATTTAAATCATGATATTGTATATTTTTTATAAGTTCTCTTATATCACATACTCCCCATACGCATGATACAAAAGGTTCCTTACCTATAAACTTTAAAAAATCCCTATATACTTTTGGGAAACTGTTATTTTTATTTAACATATCTGTTGTTATTCCAGTTAGATTTTCAACATAGGGATGTATTTCTTTATATAAAGTAGGCTTTATAATTCTATTAAAGCTGTCTAAAATTTCAAAATCTTCGTTTACCTTTAATGCACCTATTTGTATTATTTCAAATGGCAGGTTAGAATTTTTATTATTCTTATTAAAAGCTTGATTAAATTCTAAATCATATATTATATAGTTCATCGTATTTTTCCATCCTTTAGAATACATATTAACTATATTATAATATAATATTTGAGATTATGAAAATCATCTTATATATTTACAATTTGATTATTTTCGCAATATCTTTTTATACTGATTAATTCCTCTATATTTGTCATATTTATAGAAGAGTGCTTATTTAAGGTTAATATTACTACATGAAATAGTTTGTACTAAACTTGCAAAAATATTTAAATAGTTATAATATGAAGTTATATTTGTAATTATGTACTAATATTATTTTTTAATAATTTAATGATATTAGTATGATGATGTTATTATAGAGGTGAATTTATTATGACAAAAATTGATATCCTTTCAGGATTTTTAGGTGCTGGAAAGACTACATTAATAAAAAAATTAATTGAAGATGCTTTAAGCGGACAAAAGTTAATGTTAATTGAAAATGAATTTGGGCAAATAGGAATAGATGGTGGATTTTTAAAAGACACTGGAATTGAAATAACTGAAATGAATTCAGGATGTATCTGCTGTTCTTTAGTTGGTGATTTTGGTTCAGCTTTAAAAGATGCAATAAGCAAATATAATCCAGATAGAATTATAATAGAACCATCTGGTGTAGGTAAATTATCAGATGTAATAAAAGCTGTTGAAAAAGTAAAAGATGAAGTAGATATTGAACTTAACAGCTATAGTGCAGTTGTTGATGCAATGAAATGCAAAATGTATATGAAGAATTTTGGAGAATTCTTTAATAATCAAATTGAAAATGCAAATACTATAATTTTAAGCAGAAGTCAAAAATGTTCTCAAGAAAAGCTTGAAGAAGTTGTTAACTTAATAAGAGAACATAATCAAAATGCTGCAGTTATAACAACTCCATGGGATGAAATAAGTGGAAAACAAATTTTAGCTGCTATGGAAAAGAAAAATTCATTAGAAGAAGAATTAATGAAAGAAGCTCATGATCATGAACATCATCATCACGAACACCACCATGACCATGATGAAGAATGTAGCTGTGGACACGATCACAATCACGAACACCACCATGACCACGATGAAGAATGTTCTTGTGGACACGATCATCATCATGAACATCACCATAATCACGATGGAAAATGTTCATGCGGACATGATCATCATCATGACCACCATCATGCAGATGATGTATTTACAAGCTGGGGAACTGAAACTCCAAAGAAATACAGCAAAGATGATTTAAACGAAATACTTAATAAGTTAAGTGGAAGTGAAGAATACGGAATAATTTTACGTGCTAAAGGAATGGTTCCAGACGCTGAAGGTAACTGGTTTAACTTTGATTTAGTACCAGGTGAATTTGAAATCCGTGAAGGAGAAGCAGATTATACTGGAAGATTATGCGTAATTGGAACAGACCTTGATACTGATAAAATTCAAGAATTATTCCATCTTAAATAATCTGATTAAGCTTAAATATATATTCTTATATTCATAAATATATAAGAATATATATTTAGCATAATTACTTAACATAATTAATTTTTCAAATCTCAATATATTATAGTAAATTGAGATTTAACAGCGTATTTAATTTAACTTAATATGAAAAGAGGCGGAACATATGAATATAGTACCAGTTTACTTAGTAACTGGCTTTTTAGAAAGTGGTAAGACTACTTTCTTAAAAGAAATTTTTAGAGATAAAGACTTCTTAGAAGGAGAAGAAAACCTTCTTATTGTATGTGAAGAAGGAGAAGTTGAATTCGATAAAAATGAATTAAAGAATGATAAGACTACTTTAGTTGTAATAGGAGATGAAGAGGAATTAACTAAAGAATATTTAAAAGAGCTAGAAAATAAATATAAGCCTAAGAAGATATTTATAGAATATAATGGAATGTGGAGCATTGATAATCTATTTGATAATGTTTTACCAGAAAACTTAGAAGTAGCTCAAATAATGACTACTATTGATTCTAGTACATTTAGTGCTTATATGGGTAATAAGGGAGCAATAATAGTAGATCAATTTAGATATTCTGATTTAGTTATATTTAATAGATGCAACAAAGATACAAAGAAAATTTCTTTAAGAGGAAGTATAAAATCTGTAAATAGACAGGCGAGAGTTATTTTTGAAAATGAAAATGGAGAAATTGATAATTCAGAAGACGTACTTCCTTACGATATAAATGCTGAAATCATTGAACCAGCAGAATATGATTTTGGAATTCTTTTTGAAGATATGATGGGTAATCCACATAAATATGAAAATAAAAAAGTAAAAGCTAAGATGAGAGCATTTAATCCAGAAAAATATCCACCACAATTTTGTGTATTAGGTAGAGAAGCTATGACATGCTGTGAAGATGATATTACACCACTTGGATTAATCTGCAGATTTAAAGATGATGTTAAGATTCAAGATAAAGAGTGGGTTGAAGTAACAGCTGTAGTTCATAAAAGAAGACTAGATCAATATGATGAAGAGCTTCCAGTTTTATATGTTGAAGAAATTACAAAGGCTGAAGAACCTGAAGACGGAATTGTATACTTCATGTCTCATATACACATCTGACGCTGCCGGCGAAGAGGGTAGGGGAGATCTATGCGGACGGCAGGGCGGCGACGAAGGAGCGACGAGGATGGGAGGGGGGGGGGGGACTAACAACATCGGAAGGAGCTGATACAGATACGAGGAATCAGCTAAGACAAGGTGACGT
>DPOH01000110.1 GCA_003539755.1 Clostridium sp.
AATAAAAAATATTTTTTTCTTTAAGTTTTTTTCAACTCTATATTGTTTACTTACTGAATAATCTTCTGAAAAACCATCATCATTTTTACTATAATATATCTTTATACCACTATCTTTTGAACCTTTCATACGTACTTGTATAATATTTAAATTGAATACAGAAAATAATAAATATATTACAATATTTAGACTTACAAATACTAAAAATATTTTCTTAAAAATATTCATTTATTTCTCCTTAATCTTATAATTAAAAATTTCTTTATTATCATTAAATTGATTAGTAGTATATTTTTTTAACACATACTCATGTGCATTATTTCCTATGGTATTTCTATAATCTTTATCTTTAATTAATTTTTCAATAGCTGTTTTCCATTCTTCTACACTACTACATAAAATGCCAACATCACTGCTTATTATATTTTTAAATTCATCATTATAACTAGCAACTGTTGGTACTCCAACTAATGCTGCTTCGACCCATTTGTTTTCAGATTTACAACTATGGAAAAAAGTGTTTTCTACAGGTAACAAATTAATATCAACTCCAGCTATTTCACAAGGAAGTTTCTTCCATTCAACAAAATCAACTTTTTCTATTCTACTGTTAAATTTATCAAATTTTTTATCTAATTCTAAACAGCCAACTATTTTTAAACATACATTATCATTGTTACTCATAATTTCGAATAAAACATCTGAAATCATATTAAAATCTTCATTATGAGTCTTAGATCCACTAAAATAGCCTATTATTACTTTTCCACTCTCTCTAATAATTTTCTCTTTAGCTATTAATGATAGTATAACCATTTCCATACTTGCTCTATTTCTTACTATATGTACTGGCAAATTAAACTCATCATTAATTGCAGTTTTTAAAGAATCAGTAGATGTAATAAATTCATCGCATAATTTCATAGCTGAATAAATATTCTTACAATGCTTATTAAAGTTTTTATACTCATCATCCTGTAAAAATTTTAATGATTTTATTTTCTCATAATTAAATATATAATCATCTATATCGTAAAAAACTTTTATATTATTTTCTTTGCATATATTGATAATTTTCTTTATCTTATCACTATACTCACATCTATACATAACTAAATAATCAAATTTTTTGATTTCATTTATGTCTATATTGCTAACCACCTTAAACTCTGAGTTTATTCCATTTAAAAGTAAGTTTTCTCTTAAATGTTCTACTCTATATCTTGTAGCAAAAGATATGTTTTCAGCAGTAAATAAAATTTGTTTTTTTGTTGAACATTTTTCATATTTATTAGTATTAGCAAAATCAGTTATTTCATCAATACATTTATCTATATCAAAACTGTCTAAAACTAATCCCTTTTTATACTTTTTGATTCTTTCCGCTGGTGCTCCAATATCGAAAGAAACAATAGGATAATTCATCTTTATTATTTCTTCAGTTGTATACGAAAATGTTTCAGGACATATTGACGAAATAAATACTACATCAATATCATTTTGAAGCATTAATTTAGGGAGTTCATCAACAGTATACGAACCTGTTTGCTCAAAATTCTTATGTTTATATGCTTCAATTGTGCTTCCTATTAACTTAATGTTTATATTTAAATTATTATCTGCTATAAAATCAAGCATATCTTTTATTATATTAAAGCCTTTATGATATGTTAATGTTCCTACTAAACCTATATTTAATGATTCAGTATACTTATATTTTTTATTTAAAGGCATAATATACTTAACTTCATGAGGTATAATCTCTATGTTATTTAATGACTCATATGTCTTAGTTAGTAGTTTCTTTGAATCTTCTGAAAAAACTATAATATCATCACATTTTTTCAAGAAATCATACCATTCTTCTCTCCATTTACAAACACTTTCATAATTTAAATAATTAGTTCTTTCATTTACTTTTAAGCATTGCTCACATCTTTCTATATCAGGAAGATTACAAAATACCTTTTTATCATCTAACAAATTTGTTGTTGGACAAATTGCAAAATAATCATGCAACATCATTCTTATATGAATATTCTTTGTTTTTTTTATATTTTTTAATTCCTTTAGTGTATTGTATAAATCAGGATATGTAACTAGCTCATTAACACATATCATACTTACATTTATATCTTTTATGAATTCAATTATTTCATTAAAATTTCTTAAATAGTATTTTAAATTATAATCCTTATATAAATAATTTATTAAATAGCTTCCTGTTGGTATATCATATTTAATTAATACTATATTTTTACTTATATCTTTATCCATTTTTGTTTTTAAATAATTAGAAGCACCCCCTCCAATATTATGATCAAAATAAATAGTAATATCTAATGCATTACTAGATAACAATTTGAAAATCAAATAGTTTCTAATCTGTTTAGCTGGATCCCTTCTACAAAATTCAGCTACATCTGCATTATAATTAGGATGCTTTTTCAAAAGAAATTGTCCATTTCTTTCTATAAGTCTTTTCTTTTCCTCACTTAAAAAACTTCCTCCATGTTTATGATATACAAATAAATTTTCAACATAGACATTCTTATAACCGTTCTTTATAGCTCTCTGACACCAATCGTTTTCTTCACCGTATCCTTTGTCAAAAACCTCTTCATCAAGTAAACCAACTTTTTCTAATGCCTTCTTATTCATTCCCATACAAAAACCAACACCTGTTGGCAGCTTATAGTAATGTGGTTTTATCTTTTTAAATTCATTATCAATAGTTTCTAATGTATAATCTTCAAAAATATCATTATCTTTACAAAAATCAGGAAAACTACATATAGTTCCACATGTAGTAAATGGTGTACTGCTGGCAACATCATTATTACATATTATAGGTGTCATTAATCTCTCTAACCATTCGTTTGGAACCTCAACATCTGTATTTAATAAAACAACATGATTTTGAGAAACCCTTAATGCTTTATTAACGCTTTTTACAAAACCTAGATTTTCTTCATTATTTATTAATACTACATTATCATTTTCTCTTTTATATTCTTGTAAATAATCATTAACCCTGCTATCCGTACTGTTATCATTAACAATTAATAATCTATACTTCATTTTGGTTTTACATAGTGTCCCAAACAATTTTTCAAAATAATCATACCCATTGTATACTGGAATTATTATGTCTATAGTATTATTATAAATTTCATTTGAAATCTCATTATTCTGTAATACATTATTATTAATAAAACCTTTCAAGTCATCATATTGTTCTTCACTATTTACTGTTTCTAATAAAAATTGCTTACCAACATTCATTAAAGTATTAATATCATTTTTTTTAACAAGCATTATAGCTTTCTTTATATTTTGTTTATTAATTTTTTTTATATATATTCCTAATAATTTTATAAAAGAATTTTTTAATGTTCCTAAAAGCACCCTCTTCTTTCCATTTATTTCTAAATATATTGTAACCTTTTTGAAATTATTAATTCTAAATTTAGTTGAAAAACCAGAATTTAATGAATTTTGATTATTATAAACATTATAAACATCAGTTCTTTCAATACATGACATACATGGCATTTTATATTCTTCATGATTATTAATAATAATAATATCCGCTTTTTCCGTTTGTACTTCTGACTCAAATGCCCAACCATAAGCTTCTACAATTCCATCTACATACTCAAATTTATCAATAGAATAATTAATCTCGTTTTTTCCTTTCATTTTATAAACCTTTCATAATACTACTTATTTTTCTAATCACTTTTGTATATCTCCAGCTTTTAGAATTAACCATATCTTCATTAATTTTTATTTGTTTATTTAACTTTTTCTTTAAACTATCTATAATATTATTTAAACTACCTACATTATTATTTAAACTACCTATATTATTATTTAAACTATCTA
>DPOH01000321.1 GCA_003539755.1 Clostridium sp.
TCTTTACAATCATTCCTGCTCCAATTATGCCTAGTTTCATCTTTATTCCTCCATAATAAACATATAATACTAAGATTATTATAATAGTATTTATTTCTTTTCTACAACATAAAATAAATAATTCATTTTTTCTATTTAGAGATATAAAACTTAAATTTATAGAATTCCTTGAAAATAACAGAAAGCATAAAGAAGCAAATAAAATATGTAAAGAAATTTTATCTGAAATTCTTTAAAAATAATCAAGTCCCTTGGATTATATCTATATCCAAAAGGCTTGTTCTATTTATTGATTACAAATAATTTAATATTTAAATTATATATTATTTTACTTCTTTAATTTCAATAAGTTCTTTATTTAATAAAATATTGTCATCTTTGCTTAATTGTTTGTAATTTGATTCTATAACAGCTTTTTTCAAAGAAAGTTCTATTATTTTTTCATCGTATAATTTTTTAATAATTTCATTCACTACCTTAGCTATACATGATACTACAATAATAGTAATAATACATACTACTACATCAACAACAATACTATTAATTGCATTTCCACTTAATGCTTCACTTGTTACTTGTGGACTTATTTTAGTAAATGCAGAATATAAAGAAAAAAGAATTACTAATACCTTTATAACTTTAACTATTTTAGATGCAATGTTATTTTCCTTTTCTTCTTTAAACTTACCCATAAGAATATCACATGTTTTTCCTAGGCTGTCTAATCTTATAATCTTTTGATTTACATCTTTATATTCTTGTAAATCAAAATTAATATCTTGTTGCATATCTTTTACCTTATTCCCATATTCATTATACTGAGAATCAGTATGCTCCATAACACTTTTTGCAAAAATATTCATTTTCTTTCCCTCCAAGCACAAAAATCATGTCATTATTTGCACTTATAAGTATAACACTTTCTCTAAAATTATCACTATATTATTAGTATATTTTTTAACTATATATACTATGACTTATGTATAAATCTTTATATAATAACTTTTAATCACAATTATATATCTAACTTCATATATATGATTAATCCATTAATATAGTGTTTAAATCTTGATTATTTCTATACTAAATTGTATAATTTTAACAAATACATTGTATTTTTAAAAATTTATAGCATTCGGAGGACTAGTTATGACAAAAAATATATTTAAGTTAAATACTCTACCTTATGAAAGGTTTACACTTGAATCTTTTAAAAGTGAAGGCAGAAAAATTTTAGATAATTTTAAAAATGCAGAATCTTATGAAGAACAGTTTTCAATTCACAAAAAGTATTATGAATTAATAAAAAGAATGATGACAACTACTCTATTAGTGCAATTAAGACATGATGGCGATGTAACTAATAAATTTTATGAAACTGAACAAAATTACTATGATGAAATCTCACCTAAAATAACTGCTTTTGAAAATGAGTATAAAAAGGAACTATTTAATAGTAAATTTAAAGATGATTTTAAAAAATCTATAGGTGAAATAGCATTTAAAAATATTGAATTTGATTTAAAATCCTTTAATGAATCTATAATACCTTTAAAACAAAAAGAAAATGCTCTTCGATCTGAATATAGCAAGCTTCTAGCTGAAGTCAAAATTAACTTTCAAGGTGAAGAATTAAACTTATCCCTTTTAGGTAAATACTTAACTTCTAATAATAGAGATGTAAGAATCGAAGCTGTTAAAGCTAGAACTGAAGCTCTTAATAAAGTTAAAGATCAATTAGATGATATATATGATAAATTGGTAAAAAACAGAACTGAACAAGCAAAGAAATTAGGCTGCAAAAATTATGTTGAAGTCGGCTATTATAATATGGGTAGAACTACTTATGGCATAGATGAAGTTAGAAACTTCAGAGAACAGATAAAAAAATATCTTGTTCCTTTTGCAAGTAAATTACATGAAGAAAGAAGAAAAAGATTAGGACTAGATAAGCTTGATTCTGTTGACGAAAGTATTTCTTTTAAAAATGGAAATCCTGCTCCTATAGGAACTGCAAATGATATTTTTGAAGCAGGTCAAAAAATGTACAGTGAATTATCTCCTGAAACTAAGGAATTCTTTGATTTTATGTTAGAACATGATTTATTTGATGTTCTTGGAAGACCTAATAAAACTGCTGGTGGATATATGGATATGCTTTATACTTATAAAGCTCCAATAATATTTGCTAATTTTAATGGTACAAGTGATGATGTTGATGTTATTACTCATGAATGTGGTCATGCTTTCCAAGGATTTATAACAAGAAATTATGAAATAATGGAACATAATGATATAAAATCAGAAACTGCTGAAACTCACTCAATGTCCATGGAATTCTTTACTGAAAAATGGATGGATTTATTCTTTGGTGATAGAGCTGATGACTATAGAAAGATGCATTTACACGAAGCAATTGCATTTATTCCTTATGGATGTATGGTAGATGAATTCCAAGAAATAGTATATTCTAATCCAGAGCTTACTAAGGAAGAAAGAAGAAAAGTATGGCAAGACTTAGAAAAGCAATATAAACCACATTTAAAATATGAAAATGATGAATTCCTAGGTGAAGGACGTAGATGGCAGCTTCAACTTCATATATATCAATATCCATTTTATTATATTGATTATTGTATAGCTCAAACTTGTGCATTACAATTTAAAATTAAAATGGATGAAAACTATACTGATGCATGGAATAAATATCTTTCTTTCTGTAAGGAATCTGCAAAAGATACATTCCCAAATATGCTTCACAATATTGGATTCAAGAGTCCATTTGAAGACGGATATATGGAAAATTTAATCTCTAAACTAGATAAATAGTTTTATTACAATTATATTCTGTTATTAATCATTACTTTTCTATAATTAATAACATATAAATTTAATATTCCTAAATAAACAAAAATATCATCGTTGCCATTGGTGGCAACGATGATATTTAATAATCCTTACTATCATTACTATAATGAATAGATACGATACTATTCTGGATAAATTAATCTCTCATCTGAAATATTTTCAAGCACTTCATCTAAATATTTTTTAGCAATATAACGTGCCATTGGTAAATTCATATCTAAGTAATTTCCGCAATCTTTTGCTGAAGCACCTGGTACTTCTCCTACAAATACAGATATAAATTTATACATTCTCTTAATAAAAGATACTATATCTTTAGATTCATAATCTCCTGCAAGTACTAGATAAAATCCTGTCCTGCAACCCATAGGTCCAAAGTATATTACTCTATCTTTATACTCTTCATCATTTCTTAAAAATGTTGCACCAAGATGCTCTACAGTATGTACTTCTGCAGTATTCATTACTGGTTCACGATTAGGTGCTGTCATACGTAAATCAAATGTTGTAATTACGTTGCCATTAACATTATCCTTTCTTGAAACATAAACTCCTGGTAATAATTTTATATGATCTATTGTAAAACTAGCTATTTTTTGCAATTCTCACTACATCTCCTTTATTACTTTTTACTAATTCTGATTTCTTTGAAAAATTAGGCCATCCAATAAATATGAATATTACTCCAAATACGAGCATTAATACTGAATACCAGTTATAAACCATTATACTTGTTGGTGTGACGCCTGTTAACCCAGCTGCTACTAATAATTGCCCAGCGTATGGAAGAAGCCCATTAAAAGCTGATGAAAAAATATCTAAAATACTTGCTACTCTTGTACGTTCTATATTAAATTCATCTGCAATATCTCTGGCTATTGGACCTGCTGCAATTATTGATACAGTATTATTTGTTGTTGCAATATCTAAAAGACTAACAAGTGCAGCAATACTGAACTCACCTCCTTTTTTGCTATTTGTTTTAGAAGTTAATTTTTCGAGAAGGTAATCAATTCCTCCCAAATACTCCATTAATGAAACCATACCTCCAACAAAGATAGTAATAACAGCCATATCCTCCATACCAATCATTCCATCATGAATTACTGTCAATGATTGAAGTATTGAAAAATCTCCATTAATAACTCCAATAACCATTCCTGAAATAATTCCTAAAGCCATGACCTTAACAACATTTAAACCTAAAACAGATAATGTTATTATTACAAAATAAGGAATAATATTAATCAAATTAAATGCATACTCCCCATCACCTGCAACAGATACTGAAGAATTGAAAAATAATAATACTGCATTTAATATAACTGCTGGAAGCACCATAAGTATATTAGCCTTAAATTTATCTTTCATTTCAACTTCTTGTGTTCTTGTTGCAGCAATATTTGTATCTGTATTAAATGATAATTTATCTCTGTACATTGTCCCTCCATCTACTATTACTGTTACAAATGCTACATTCATTGCACTTTTACAAACAATACTTCTTCCCTCTCTCTTATACACACCTGACGCTGCCGACGAAGAGGGAAGTGGGGGGCTGGGGGGAGGCGGGGCCACTGCAGGAAAAGAGAAAATGGAACGCGGGGGGGGGGGTGTGAGGGGGGGGAAAGAAGAA
>DPOH01000058.1 GCA_003539755.1 Clostridium sp.
TATATAAATTGAAGTTTTAAAAATATTCAAATTTAGAAAGGAAAATATAGTATGAACAATTAATTTAATAAGACTACAGATGAATGTTTGAATGAATTAAATTCATCGATGGAGGGATTATCAAGTAATAAAGCAGAAGAAAATTTAAAATCTGAAGGTGAAAATACTTTAAAAGAGAAGGAGCAAAAAAGCTTATTTTCAGTGTTTTTTGATCAGTTTAAAGATGTTCTTGTTATTATATTAATAGCAGCAGCAATTATTTCGGCAGCAACTGGAAATATAGAAAGTACAATTGTCATAATTGCTGTTATTTTAATAAATGCAGTTTTAGGGACAGTTCAATATGTTAAAGCTGAGCAGTCTCTGGATAGTTTGAAAGCATTATCATCACCGCAAGCTAGAGTTATAAGAAATGGAAAAAAGAATGAAATACCATCAAAGAATGTAGTACCTGGAGATATTCTGCTTGTTGAAGCTGGTGATTTAATTGTAGCAGATGGTAGAATTCTAGAAAACTATTCTCTTAAAGTTAATGAAAGCTCTTTAACTGGTGAATCTGAAGCAGTTGAAAAGTCTCAAGATACTATAAACAAAGATAATGTTGCACTTGGTGATCAGAAAAATATGGTGTTTTCAAGTTCTTTGGTTACATATGGAAGAGCTACAATTCTAGTTACTAAGACTGGAATGAATACTGAATTGGGAAAAATAGCTTCTTTAATGGAAGAAACTCAAGAAAAAGCTACCCCTCTTCAAGTATCATTAGATGAGTTTTCTAAAAAATTAGCCATAGGTATTATAGGAATATGTATAGTGGTTTTTGCATTAAGCATGTATAGAGGTATTAGGCTTCTCGATTCATTAATGTTTGCAGTTGCATTGGCTGTTGCAGCAATTCCAGAAGCTTTAAGTTCAATAGTTACAATTGTTCTTGCTTTAGGTACTCAAACTATGGCTAAAGAAAATGCAATTATTAAGAAACTTAAAGCAGTTGAAGGTCTTGGCTGTGTATCTGTAATATGTTCAGATAAAACAGGGACATTAACTCAAAATAAAATGACTGTTAAAAAAATTTTTATAGATAATAAAATGATTGATGCAGAAAATATTGAAATAACTAATCCTTTAGAAAAGTTTTTAGTTGAAAGTTCTATATTATGCAGTGATGCAACTTCCATAGGAGGAAATGAAATAGGTGATCCGACCGAAGTAGCTTTAACTAATTTAGGACATAATTTTTCTATAAATGAAATTGAATATAGAAAGAGTTATCCTAGATTGAATGAAATTCCATTTGATTCTGATAGAAAGCTTATGAGTACCCTTCATGAGATTGATGGGAAATATATAATGATAACTAAAGGAGCTTTAGATGTATTATTAGAAAGAACTATATATATAAAAACTTCGTCTGGAGTAAAGGGATTTACAGCGCAGGATGCTGATGATATAAATAAAGCAAATAGAGATCTATCTCAGCATGGGCTTAGAGTTCTTGCTTTTGCATATAAAGAACTTGAAAAAGAAAAGCAATTGAACTTGGAAGATGAAAATGGATTTACTTTTCTTGGTCTTATTTCTATGATTGATCCCCCAAGAGAAGAATCAAAGGCAGCAGTTGCTGACTGTAGAAAGGCTTCTATAAAACCAATCATGATTACAGGAGATCATAAGATAACAGCTTCTGCTATTGCAAAGGAAATTGGAATATTTAAAGATGGAGATATAGCTATTGATGGTATTGAACTTGATAATATGTCTGATAGCAAACTTGATGAAAAATTAGAAGATATATCTGTTTATGCAAGAGTATCTCCAGAACATAAAATTAGAATAGTAAGAGCATGGCAGAATAAAGGTAATATTGTTGCTATGACTGGTGATGGTGTTAATGATGCTCCAGCGCTTAAACAGGCTGATATTGGAATAGCAATGGGGATTACAGGAACAGAAGTTTCTAAGGATGCGGCATCTATGATTTTGACTGATGATAATTTTGCAACTATAGTAAAATCAGTAGCTAATGGAAGAAATATATATTCAAATATTAAGAACGCGATTAAATTTTTGCTTTCAGGTAATATGTCTGGAATATTAAGTGTGCTTTATGCTTCAATCTTTGCTCTCCCAGCTCCATTTGCAGCAGTTCACTTGTTATTTATAAATCTTATTACTGATAGTCTTCCTGCTATTGCTATTGGTATGGAGAAGTCTAAAAAGGATGTACTTAATGATAAGCCTAGAAATGCTAAGGAATCCATATTGACTAAAGAGTTTTTAACAAGTATTGCAGTACAAGGATTAACTATTGGTACATTTACAATGATAGCTTACCATATAGGATTAAGACAAGGTTCTGTAAGCATTGCGATGACAATGGCATTTAGTACTTTATGTATTGCGAGATTATTCCATGGATTTAACTGCAGAGGAAAGAAATCATTATTTTCAATTGGATTTTTCAGTAATAGATTTAGCTGGATGGCATTTGGAATAGGCATAATTTTAGTGAATGCTGTACTATTTATACCAGCTCTTCAAACATTATTTCAAGTTACACCATTAACTGTTAATAATATAATTACAGTTTATGTATGTGCATTTATACCTACAGTTTTGATACAACTTGTAAAAGTGATAAGAGATGCTAAACGTTAATAAATATATTAAATTATAAAACAAGATATTCAAGAAATATCTTGTTTCTTTTCTTTTTTTCAGTATTTGTTGAAAATTAGCTAAATGAAAACAGTCACTATACAAAAGTATACGTACTATATATAATTAATGTGAATTACATAATAAGGAGTCGTATGAAATGAAATTTTATTTTGCACCATTAGAAGGTGTCACAGGATACATATATAGAAATGCATATAACAGTCTTTTTGGAAATATAGATAAATATTTTACACCATTTATTGTACCAAGCATTAATAAATGTCTTAAATCAAGGGAGCTAAATGATATATTACCAGAACATAATAAAGGAATGTATGTGGTACCACAGATTCTAACAAACAATTCAGAATATTTTTTAGATACAGTAAATGCACTTAAGGAATTTGGAT
Source organism: Clostridium sp. (assembly GCA_003539755.1). Lineage (GTDB taxonomy): Bacteria > Bacillota > Clostridia > Clostridiales > Clostridiaceae > Clostridium. The sequence continues at coordinate 3,072 of DPOH01000058.1, forward strand.
ATAATGAAATAAACTTAAATTTAGGATGCCCATCTGGGACAGTTGTAGGAAAGAATAGAGGTTCGGGATTTTTAGCACTGCCAGATGAATTAGATAAGTTTTTAGATGAAGTATTCAGTGGAACTGATGCAAAAATATCTATAAAAACAAGAATAGGTAAAGATTCACCAGATGAATTTTATAAGCTTTTAGATATATATAATAAATATCCTTTAGAAGAACTTATAATACATCCAAGAATTCAAAAGGATTATTATAAAAATACGCCTAATATGGAGATATATAAGTATGCAGAAGAGCATAGCAAAAATCCATTATGTTATAATGGGGATATTTTTAATGTGAGAGATTATGAAAATCTAAGAGAAGAATATCCAGCTTTAGATAGAGTAATGCTTGGAAGAGGAATCATTGCAAATCCAGGTCTTATAGGTGAGATTAAAAATAAAGAAGTAGTTGATAAAGAGAAGTTAAAAGAGTTTCACCATATAGTATTTGAAGGTTATAAAGAAATTCTATCTGGAGATAAAAATGCCTTATTTAAAATGAAAGAATTTTGGTTTTATATGAAAAATATGTTTTCTAATCATGAAAAATATGCTAAGAAAATTAGAAAAACAAGTTCAGTGCAGGAATATATATCAGTAGTTAATATGATATTTAATGAACTAGAAATTGAACAAGATTCAATGCGAGGATTTAAATAGTATAAAGATCTTATTCAAAGCATTGGTATAACTTAAGCTTAGTATTTAAAATTTCTATAATTTTCTGTGAAATAATATAAAGATGACTTCTGCTAATTGCAGAAATCATCTTTTTTTACTGTCTTTTTATAGTAGTAAGATAAAAGAACACTAATTCATTATGTTTAAAGTGAATAAAGGTCAATAATATATTATTTGTAAATACAAGTAATAAGTTAATAATAAATGAATATGTTCAGTTATCTGTCTAGAAATAATATAAATGATTTGAAAAATAAATTTAAAGATATTGTATTTTAGAACAATTTATTCTGTTTTTACGGAAATTACCAGGGGTATAGTTTGTAATCTTTTTAAATTGACGACAGAAATGCTCAGTATTATTATAGCCACAAAGAATAGAAATTTCTGAAATTGTATGATTAGAGTAAAGTAGATATTCTTTTGCTAAACGTATTCTGCTGTCGATAACATCATCAACACAAGAAATACCAAATGTTTTCTTGTAAATTGTCTGTAAGTACCCCTGACTTATATGTATAAATTCTGCCATGGCTGAGACTGTCCAGTTATTACTTGGATTATTATGAATTTCTTTTCTTAAATTTAAGAGATTATAATACTGAGGCGTAATATCTGTATGGCAGCATGACTCAGAAAGTTTATTAAATAAAATTCTTAATAAATAATCAATTGAAGATTCTCTGTAGTCTTTTTTAAATGAATTTTCACTTACAATAAGATCAAATAATTTAGAACAGTAATCTGGATCATCTATAGAGAAAGGAATTCCAAATGGAATTCGTGTATCAGCAATATAAGATTCATCAGATTCAAAGCGTATCCAATCATTAATATAATATTTTTCACAAGCCTTATAATATATTTTTTGATGTGGTTTATAGAGAACAGCACTATGAGGGGGATATTCTTTTAATGCATTATCTACCCAGAAAATAGCTGAAGTCTTAGTAATAACAAGAAGGTAGCAGTCATGACCATTTGGAATATCAAAAACAAAATCTTCTGAATGTACTGCGTTACATCCTGCATACATAATATTTGTCAAAATCATCACTCCAATCTTTGGATATATCAACTATTTATTAGTATATATCATTGTTAACTATTAGTAAATAAAATATAATGACCTTGAAAATAATTGAAATGATTAATTGTTTTATAAGAATTCTAGATTGAAGAATTTTTTATTGTTAGTGTAAATTATCAATTATTTAATATAGAAAGGTAGGATATATTGTTATGGAAAATATAAATGAGTATTCAAATTATATACTTTGTTATACAAGAAAGAATAAAGAAGATATTATTTATTCAAAAAAGTTAGCTTATAGTATGCATATAGCATATAGCAATGATGGAGCAAAATTTCAAGAATTGAATCATAATTCAGGAGTATTATTTGTGAAGGCAACAGAAAACGATAACGGCTTGTTGATTGCTAAAAGTTTAAAAAAGCCTTATTTATTTAATTTAAAAGATGGAACATTTGGAGTCGTATGTATCCGTACAGAAGCAGAAGGTGAAAATGATAGCGAAAGTAAAGGTAAGATTCTTTTATGCACTTCAAAAGACCTTTTGTCTTATAATGAAATCGGTTTAATAGATTTAAATATGGATACTTATGTAGATGATGTTACATGTGAGTATGATAGGGAAAATGATAATTATGTAATTCATTGGTGTGATGAAAAAGGAAATTATTATAAGAATTATATTAAAGATATATCAGACGTTAATTCAGCATCTATTCCAGAAAAGGCAGAAGCATTTAATATTGAAACTGTTAATGCTGATATAGAAGGATTAGTATCAAGAAATGTAATAAAAGTATCTGATGATATTGCCCATAGATTAGTATGCAGACTTACTGTTCCTACTAATGTAAAAGTTGAAGTTCCACAAAATGTTAATGTGAATTCAGTTGATGATTTAAAAAACATTAAAGCAAAAGCTATTTACAGTGATGGAACAACTCATACAAAATATATAGATTGGAATATTGAAAATGTTGATTGGAGTAAAAAAGGATCATATAAAATAGAAGGCAGAATACATCAGGATCATTATGAATTCCCTATTAAAGAAAATCGTGCTGATCCATGCATAGGTAAATGGAATGGAAAGTATTATTTTATTGCTACAAATGATGCTGATGGTAATCATACATTATACATGAGAGAGGCAGATACTATTCCTAAGCTATTAACTGCTGAAGAGAAATTAATACTTGATTCAAGTACTTATGAAGATATTGGAGGATTACTTTGGGCTCCAGAATTTCATATAGTAGATGGACAGCTTTATATTTTCCATGGAGCTACACAAGGAGAATTTTTCTATGAAGAGTCTCATGTTATGAAGCTTAGAGAAGGTGGAAATCCAATGAATGCAAAGGATTGGTCAAGACCTCATAGAGTTGTAAAAAAGGATGGTACTTATCTTTGTGAAGCAGGAAAAACAATTTCTCTTGATATGACTAACTTTGAAGTGAATGGTGAGTATTATGTTGTTTGGTCACAGCGTCAGTTCCTTCCTATAGATCTTGGAGCATGGCTATATATTGCAAAGGTAGATGTAAAGGAGCCTTGGAAGCTTATAACTGATCCGGTTGTAATTTCAAAGCCAGACTATGGATGGGCTAATAATCACGTATTTGTAGACGAAGGACCATTTGCTTTATTTAGAGATAATAGAATTTTCTTGACTTTCTCGAGTGCATTAATAGATGCAACTTATGTTGTAGGATTATTAACTGCTGAAATTGGAGCAGATTTATTAAATCCTGATAGCTGGAGAAAAAGCAACTATCCATTACTTACATCTAGAAGCATAAAAGGTGAAGATGGACCAGGCCATAATGCATATGTAATAGATGATGAAGGGTCTGTTTGGAACACTTATCATGCAAGAAAAAATATAGATGGACCAAGATCATCAGGAATTCGTCGTGTTCATTTTGATATAGATGGTTATCCAGTATTAGACTTGCCAGAAGATAAAGATTTAAATAAGGATTTAGCAGAAGTAACTACTACTATTGTTTTAACATAATTTTAGTTTGATTTGATGTTATTATAGGTTGATTTCGGGAGGATTTTTTATGATAAAGGAAGTAAAAGTACCAGCAAAGGGGAAAGAATTTAAAAACAATGCAACTTATTGTGTAGGCACTGGAAGAATGGGTCTAGCTCTTCAAAAGGAATATTTAGATCATTTAAAAATGGTACAAGATGCTATACACTTTAAATATATAAGAGGTCATGGATTATTTTGTGATGATGTTGCAATATATCGTGAATGTGAATTAGATGGAAAAAAACATGTTTTTTATAATTTCACATATCTAGATAGAATAATGGATTCTTATCTTGAAAATAATATTAAACCATTTTTAGAACTTGGATTTATGCCTGAAAATCTTAAAACTGGTGAACAATGCGTATTCTATTGGAAGGGGAATGCAACACCTCCATCATCATATGAAAAGTGGGCTGAGCTTATTAAGGCTACATTAAATCACTTAATTGAAAGATATGGAAGGGAGGAAGTTGTTACATGGCCAGTTGAAGTATGGAATGAACCTAATATAGGATTCTGGGCTAGAACAATGGAAGAATATTTTAAGCTTTATGACTATTCTGCAAAAGCTGTAAAGGAAGTTGATGATAGAATAAAAGTAGGAGGACCGGCAATCTGTGGTATTGAGACAGAAAAATGGCTTAGAGGTTTCTTTGAACATTGTATAGAAAATAAATCTCCTCTTGATTTTATTACACGCCATTGCTATACAGCAAATGATCCTAGAAGTGCAGGACAATATGTACATCATACAATGAGAAAAGCAACTGTTATGATTGATGAACTTAAGGAAACTAGAGCTATAATGAATGATTATAGTGAGATTACTAATATGCCTCTTCATATAACAGAATTTAATACTTCATATGTCCCAAACTGTCCAGTTCATGATACTGATTTTAATGCAGCTTATATAGCGCGTATTTTAAGTGAAGCAGGAGAATATGCAGATTCTTATTCATATTGGACATTTAGTGATGTATTTGAAGAAAGTGATGTACCTAAGTCAGAATTTCATGGGGGTTTTGGCCTTGTAGCTTTAAATTCTATAAAGAAACCTACATTCTATACTTTTGAGTTTTTCTCTAAAGTAGGAAACGAACTTCTTTATAGAGATGATAATGTTATAGTTACAAAGAAGAATGACAAGTATGTGATTATAGGTTGGAATTATCACGATATGCGAGATCATAAAACAGTGCCAGATATAAGCTATAACTTTACTATTCCATCAATAGGTTTTCAAGCTATTCTGCTTAAGAAAGATGTTGGAGGAAGACACGCAAATCCATTGCAAACATGGAGTAACCTTGGAAAGCCACGTACTTTGAATAAAGAACAAATTGAAATTCTTAAAGCTTCAGCTGAACCACTTCAGACTGATGAAAAGTTATTTGAAGAGGATGGAAATTATAAAGTAGAGCTAAATATTCCTTGTAATCATTTATGCATGATTGAAATATCACCAGTAAATGATTTGACAGATACTTATCTTGGATTCGAGGAAGATGAGTTTTATGGAATGAAATAAAAATAAATAATATTAGAGAAAATACCATTTCAACTTTTATTTTTAGTTGAAATGGTATTATTTTTAATTGATTTTTAAAGCATTTAATGCAAAAGTACGATGATTTATCATTTTGAATTTATAAATTTTGAAGTTATTCTTATTAAGAAGATGATTAATTTCTTTTTGATTATATATTTTATAATCACCTGAATTAGAATACTTTAAGAAGAAATTAAATATATTTCTAAATAAGTTAAAAGGAATAGTGGGATCTCCCAAGATAAATACCCCATTATCTTTTAGAACTCTGTGTATTTCCTTTAAAACAATATCTGGATGAGGGTAGTGATGAAAAGATGCATTGCATATTATTACATCAAATTTATCGTTTTTATATGGGAGATTTTCAGAATCTCCAACAGTTAAAGTTACATTTTTACCAAGGCGTTTTTTTGCTTCACTTATCATGTTATCTGATAAGTCTAATCCATAGAGATTTGAACTTGTTTTTTCTTCGAGAAGTTTAAGGATATTTCCATTACCACATCCTAAATCTAAAATATTACCATTAGGGACAGAGAGAACTCTATTCAAAATTTCATCATACATGCATTTTACAAATTTACCGTCACTGCTTTCATTATAATATTGAGCTGTTTCATCAAAATGTTTTTTTGTTGTTTGTTTTATTGTTGTTAATTTACTCATTTAAATCATCCTTTCATTTAATGAATATGTTTCAATGACACATATTCACTCAATATATATTTTTTTAGGACAACTACAGTATTACATAAGATTATTGAGATACGTAGAAGCCCTAATATATTTTATTTTATTATTTTGAAAATTATAGACTTTATAATTTGGATTTTGTTTTCAGGTGAAATTGAATCATCATTAATTATTGGCATTTGACCATGAAGTATAAACTTAGCTATGTATGTTGGATCAGCAATATTAATTAATTTATCTTCTTTGAATTTTTTTAGAAGAGCAATTGAATATGGTTCTATTAAATTTATCATTTCAATTTCAAGTTGTTTATGAAAGAGCATATTTTTTTTATCATGTAAAATATCATGGTATTTTTCTTTTCCATCGATATCAATAAAAAACTTAGTATATTTTTCTACAAATTCATTAAGAGTTGAATATTGCTGATTTAGTATATTAATTATTGGAATACTACATTCTTTTGCATAAAGAGAAATTGCAGTTTTATATATTTCTTCTTTTGATTTGAAGTATCTATAACATAAACCAGAAACAACATTCATTTCTTTTGCAATATCACTAATAGAAGTGAATTCATATCCTTTTTCAGAAAATAACTTCATTGCAGTATCTATTATTTCTTGCTTTCTTACTTTAGGATCTTTTGAAATTCTCATCCTATCACCTTCCAAATTTTTACTTTGAAATTATAATAACTCTTTAGTAAATATTTGTCAATGACAAATATTTATTCGTATTTAGATATATTTACATGAAGTAATTATTTTTTATTTTTGGAGTAAGAAATAATTAGATAGCTTAGTAACATAATTAATATTTATTGAACTATAAAAGAAATAAAAAGTAAGTAAATTAATATTAAGGAATGAAAACATTTAACGAAAATAAAAATAGGATATGTATTTGATAATTTTAACAATAAATTCAAATAATTTGTATAGGTTAGAAT
>DPOH01000273.1 GCA_003539755.1 Clostridium sp.
CTTCCATACTGGTCCTTCTTTCCCATTTATATATGACTATAATTTATACACGCATTCAATATATTTTAAAATAATTTTTAATCTTAACATGCTAACATATGAAATCAAATCCATATTCTTCTGTTTTAAATAAATGTTGTTTTTTATCTAATAAACAATACCTGTTATAAATATAATTTTTCTGCCAGCTCTAATGCTATATTTAAAATTTTTGTTTTCATATCATCTTCAACATCACTAATCAGACTTCTAGGCTCCCATCTTTCACTATCAAGGTTATCTGCTGCATAGAAAAACTGACCAATATCTTTATTTCTAAACTGTGCTAATGCTGCAATTGCTGAACATTCCATATCTACACATATACAGTTTTCTTCTTTTCTCTTTTTAACCTTTTTCGCTGTTTCACGATATGAACCATCGGTTGTCCAAACTTTTCCTGATACATATTTAATTTGTCTTTTATTAAAATATTCAATCATTTTTTCAAGTGCTTTACTATTAACATATATCTCATCACTACTTTTAGCATAATGAAAACTTGTCCCTTCATCTCGCACAGCCTTATTGGGGATAATAATTGAACAATCTTCTATGCTCTTATCTAATACTCCACATGTTCCAAAAACAAGTATATTTTTTACTCCCATCACAAATAAATCTTCATATTGAGATACAACAGCAGGTGCTCCAACCATAGACATAATAAGCCCTATGCGCTTTCCATTTATATTCAATTTATAGAATGGAATATCACCATTTGCATTATGAACAAATCCAATAACTTCTGGCTTATAAATTTCTACGGCTTTATTTATTATCTTTTTAGAAAAACATGTTACTATTGTTTCAGGACATCCTTCTATTTTATTAACTACATCTTCTGCATTAATAACTGCTTTTTTATTTGAATCAAATTCTGTTAATTTCATTATTTGTCCCCCTCAAAACTATCCCATTAATTTTTACTTATGTAATATTATTAAGTTTCTAGAATGATTTTACCATATATTTGTAATTAACAAAATATATTCATAACCCCATAATACTTCTTTAAATAAACTTTAATAACAAAAGATATATTTAACATTAAAATCATTTATTAAATTATGTTCCACAATAAGTTTTATATCCACAGCTTGAATTCTTAGGTACTTCAATATATTCTGAATTTACCTTAGAATAGTCATAAGGATTTTTAAGCACTTCCAATAACGAATTCATAGTTTTATAATTGCCTTTCTGTGCATCTGATAAAGCTTCCTCTACTCTATGATTTCTTGGAATCACAGCTGGATTATTATTTTCCATAAGCTCTCTGATATCTTTAATTGTTTCATTTTGCCTCTTCAATCTTTCACTCCATAATGCATACCAGTTATTAAATTTTTCTGATGCAACAAAAGGTAAATTTTCCACATATCCAGTAGTTAAATAATAAAAAGTATTTGTATAATCTGCTTTGTTCTCTTTCATAATATCTAAGAGTTCATTTATGATTACTTTATCATTTTCCTCTTCATTAAATAGTCCAAGCTTTTTTCTCATTCCAGACATCCATTCACTTTCATATAATATTGTAAATGCACTTAATACCTTTTCGACAGTCTTAACTGTTTCATCCATATCTTCATCATTATTATTTTCTTCATTTATTAATGGTAATAATGTTTCTGCAAATCTAGATAAGTTCCATACTGCCATTTTAGGCTGATTTTTATATGCATATCTTCCATAGATATCAATAGAACTAAAAACTGTATCTGGATCATATGTATCCATAAATGCACATGGACCATAATCTATAGTTTCACCACATATGGACATATTATCTGTATTCATTACTCCATGAATAAATCCTACAAGCTGCCATTTTGCTATAAGTTCGGCCTGTCTTTTTACTACTTTGGCTAGTAATGCAAGATATTTATTATCCTTATCAAGATTATTTATATAATCACTATTAGTATTATTAATTTCGTTTTTATCTTTAAAATGTCTTTCTATAGTATAATCAGCAAGCGCTTTTACATCTTCTTCACGTCCAAACTTCGCTGCAAATTCAAAGGTTGCTACACGTATATGACTTTCAGCAATACGTGCAAGTATAGCACCATCAAGTTCAGTATCCCTATATACAATTTCACCAGTTTTAAGTACAGCAAGACTTCTAGTTGACTTAATTCCAAGGCTATGCATTCCTTCACTTATTATATATTCTCTAAGCATAGGACCTAAAGCTGCTTTTCCATCACCACCTCTTGAATATGGTGTCTTTCCACTTCCTTTAAGCTGAAGATCAAATCTCTTATTATCTTTAGAAATTACTTCTCCAAGTAATACTGCTCTTCCATCACCAAGCATTGTAAAATATCCAAACTGATGTCCTGCATATGCTTCTGCAATAGGAACAGTATTTTCTAGTACCTTATTTCCTGCAAGTATATCTATACCTTCTTGCGACTTCATAAAATCCTTGTCTATACCTAAATCATCAGCAAGCTTATCATTAAATTTAATAATCTCAGGACTTGGAACTTTACTAGGATTCTGCTTTGAATAAAACATTTCTGGTAGATTAATATAGGTATTTTCTAATTTTATTCCTTTGTTCTCCATACTTTCTCCTTTATCATTTGAATATGCATAGTATAAATTTTTGTGGTATTTTAACTTATACTTTGAAAATTTATATTATATGATTCAAATAAATTTATTTAGTAAGTTTAGTTTGAAATACATTTATATTTTGCACAGGAGAAATGTTATTATTCTAAATATAAATATACTAATTATCATTAACTTTACTTTATATTTGGTTTTACAATTTTATAAATTAATGCTTCTTTAGCATATGCTCAAATATATAATTTCATCTTTATCGCACTCATTTTTATAAACTCTACATAGATAACAAAAGATATCCTTCGTCGGTCATTAAATTTAAGAACATTACATTTCTATAAAAACAAAAGCTGTATAAAATCAAGATATATTCTTAATTCTATACAGCATCCATATTCAATAATTTCTTGCTAACAATTCATATTATTCTGTTATGACACTTAGGCGGAACATACTAACTGTCACATAACCGAAGGATAGGTTTTAAATGTGCACAGTTAGTGTGTGGAGCTAAATTGCGCATAACTTAATGGTGTATACTTGACAAATTACAACCGTAGCGCAACACTACAGCAAAAAGGCCAAGAAATTATTGAATTACTTTTACTTAATTTTTCTTACAAGTTAATTATACTATATTTGTATAATTTGTCAATATTTTATCAATGTTAATTCATCCTTTTATGCATTAATTAATAAACACTTTTATTTCGATTAATTTATTATATGTCAATCAAAAAACTTTTTTACTTTTGCCAATCTTATTATACAATCTCAACAAATCATTTTAACCATTTGCTATTTCAATAGATTTTCACATTGAGCAATGATTGTTGAATATTTTTCTCTATTTACACAGGCAAGCCATGATGACATACCCTTAATTTCATTTTGCACATCATACGGTATATTTAAGCCACATTCTTTTAGTTTAGATGCATTATGAATTGCTGCTCTCAAATTTTTCACCCATTGTTTAGGCACTGCCACTTCATCATTATTTATTACAATACCTGTTATGGATTGTCTATTATTCTTTCTTAAAAATTTTGTCTTCTGATTATTTATATTAAATCCTTCTTCTTTTATTATCTTAGAAATAATACCTATAATTTTACCAACATTAAGATCATCCTGGTTATTTTCTTTATCTGTATTTAAATTAATGTATTTATTAATTGCATTAAGAATAATATTTCCCTCTCCAAAGCTGAAGCTCATATCATCTGCATATCTTGAAT
>DPOH01000215.1 GCA_003539755.1 Clostridium sp.
TTTGTTTGTTATTTCTTTATGTTCTGCATTACCACTAAAATTGACACCTGGAGAATCATTTATAATAATCTTTTTTCCGCCTAAAAAACCATCATAATAAGTGCTAACTATAACCTTATCAGAAGCATTCAATTCATTATCGTTAAGTAATGTTTCTTTATCGGCCATTAGTGTTAAATCATGGTCATATTCGCATATACATCCATCTTCAAATGGTTTACCAATAATAGAATGAATTTTACTTGTACATGCCATGTTTTGAGATAAACTTATATATTTTCCAGTTAAAGCATTAATAAAGGTAGACTTTCCTGCACTCATATTTGCAGTTATCATAAGTATTGATGATTCTTTCTTTTTAAAATGTAAATTATCATATACTGCTTCAACATATTCTTTTTCTACCTTTAGAGTTAAATCTTTTATGTAAGTTCTTATTTTTTTATAACTCTTAGCAGCATAAAACATTTTACTTATTATTTCTTTTTCATTTTTCATATCAGGAAAATCTGATATATAACTATCTATGACCTCTTGCATACTATCTGAATAAATATATTTGCTTTCAAATCCTAAAATATGAAATAAATCAATTAACATAAAATGTTTATAATATTGTATATCATGTGTTGAAGTAGGTTCTAATAGTTCATCTTCCATTAATAAATTTTCATAAAGATTTATTTGTGCTTTAACATATTTTAATCTATTCCATTTACCTATGCGTAAATATTTTTTCAACAAATCTAAATATTGTTTTCTAATACTAATAGTAGCTTGTACAATAGGATTTTTCTCAATTATATTTGACATACATAAGAAATCTATATTGATATCACCCACCTCCAATCTTTGATTATAAATTTTAGTTTTCTGCTTATTTGCATTTTTCTTGTGCTTTCTCACATCAATTGTCTCCTGTCATTCATTATTAATATTGTTGTCTTTTAATATTTTAAATAATAAACTTCTTTCATTTTAAATATCCATTTACCAACTCCTTAAACTTTTCATACTTATAATATACTCTTCTTATATGGACACATAATGTCTGTATAATAATTTTTTTATATACAGTTGCCACTTTTGGCAACACACTCTAACAACTAGCCCACTATTCTTTCTGCAAATTACCAATGCATAAAAATACATATTTATGTTGACTAAATATTCTTTATAGTGTAATATGTTCAAGTAACTCATTGAAATTAATTATCAATTGAATCAAAAAATCAATTTTTCACAATATATTTTTAAAGGGAGATAAAAATGGACAAAAGAAAAACTATAGAAAGTAAAGAAGATGAGTTGCTGTCTATTAAAGAATATAGAAGTTTCTATAACAATATGGTGAGAGGAAAAATACTTGTATTACTTTTAATACTAGTTGCCTTAGTAGGTTTAATGATATTAGATATTGCAACAGGACCTGCAAGCATTTCATTTAGTGAAGTAATTTCAACTATTCTTCAGCCACAGCAACAATCTACTCAGATTATTCAGATTATATGGAAAATAAGATTACCTATAGCCATAATGGCAGTTTTAGTTGGGTCATCATTAGGGATTGCAGGTGCAGAAATGCAGACTATATTAGATAATCCCCTAGCCAGCCCTTACACATTGGGAATTTCATCAGCAGCTTCTTTTGGAGCAGCACTTGGAATACTTATGGAAGGTAAATCTATACTACCAGTTAATGAGTATTTAATAGTTCCAGTTAATGCTTTTATTTTTGCCATGATTGCTTGTTTCTTCGTTTATGCCATAGCTAAGTTAAAAAGAGGTGCTTCAAGTGTAATTGTATTAGCAGGTGTAGCTATTAATCTTCTATTTAACTCATTAGTTTCATTTTTACAATACTCTGCTTCAGATACACAACTTTCATCAATTGTATTCTGGATGTTTGGTAGTTTACAAAATGCTACATGGGGAAAGGTTGCACTTTTAGCCGTTGTTTTATGTATAACAGTTCCTATATTTGTTTTTGATTCATGGAAGCTTACAGCATTAAAGCTTGGTGATACTAGAGCTAAAGGTATGGGAATTGATGTTGAGAAGCTTAGATTAAAAACTCTTATACTTATTTCAATTATCACTGCTGTATCAGTATGTTTTGTGGGAACTATAGGGTTTATAGGTCTTGCAGCACCACATATTGCACGTTCTTTTGTTGGTGAAGATCAAAGATTCTATTTACCTACATCAGCATTAGCAGGAGCACTTATACTATCCTTCTCATCAGTATTAAGTAAAAATTTAATACCAGGAACAATATTCCCAGTTGGTATTACAACATCATTTATAGGAATCCCATTCCTACTATCTATTATCTTAAGAGAAAGGAAAGTGTAGCAGATGAATTTAAAAATAGAAAACTTAAGTTTAGCCTATGGCAAGAAAACTATATTATCAGATGTTAATTTACTTTTAGAGCCTAAAATTATAGCTGTTATAGGACCAAATGGAGCGGGAAAATCAACACTTATAAAAGCTATAGCTGGTATAAACAAAGCAAAAGAAGGAACTATTAGCTTTAACGATAGAAAAGTTGATAAAAATTATAAAGAGTTTTATTCAAAATACCTTGGATATTTTCCTCAGTTCTTACCTACTGGTTCAGTACTAACAGTATTTGAAGTTATACTCCTTGGTATGATTGATTCACTATCACTTAGAGTTGGTGATGATGAATTGGTAAAGGTAATGTCTATAATGAAGAAGCTTGGTATAGATGATCTAGCTAAGAAACGTATGAGTGAGTTAAGTGGTGGTCAGCAACAGATGGTATCATTAGCTCAAGCAATTATAAAAGATCCTAAGCTTTTACTATTGGATGAACCTCTTAATAATCTTGATATATATATAGACAATTTGAAATATTAGATATTATACAAAAGATAACATATGAAAATAACATTATTACAGTAATTGCAATTCATGATTTAAACTTAGCAGCTAGATATGCAGATGAAATTGTAGTTATACATGATGGAAAAGTATTTGCCAAAGGAACTCCTAAAGAAGTACTTACTAAAGACCTTCTTAGAGAAGTTTATAAAATAAATGCTGAAATAACTGTAGATAATAATGACATACCATCAGTTAATCCAATTGGAATAGCATAATAAACTTATTAAATTAGAGTAAAACATTGATAGTTGTAATGTACATTAACATAAATACATTATGACTATTATATTAAAACAAATCATAAATAAGGAGATGAATAAATGTTAAAAAGAAAAAAAGGAATTATAAAAATGTGTACTCTGTTATTAGCAGGAACTCTACTATTAAGTGGATGTTCAAATAGCAGTAGTTCAAAAAAAGAAAATAATGAGACAATCACAATCACTGATGCAGCTGGAAGAGAAGTTACATTAGAAAAAGATATTGATAGAATTGTTCTTGTTAGAAGCAGAGATATTTTTGAAGTTGAAGCCCTACTTGGTGATGAAATGCCTAATAAGCTTGTAGGCTGGAGTGATGATTTACAGACAAACGATATAGATACATACAAAAAGGTAACAGAAACATTCCCTCAACTGAAAGACCTACCTAGTATAGGTAATAATGCTAATAATACTATAAGTACTGAAGCAGTATTATCATTAGAACCAGATTTAGTATTAATGAATGTTTCTATGAAACAAGGTAATTTTGATTATGTAGAAAAGCTAGAAGAAGCTGGTTTACCAATTGTATATTTAGATTCAGTAAGCAATCCACTATCATCACCACAAGAAAGTATGAAAATATTAGGTGAAGTTTTAGGTAAAGAAGATAAAGCAAATGAATTAGTTGATTTTATGGATAAACAAGTTGACACTGTTATGTCTCGTATAAATGATATACCAGAAAACAGCGTAAGTACATATATAGAAATTGGTAATGGTGGTCCTTCAAAAATTGCTAATACATTTGGTAGTTCACCAGAAAAGCCAGATAAATTTACAAGCTGGGGTGTTGTTTTAGATGCACTTAAAGTTAACAATATTGCTAAAGGAGTAAGTAAATCATCTCCATTAAATGCAGAATATATTTTAGAACAAAATCCAGATACAATAGTAATAACAGGTCAAGGCTGGGATAAATCTGGAGCAATGCAAATGGGCTACTATGCTACTGAAGAAAAATCACAAGAATTATTAAGTGGCTTTACTACACGTACAGGATGGGATACTCTTTCAGCAGTACAAAATAAAAATGTTTATAGCATTTATCATGGATTCCCACCACATGTATTTGCCTTTGCTGGTGTTCAAGGACTTGCAAAAGCATTCTACCCAGATACATTTGCAGATTTAGATCCATATGCAAATTTACAAGAATTCTATGATAAGTTCATGCCTGAAAAATTATCAGGAGAATGGTTCTTAAAACTTCAATAATTATATGAGAACCACCACCCTCAACCAACTAGAAAAGGGCTGTAATTTTTAATAAATAAAAGATACTAAATCCCCCACAGAAGTCTAATAAAAAGATTTTTGTGGGGGATTTATAGTAAATACAAAATATAATATTTGTTTACTTATACTTTATTAAAGCTCAACTTAAATCCCATAGTATATGTCTTTGAAACTTTGATAAATACTTAATACATGCTAATTCAAATTTCAATTTACCACCATAAACTTCATGATAAATAAATGTACCATTATAAGTATCTTCTGCTTCGACCTTAATCTCTTCTACTCTTATACTATGGAATACCTCATTTAGCCTATCTTCATATTCAATGTTAAAACATTTTTCAAAATCAGCCTTACTTTCAAAATATACTTCAGGCACTAAATAATCTTCTTTTACCATAATATCTAACAATTTTATTACTGGTTCTAAATCAGTAGCAATATCACTTTTACTTAGTTTGATTTCATAATCTTCACTCTTTAATTCCAGATTACCTTCTGAAATCATATTTTTTATATCTTTCATTAATTTTAATAAATTAATTTCTTCTATGTTTTTTAGCATTTTAATACTCTCCTTATCTTATATTAATAAGTTATTATTCCCTTAATCTATTACCATTATTAATATAAAATAATGAAGTATACAAATCATAAAAACTAATAATATGATTATATCATTCCTAAATATAAAGTAGCCTAGCCACCATTCTATTCATAAATGCAACTTCTAGTATCTTATATAC
>DPOH01000317.1 GCA_003539755.1 Clostridium sp.
CAATTAGAAATTCAACTTTAGGTGATGAACTTGAATGTTCTGTTAGAGAAGAGGGGATAGTTAGCAGTTGTGATGGTTGTAATTTAAAGAGTATATGTACTGGAATTGATAAGGTTAGAGAAGATTATATTGAAAGTACAAGTACTGTAGTTAAAGAATTTAATTTTTAATTTAGGCTCTGTTAGATTAAATTGTTAATTTGCTAAGTAAATAAAGGTTGTCCAATAAGGCAATCTTTATTTACTTAATGAATATAATAAATTTAATTTTTAATATCCTGAATCGTCAATTTTCCAAACATTATTTTTATCATCTCTTATTAATATCCATTGATAATCTGAATATGTTGTATTTGGTTCTAATACTGGATTAATTCCAGAACCATCAACATCAAAATTTGATAATAGAATAATAACATTCTCTGCTTTAACTCCATTTATTGACCCACGTCCATATTTTAAGTAACCATCAACTAAGTGATTAGAATTTTCCTCATCATACCATATCTTTGTTAAAGTAGCACCTGGAAAACTAAAATTACTCCTTACATTTTGGATAGCATTTTCTATTTCATCCTTAGAAAATTTAGTGGATTCACTGATTTCAATTGAAATATCATCAGGATATAATCCTAAAAAGTGTAACCAACTAAAGGAATTATCATATTTCTTTCCTAAATCCATCATAAATGTTTCTATCTGCTTATTTGATAAATTTGAATATGAGTCTGAATATTTACCAACTATTATTGTACTTTCGGTTTCATTTTTAATTATCTTTGAATCCACATTACTTTGGGCAAGCACTTTATTGTTAAGATTTGAATCAGGTATATTTTCGTATTTTATATTTAATTTTAAACCTATTTTGTTTGCTAATTCTTTGGCTTCTGTTTCTGTATGCCCATTTAAAGAAGGTACATGTGTTAAATCTGCATAGGTCAAATCATAGTTGCCAGAATATTTATTACCATAGAATTCATGTGTTAGCTCACCATTGCTATTTAACCAACTTTGGAACATACCACTTCCACTTACAACAAAACAATCATGTAACATATGCCCATTTTCATCAAAGTAATATGATTTTCCGTCACATTCTATAGGCCAGCTAACGGAATAAGAACCTATTGAGTTATAAAAACTACAAGAGCTTGAAACCATATATCCATCATTTTTGAAATAATACCAATAGCCATCGATTTGTTTCCAGCCAGTAACCCATGAACTGCCATCGGCATACCACCAACCTGTTGAGTCTTGTCTCCATTCTGCATTGGCAGGAATAGAACATAAACTATAACCTATAAGAAGTGTACTTAAAAGAGTAAGAATAGTTTTTCTCATTATTATTTCCTTCCTTACTATTAAATATTTGTATTTTAGTTATTATATACAATAAAATTATATGAAAATATTGTAAGATATACAAGCGTATAATATTTAATATGGCCTTTCATAATATACAACTTAACGAAAAAGTTTTAAATCTATTACTTATGTAATAATACAGATAACTTTATAAAAATAACGCTAGAGAAAAATCTCAGGCGTTATTTTTTGTGCAAAGACTTATGTTAATAAGCATAAATATTTTATCAAGAATAAAATCTTTTTTAGTTATAACAGTGCTATAAGGGATCTTCTTTAAAGTAGCATATTTTTTTACAGGATGTTCTTGAAAGAATACATAGTTTATAAGTTCATGTTCCTCTTCAGTAAGTTTATTAAGAGCTTCATGTAGAAGTTCAATATCAAGTTCTTTTAATAAATTATAGTCTACGGGAAGAGTGTTTGATTCAATAGTGTTTTGAACATTTTCTAATACAAGAGTTTTGGATCCTTCAAGATGATTACGAGAGATATTCTTTTCTATGAGGTCATTGATACTATTCTTTATTCCATTAGTAGCATAAGCTACAAATCTATGAGTTTTAGGATTATAGTAAGAAACACATTTGAAGAGGATTCTATAGCATTCATTCATAATGTCTTGGAACTCATATCCATGAATAAAGGTCCTTTTAGATAAATTGATTATAAAAGGCTTAAATTCATTAACCAGCTTTTCCTTTGATTCTTCATCACCATCTTTAGATTTTTTAACTAGGCTTTCAATGTATTTATAATTCATTGCATCACCTCAAAACATATTCTTATGTTATGTATATGGTTGAAATGAAGAAATTCCAAGAAATAAATAGAAATGAAGAGGAATTGTAAATATTATTTTCCTCCATATATCTATTTTAAATAAAAGGTATATGGAGGTTATTTTTATGGGGAACTTTATAATAGCAGCAGGTCATACTGCAAGTGGAAATATTGGTTGTGGAGTAGTAGATAGATTAGATGAAAGCAAATGTACAAGAGAAATAGCACCATTGGTTATATCTTATTTAAATGAATTAGGGCATTATGCAAAATTACTTAGAATTGATAAAAGTAATACTTATAATTGCCAGGATTGTTATGAAAGAGCAGAAGAGGCTAATGATATAGCAGAGAGCATTAACATTGATTTGTATGTGGAAATTCATATCAACGCAGGGGGAGGCACTGGTAGTGAAGTTCTTACAATAAGTAAATCAGAATCAACTAAGGGTGCAGCAGAAAGAATATCAAAATTACTATCACAAAAACTTGGTATTCCTGACAGAGGAGTAAAAAGTAATAACTTAATAGTACTTAGAAAAACAGTTATGCCAGCAATATTAGTTGAATGTTTATTTGCAGACAGTAGTGATGCAGAAAAGTATAATCCTGATATTATAGCAAGAGCCATAGTAAATGGACTGGTTGGAGAGAACTGTTATGAGAATAATATATGGAAACTTGGTTGGAATAGGAATGATAAAGGCTGGTGGTATTGTACTGATGTAGTAGATAAGTGTTATTATACTTCAAAGGATGGATGGAAGTTAATTGATGGTGATTGGTTTATATTTGATGAGAATGGATATGCTTTGCAGAATACTTGGTACCATGATAAAAATGATGGAAAGGATTATTATTTAGGGGATGATTGTAGGATAGTTAAAAGTAATTGATGTATATTAAGAAGTAGCAGTAAAGTTGAGTATGAAAGTTTAAACTTATTATAATAAGTTATAATATTAATAGAAAATAGTTATGTAGGAGGAATTTTATATGGAAAAAAATCAAGTAGATTTATATGAAATTTTTCTGAATTATTCTTATAGCCAGATAAAGGATTTATTTAAGAAGGCTAAAACTAAAGATGAACAAGATTTCTATATGACATTATCTAATTTGGTGCTGCAAAAAGAACAAGCTAAGATTATAAATAAGTAGCATGCAAAATTATACTATTTTTTGTATAATATAATTATCAAAAGAAAAGAGGTGCTATATCTATGAAATGGAGCGAAGTAAAGAAATTATACCCAAATCAATTTGTTAAATTTGAAATTGTTGAAAGCCATGAAGATGATAAATATAAATATGTTGATGATGTTGCAGTAATAAAAGCAATTAAGGATGGTCATGAAGCTATGAAAGAATTTGCAAAATGTAAAAATGGTCAGCTTGTATATAGTACTGCTAATGAAAATATTGTAATTGAAAAAGTAAAAAATATTGGAATAAGAAGGAGTATATAATAAATGGATTATTATGATTAAATTTTTTTATGAAAGCTGAAATTGTTTTAGATATAGCTGATTTAAGTATGTATAGGAAAAGATAGATTAAACAATTATCAGGATAATATATTGTTTGTTTTTGTTTGAAAGCAAATAATATGTGAATTTAGATACTGTGCTCTTGGCAAGTTTATAAGAATAAGATCCTATTTATTCAACCAGAGCACAATCTAGCACTAACCTAATTTAAATATCTTTATCTTGGTAGATATAACATCTGTATTTTCTATTAAAAAACATAAGAAGTCTACTCAATTGTGATTTTGAATCTGGGGGAAGATTAATTAATCCACCATTAATATATGTATTCCTCAAAAAATATAATGTGGGAATAAACTCATTACCTACTGAAGTCATAAGGAGTATAGTGTAAAGTATTGAGAAATAATCCGAAAAAATATTTTCATTTGATAAAGTACTCTTATTATTTTTTAGATATTCAAACTGTTTTTTTATTTCAACTTCAGGAAGGTTTACTTCAGAAATAATATTAAATACAATAGTAAGAAATCTAGAGATTCCTATTTCAATTACTTTGTTACTTGGATATGAATATTGCGTTAATTGAACATTTTCGTTTTCACTGGTTGAATCCTTATTTAATCTAGTACGATTACTTCTAACATATCGATTAGGAAATGTAGATTCATAAGCTTTTTCTACAGTATCATAATAATCAATATCAGATTTATTTTTTATTTGATTGTAACCTGCAGCTTTCTTTTCCCATAATATTGTATATCCAAGTACATCAGCAATTTCTAAAACCTCTGAATATTTTATTGTACCTCTTGTAAGCTTATTATTAAGATTTTGCTTAGAAATTTTATTATCATCACTTCTATTATTGTTAATTAAATTAATAACGTCAACAAAGGTTTTATTCTCTTTAATCAAGTATTTTTTTATCATTTGCTTAATATTGTTTTTCAAATTATACTCCTCCTTATATGAATAAGTACATAATGTATTTGTTC
>DPOH01000231.1 GCA_003539755.1 Clostridium sp.
GGATGTGAAAAAGTTAATATTATTGCCCATTCAAAGGGAGGACTTGATTCAAGGTATGCTATAAGCTGTTTAGGCCTATCAAAGTATGTGGCATCTCTTACAACAATTAATACACCTCATAGGGGATGCAGATATGTTGATTTTTTATTAGATAAAATACCAGATAAGTTTAAAAAAGTTGTTGCGCAGAATTACAATAAGACATTTATTAAACTTGGTGATAAAAATCCGGATTTTTTAGGCGGAGTAATAGATCTTACAGCACAAAAGTGCAGAGAGTTTAATAATAAGGTTATAGATTCAGATGATGTTTTATATCAAAGTATTACATCTAAGATGAAAAATGTATTCTCCTCTCCATTTCCCTTAAATGCTGGTTATCTACTTGCAAAAATTTTTGATGGTGAAAATGATGGATTAGTTGGAGTAGAATCTGCAAAGTGGGGAGATTTTTTAGGTCTTATAGAAACAGATAGTAAAGGTATTTCACATGGTGATGTTATAGATTTATTGAGGATATATATAAAAGGTTATGATGTTTGTGAATGTTATGTAGATATTTTGAAAAAACTAAAGGAAAGAGGTTTTTAATCAAAATATAAATCGTTAGGAATGATCATAATGAAGGAGACATATGTATGTGAATTATGTAAGAGAGAAGGTGTTCCTAAGGTTACGGAACACCACCTTATACCTAGAGAAGAAGGAGGCAAAGATGGAGATGTTGCGTGGCTCTGTGAAAACTGTCATAAGCAGATCCATGCTTTATACACTAATAAAGAATTAGCTATAAGATTAAATACATTAGATGCTCTTGAAGATGATGATAAAATAAGCAGCTATTTGAAATATATAAGAAAACAGCCTGCCAGCAAAAAGGTTAAGGTTCACAAATCTAAAAATATACGAAAAAATAAAAGTAAATAATTGACATTTGAGTGACTAGTTACTATAATTTAAGTATAGCAACTAGTTACTTATTTTTATAGGAGAAAAATATGATTGACAATATTAAAGCAGATGAATTACTAAATGAATATAAAGCGCTAGCAACAACTACAGAATGGAGAAAGAGATTATCATTTTTATCTTTATTTTTGTATACTAACAGGCTTCAGACTGCTTGCGATAAGCTTGATAGTAGTGTAAGTATAAAGCAGTGGACACTTATAATAATGGTACTTCAATATGAAAATCCACCAACATTATCGCAGCTTTCTATAGCACTTGGATGTTCAAGGCAGAATGTAAAAAAACTTGCACTTGTTCTTGAAAAAAAGGGATATGTAAAGCTTGAAAGAGATGAGTATGATGGGAGAGCTTTAGTGGTGAAACTTACTGAAAAAAGCAGAGATTATTTTGATACAAGATCAGAGGTACAAGAGCAGATACTTCATATGATGTTTGAAAAACTTAATGATGAAGAGATGGAAAATTTATTTGATTTATTATGTAAAGTTTACGAAGGAATTGAAGAGATAGAAAAAAATATTCAAGTAGAAAAATTAAAATTATAGGAGTGATTTCATGTGAAAAAAGTATTGTTAATAGTTGGTGCAGTAATAGCTGTAGCACTTGTAAGTGTTGTTTGGATATGCAAAGCAAATGATACAAAAAACAAAAATAATCCTATAAAACTTGGAAATGGCTCAAGTAATAAAAATGCAATTATAGTATATCAAAAAGGAAGGTCATCATATGCTGATAAAGTGGCGCAATCCATAGGGGATGGATTAGTTAAGGATGGTTATAATGTTGTACTTAATCAGCCAGGTGATTATTTAGAAAAGGACCTTTCAAAATATGATCTTATACTATTTGGTTCACCAGTATATGCAGCTCAAACATCTTCACAGATAAAGAAATATGCAGATTCTATTGTTAATTATGGTAACGGAAAGGTAATCTGCTACTGTGTGGGAAATGTTAAGGATAAGGATGAATCTAAGGAATTTATGAATAGTTTCAATGGGAAAGCAACTGGAGCATTTAAAGTGGTAAAATCAGATTTTGATGTAGATAAAGATGTACCTATAAATAAAATTAGAAGCATACTTGGATAGTATGAGTTTTGAAGTATTTTTATGATTAAAGAATTATATAAGATTAAAAATATTCATGCATTCTGTTTTGTTAATACTATAACTTTAGTGCGAATTCCATTAATATTTATGTTTATATATAATTTAATATATTATTTAAATGCAAAAGAACAAGCATGTGGATTAAATTCAATTATTATATCTATGTTAATTATTTTTTCAGATTTTATAGACGGAAAGCTTGCAAGGCGATATAAAGTAGCAACACAAATAGGGCAGGTATTAGATATTTACTTGGATTTTGCATATATTTTCGCTGGATTAGTTACCTTATGTGTTTATGATTTAATGGATTTGTACTTCGTAATTTTGATTGCATATAAGTTTTTAGAATTTGTATTAAGTTCAAGACTGCTAAAATCAAAAGTTAAATTTAAAGGTAATAAGGGGCAAAATTATTTTTATGATTTATTAGGAACTCTTACAAGTGGATTTTATTATGTGATTCCATTGATAGTAGTTATTTTAAATTATTTTGATTATATTTATAGTAAAGAGTTAATTGATACTATACTAGTT
>DPOH01000342.1 GCA_003539755.1 Clostridium sp.
CGCCAAATCTTTGATAGTGAACAACTTCCCTTTCTCTTAAAAATTTTAAAACTTCTTTAATATCAGCATCATCAGTTAATTTGATTAAGTTCTCATAAGTAGCTCTTGCTTTTTGTTCAGCTGCCATATCTTCATGAAGGTCGGCAATTATATCACCTTTTGCCTGAATATATGTTGCAGTCCATGGATTTGCATAAAACAATATTATACTTAAAATTCTTTAAATTCAAAAAAATATTTTTATTATTTTTTATTGACAATATTGGTAAAATATATAATAATATACCTGTAAACAGTTACAAAAATATTTATATATATTCCTAAACCTATTTAGGAAATTTTAATTTTTTCTACAAAGTGATTTTAACTCTATAATGTTAAAACAAATAGTGAGATTAAATATATAAATGAAATGGTATAAATTTTAGAAAAGGGATTGATTTTAATTAGTACAATATATGAAATAGCAAAAATTGCAGGGGTCTCGCCTTCAACAGTTTCAAAATTTATAAATAATTATTCTGATGTGAGTGAGAAAACAAGATCAAAGGTTAAAAAGATTTTAGAAGAGCAAAATTTTCAACCTAGTTATGAAGCTCAATGTCTTTCAACAAAAAGAACATGGACATTAGGGCTTGTGTATTTTGAAAACTCTAAAATTGGGTTAAAACACCCATATTTTGCAGCTGTAATTGAAGCGTTTAAAAAAGAGGCAGAGAAACAGGGATACTCATTATTACTTGGTTCAAAAAATGACAGACTTAAAATTGATTCATTTCTTCAATATTTTACATATAGAAGTGTTGATGGAATAGCTATTATATGTAGTATACCCAATGATACAGAAACAAAAGAAATTATAGAGAGTGATTTTCCTACAGTAATTATTGATATGCATAATGATAATACATCTGCTGTTACTTCAAATAATGAACAAGGATGTAGAATGGCAATTCAATATTTATATGACTTGGGACATAAAAAAATTGCTCATATAACAGGGATGAAAGATAATTGTAACTGGATTAGCAACATAAGAAAAAATTCATATATAAATGAAATGAAAAGATTGAACTTAACGATAAAAAAAGAATATATACAGAAGGGAAATAATTTTGATTTTGATAGTGGATATAGTGCAATGAAAAAACTTCTTAATCTAGAAGAAAAACCAACTGCTGTTTTTGCTGCAGGTGATAAATTAGCACTTGGTGCTATCGAAGCAATAAAGGATGAAGGACTTAAAGTTCCTGATGATATTTCAGTAATTGGATTTGATGATAGTGATTTATGTCAATATGTAACACCAAAGCTTACTACTGTAAGACAAGCATGTGATGTAATAGGGAAAGAAGCTGCAAATATATTAGTAGAGCAGATTAATAAAAAGGAAAAAATTAAAATCAATAAGGTTATTCCTGTGAAACTTATCATTAGAGAATCTTGTACTAGAGTGAAATAAAGATTAATTAAATTAATCTTTATTACCTATTTTCGAAACCGATTTAGAAAAATAATATTAATTTATGTTAGGAGAATATCTATGAATAAAAAGAAAATTTTAAGATTTTTATTAGGTGCATCAATTGTAAGTTCTGTATTTAGTTTAGGTTCTATGAAAACGTTCGCTGCGTGGGAAAATGAAAATAATTCGTGGAAGTATATAGAAAACAATGGTTATGTTACTGGGTGGAATAAATATAATGATAATTGGTATTATTTTAATAGTGATGGGGTAATGCAAACAGGCTGGATAAAAGATAATGGAACATGGTATTATCTAAATCAATCAGGTGATATGAGAACAGGTTGGATAAAAGATAATGGAGCATGGTATTATCTAAATCAATCAGGAAATATGCAAACAGGTTGGTTAAAAGATAAAGGAACATGGTATTATTTAAATCAATCAGGAGAGATGCAAACAGGCTGGGTAAATGATAAAGGTACATGGTATTATTTAAATTCAAATGGAGCAATGCAGACTGGTGTAATAAGTGTTGCAGATAAAGTGTATTACTTAAATGAAAGTGGAGCAATGCAGACTGGTAAAGTTATTATAGATGGACAAGAGTATGAATTTAATAGTAATGGTGAAGCAGTAGGAAATATCCCTAATGTCGAAAAAGAAAAAGTTTTTGGGTTTAATATAGATAAAATTCAACATGAAGTAGAAGACAATACTACTGATAACAACAGCAGCAGCAGTACTAATAAAAAGCATCATAGTAGTAGCAGTAGTAATATTACATCACCACAAGTAGAAAAGAAGTGGAATCTTGTATGGGAAGATGATTTTAGTGGAGATGAGCTCAATAAAGAGTATTGGAATTATGAAACACATGAGCCAGGATGGGTTAATAATGAATTACAAGAATATACAGATTCAAAGGATAATATTTTTGTAAAAGATGGAAATTTAGTTCTTAAGGCCATAAAAACAGAAAAAGATGGTAAAGAATATTATACTTCGGGAAAAGTAACAACACAAAATAAAAAGACATTTAAATATGGTAAATTTGAAATAAAAGCAAAAACTCCAAAGGGACAAGGCTTATGGCCAGCACTATGGATGATGCCAAATGATGAAAATCTATATGGGCAATGGCCAAAATGTGGTGAAATAGACATAATGGAAGTATTAGGACATGAACCTGAAAAAGCATATGGAACAATTCACTATGGAGATCCTCATGAAGAAAAACAAGGAACTTACACTTTAGAAAATGGGTCATTTGCAGATGAATATCACGTTTATGGACTTGAATGGGAACCAAGTGAAATGCGTTTTTACATTGATGGTAATTTATATCATACAGTTAAAGATTGGTTTACAAAAGTTGAAGGTGGAGATGAAAAAACTTTCCCTGCACCATTTGACCAGCCATTCTATTTACAATGTAACTTAGCAGTAGGTGGAAACTGGCCAGGAAACCCAGATGAAACTACAGACTTTGATAATGCTGAATTAAAGGTAGATTATATAAAAGTATATCAATTAGATAATTATGATGAAAATGTAAAGAAACCAGATCCAGAAAAAGTTGTTTTAAGAGATCCTGATGAAAAGGGAAATTATATTATTAATGGAGACTTTTCAAAGGAAGATAAAAGCTGGGAGTTTATGACTGCCATTGGTGGTGTGGGAAGTTCTGAAATCAAGGATAATAAAATGATAATTAAGACTGAAAATGCAGGAACAGTAGATTATTCAATACAGTTAGTACAACCAAGGATACCAGTAAAAGAAGGCGGAAAATACAAGGTTACTTTTGATGCTAAAGCAGCTGAAGATAGAACTATGATAGTAGATATTTCTGCACCAGACAGAGGATATAAGAGATATTTTAATGATACTAAAGTAGATTTGACAACTGAGAAAAAGAGCTATTCATATGAATTTGTTATGGAAAACAGTGATGATGCTAATGGAAGATTAGAATTCAATCTAGGAAATCAAGGCTCTACTGCAGATGTTGAAATAAGTAATGTTAGAATAGAAAAAATAGGAGAGGTAGAAAAGACTGAAGACGAGTTTAAGAAAGTTAGTCCTGATGGTAATTACATTAATAATGGAACATTTGATGTTGGTCAAGATCGTATGAAATATTGGGAAGTTAAATCTAAGTCTAACAATACACAAGTTTCTGTAACTAATGACAATAATTCAAGACAATTAAAAGTAAGTGTAGGTGATAATTCATCTGAATTAGAAGAGGTATCTGTAAAACAAACTAAGCTTGCACTTAGTGAAAATACACAATATGTTCTTTATTTTGATGCATATTCAGAAGATAATAAAAATATAAGAGCAAGCATTGACGAAAATGATTTTGATGTTGAGCTTACTAATAAAAAGAAGACATATAAATTTACATTTGAAACTAAAGATGAAATAAATAATAGAGATTTAGAATTATTATTAGGTAAACAAGGAACTGTATATATAGATAATGTAAGAATTGAAGAAAATTCATTAATAAGGAATGGATCATTTGATAACGGATTTGCTGGATGGGAAGTATTTGCTGATTCTAGTGTTTCAAGTGATGTTTCAAGTGGTATTGATAGTTTTAATGGCAATAAAAATGCAGCTGAAATTAATATTGACAATACAGGTGATGCAGATTGGAAAATCCAATTAAAACAAACTAATGTTAAATTAGTACAAGGTAAAAAATATAGAATAAGTTTTGATGCCAAGAGCACAATTGATAGAGATATAATGTATGCTATTCAAAGAGATGGATCAAAGGATGATAATTGGGATGCATACACAGGATCTAATACAATAAGTATAGGTAATGAATCACAACTAGTAAGTTATGAATTTGAAATGAAGAAAGATACTGATGAAGATGCAATATTTACAATATCAATGGGAGCAGTAAATAATAATCAAATTAAAGAAAAACATAAAGTAACAATTGATAATGTAAAATTAGAAGAAATTGATGAGTTTTCTGGTAATGTAGATAATGAGAATACTGACGAAAAGCCTGAAGGTACTGAAAATATAAGAAATGGATCATTAGAGGTGGTTGATGAATCTGATAAAGATTCAATAGATAAAGAGCCTTCAGAAAATATAGCTGATACTCAAAATAATTCGTCTGAATTAACAGATAGTGTAGAAAAAGAAGAAACTACTACTGGTGATGTAGATGATAAATCAGAAGAAGATAATAAAATAGATACTGAAGAACCAGCTATTAATGATTCAGAAAACCAAGTAGCTAATTCTGATAATGAAGAGGATGAAGATTCTGAAGGGGAAATAGCTGATACTAAAGAGAATAGTAAAGAGGCAGATGAAGAACCTGTAGTTGTAGATGATATAATAGGAAAAGTAGAAGAACAAGTTTAAGAATTATAGAATTTAATTAACCAATATAATACTTATAAGTAAATAAATAATATAAAAAGACTCTTTCTTGATAATAATAGATTATTCAAGAAGGAGTCTTTATAATTAATTTAATATTATTTCTACAGTATTATTATCGCTATCCCAGAGCACACATTTTATGAGAGCTTGTATCAAAAGTCGTTCCTGTGATATATCTTCAATATAGTTTAATGTAGTATTCAAGTTTGACAATGAATTTGATATTTGTTTTATAGTAGAATAGCCAATAGTATTTGAAAGATCTTTTGATGATTTTAATAGAGAAAGCTCACTATTTAAATTCTGTATAATATTATCTAATGAGTTTATTTCTTTCATAATTTTGTTTGATACGGTTTTAGAAGTTGATTTACTGAGCTGTTTTATAAGG
>DPOH01000204.1:0-4877 GCA_003539755.1 Clostridium sp.
GCCAGATGGTGATACTTATGAAAATAATGCTTATACTAGATATTTAAAAAATAAAATCAACATACAAAATATAAATGCATTTGAAGATAACGAAAATAATTATAATAACATGCTTAATATGGCTATTTCAGAAAATAACATCCCAGATATAATGGTTGTTAATGATTATTCTTATTTAAAACTTCTTATAGAAAATGATATGATTGCAGACTTAAGCGATGTTTATGAGAAATGTGCAAGCTCAAGAATGAAAGATATTTATAAAAGTTATGGAAAAGACATTTTAGATAACGTAACTTTTGATGGAAAGCTTATGGCACTACCTGAAACAAATATTGATAATGGGCCTAATATGCTATGGCTTAGAAAAGACTGGATGGATAAACTAGGATTAGAATCTCCAAAAACATTAAATGATGCTGTTAATATCATACGTGAATTTATTA
This sequence comes from Clostridium sp., assembly GCA_003539755.1. Classification (GTDB taxonomy): domain Bacteria; phylum Bacillota; class Clostridia; order Clostridiales; family Clostridiaceae; genus Clostridium. Next base: position 447 of record DPOH01000204.1, read on the forward strand.
ATAAAGATCCTGGTAATAATGGACCAGGGAAAACAATAGGACTTGTATGTTCTCCAGAATTAACTAATGAGCATGGATATAGTTATACTGGACAAGCTGATGTGATTTTTGCTTCTTTTGATTCATATCCAAAGCAATGGATAAAAAATTCAAATGGAGACATAGTTTATGGTTCAGTACAAAAGGAATCTAAAAAAGCTTTAGCCTATTTAAATGAATTATATAAAAGTGGGATTTTAGATAAACAATTCTTATTGCGCAATCAGAATAACATTGAGGATATTATTATAAGTGGAGAATGTGGTGCCTTTTTTGGACTTTGGTGGTCACCTAACAACCCATTAATGGATTCTTTAAAACATGATCCTAATGCTGACTGGGAGCCTTATATGATACCTACAAATAATGATGGAAGCACAAGCTTCTGTTCTCAAAACCCAAGTAATAAATTTATTGTTGTAAGAAAAGGCTTTGAGCATCCTGAAATTGTTATGAAGGAATGCAGTGCCCTTTTTGATTATTTTAATAACAGTAATAAGGAAGCTTATGAAATAAAACAATATTATGTTGATAATGTAGATCCTACTGCCAGACCATTTTCGATAAATGTAGATTACAAAGATGCTTTAGTTGATGGATATAAGAATATAACATCAGTTTTAGAAGGTGAAAAGGATGTTTATGATCTTCAGCTTATTGAATATTCATATTATGAACAATGTGCAAGATATCTAGAAAATCCAAAAGATGCGTCTACAGAAGACTGGGCAGCATATAAATCTAGAATTAATGCTACGTCTCTTTTATTTAATTCAAAACTGAATAACGTTCAAACATACTTTTATAATAAAAATACTGATACCATGTCAAAATCTTGGTGGAAGCTAAAGGAATTAGAAAAGCAGGCATATTTAAAAATAATTACAGGTGAAGAACCTATTGATTATTTTGATAAGTTTGTTGAAGAATGGTACAGACAAGGTGGCAGTACAATTACTAATGAAGTAAGAGAAGAGGTAAAATATAATAGTGGAAAGGATTAAGATATGAAATTTATATATGGAAAAAATGATTGGAGTTCAATGGAAAGAGGACAAGAAAACTGCTTTCTCCTAACAAATGGATTAGGCGGTTTCTCTTCTCTAACCATAATTGGTTCAAATGCTAGAAATGATCATGCTATTTTAATGGCATGTTTAAAAGCACCTAATAATAGATACAATTTAATTTCTAATATAGGAGAAACTTTAAAGATTAAAAATAGCACATATGATTTATCAAGCCAGGAATATTTAAATTCAAAATTAAATAGGAATGGCTTTTTTTATGAAAGTAAATTTGAGTTTGAATATGTTCCAAAGTGGACATATCATATAAATGGATTTGAAATAAATAAAACAATAGCTATGAAGCATGGCGAAAATACTGTAGGTGTAAAATATGAAGTAAATAATTTTTTAAATGAAAATGGAACGTTATTATTAACTCCATACTTAGAATTTGTTCCTAAAGGATCTATATTAGAAAGAACTCAAAAGTTTATTGCTGATGATAATAAAATTCAAAGTAATAATATAAGTTTAAACTATAAAACTAATGGGAAAGTAAGAATATTTAAAACTGAGTATATTGATGATATTCTTTATTCTCATGATGAAAGAGATGGAAGGGATAAAATTGGACGTAATGCTTATAACCACACAATAGAATTTACTATTGAACCAAAATCCAATAAAGAATTCTATGTTATTTATAGTACAGATGAAATATGTGAAACTATTGATGAAATGATACTTAATGAAATTAACTATAGAAAGAAATTACAATCTCAAAGTAAAATAAAAAGTGAAGTTGGTAAGATGTTAGCTATGGCTGCAGATGATTTTATAGTTAATAGAGAATCAACCAACGGTAAAACTGTAATAGCTGGATATCCGTTTTTTAGTGACTGGGGAAGGGATACTATGATAGCACTGCCCGGATTGACTCTTGCAGTAAATAATTATGAATGTGCAAAAAGTATACTAAGAACCTTTATGCAGTATTGTAAGAAAGGAATTATGCCGAACCTCTTCCCAGAAGGTGAAAATAATGCCATGTATAATACAGTAGATGCTTCGCTGTTGTTTATAAATACAGTTTATGAGTATTATATGTTGACAAAAGATTTAGATTTTATAAAAGAAGCTTATGTAATAATGGAAGATATTATTTACTGGTATAAGAATGGTACAGATTTTAATATAAAGATGGATTCTGATGGACTAATTGAAGCTGGAAGCAACTTGGATCAAGTTACATGGATGGATGTAAGAATTAATGATATTCTTCCTACACCTAGACATGGAAAACCTGTTGAAATTAATGCTTACTGGTATAATTCTTTAAATATAATGGCTGATTTAGGAAAGATTTTAGGCAGAAATGTAGATGATTATGAATTGCTAGCTTTAAAAGTAAAAAAGAGCTTTAATGAAAAGTTCTGGAATGAAGAAAAATCATGTCTTAAGGATGTGGTTTCAGATCATGATTATGATAATCAAATAAGGTGTAATCAGATATGGGCTGTATCTGGACATTTTTCAATATTATCTTCAGAAAAAGAAAGAAAAGTAGTTGATACTGTATTTGAAAAATTATATACACCTTATGGACTAAGAACATTATCTTGTGATGATCCTGAATTCAAAGGTTTTTATGGAGGAAGCCAATACAATAGGGATTTAGCATATCATCAAGGAACAACATGGGTATATCCTCTTGGTGCATATTATATGGCATATTTAAAAGTTAATGGCTATTCAAAAAAATCCATAGAAATAGTCAAAAATCAGTTAAGTATAATGGAAGCAGCCTTAAGAGAAGGATGTATAGGCCAGCTTCCAGAAATTTATGATGGTATGAATCCTTCAATATCAAAGGGGTGCTTTGCTCAAGCTTGGAGCGTAGGCGAAATATTAAGAGTATATAAAATATTAGAAGTAAAAGGAGAAGAAACATGCTAACACCTATTGAATTAAAAAAACTTTATTCTTCAGATGAATTTATTGAAAAATACACATATTCAAATAATGATTTAGGAATAACTTATACTAAAGAAAAAACTATTTTTAAAATATGGGCACCAACTGCTGAAAAGATAATATTAAATATTTATAAGAGCGGAAATTATAATGAAGAGGATAGAATCCTTTGTCGTGAACTGGAGCCTAAGGAAAAAGGAATATGGGAATGCATAGTTTATGATGATCTTAACAACTTATACTATGATTACAAGATTTATGTTAATGATTCGGTTAATTATACATGTGACCCATATAGTATAGCTTGTGGAGTAAATGGTAAAAGAAGTATGATACTTAATTTAAAGGATACAGATCCTGAAGGTTGGGAGGAAGATTATATAAGAGACAGAGATGATAGATATCCAGTAATATATGAACTTCATATTAAGGATTTTTCTTATGATAAAGCAAGTGGAATAAAAGATGAATATAGAGGTAAATATCTTGCTTTTACTCAAACTGGAACTACCCTAAACAATGATAAAATTCATAAAACAGGTATAGATTATTTAGAATCCCTAGGAATAACTCATGTTCATTTATTGCCTTGTTTTGATTTTGGTTCAGTAGATGAAAGCTTAAAGGATGACACTCAATTTAATTGGGGATACGACCCTGTAAACTATAATGTACCAGAAGGTTCTTATTCTACAAATCCTTTCGATGGTAGCGTTAGAATAAAAGAATTTAAGCAAATGGTACAAGCTCTTCATAAAGCAGGAATAAATGTGATTATGGATGTAGTATATAATCATACTTATAATTTAGATACTTCATTGCAGAAGACAGTTCCATATTATTATTACAGAGTAAATGAAGATGGAACGTTGTCTAATGGATCTGCATGTGGAAATGATACTGCAAGTGATAGAGTAATGTTTAGAAAATATATGGTTGATTCTATTGTATACTGGGCAAAGGAATATCATATTGATGGTTTTAGATTTGATTTAATGGGTCTTCATGATGTTGAAACTATGAATGAAATAAGAAAAGCCTTAAATAAACTTCCAAATGGAGAAAAAATATTAATGTATGGTGAGCCATGGGCTGCTGGTGATACAGCAATGGAAAATAACGCTATACCTGCATTAAAGAAAAACATAGCTTTATTAGATGAAAATATAAGTATTTTCTGTGATGATACTAGAGATGCTATAAAAGGACATGTATTTTATGGAGAAGAACCTGGATTTATTAATGGCGGTAAAGGATTTGAAAATAAGATAAAGTCTTGTGTATTAGGTTGGTGTAAAAATAACAAAGAATATTCACCAAAATCACCAAAACAAATTATATCATACGTGTCTGCTCATGATAATTTTACTTTATATGATAAGTTAATTGAAACATTACGAAAAGAAAA
>DPOH01000204.1:4957-5564 GCA_003539755.1 Clostridium sp.
TTGAAACATTACGAAAAGAAAAGAACTATGAATCATATGATGAAGAAATAATAAGATTAAATAAACTTGCTGCAGTTATAACTTTTACATGTCAAGGAATGAATTTTATTCAAGCTGGAGAGGAATTTGCAAGAACCAAGTATGGTGAAGACAACAGCTATAATTTATCACCAGAACTTAACATGCTAGATTGGAATAGAGCTTATGAATTTAAGGAATTAGTTGAATATTACAGAGGGCTTATAGTACTAAGAAAATTATTTACACCACTTAATAGTTTCAGCAATGATAATTTAGATTTATATAATTTTGATGATACAACTCATGAAGGACTAGTTTCATATACAATTAAAAATTATAACAATGCTCTTGATTTATATAACAAGCTTTATATAGCCTATAACAGCAGTTTAGATAATATTACTGTAAAACTTCCAGAAGGTAAGTGGCAGCTTTTACTAAATGAAGAATCTTCAGAACTATATTATTCTGATATTAATGTATGTGATGAAATAATCATTTCAAAGCAAAGTGCAATAATTTTAGGACAAAAATAAATTAATATAATAACGTAATTTACGCATACTAAATAAAGATATCATTATTG
>DPOH01000074.1 GCA_003539755.1 Clostridium sp.
GAAAACTATAGAAAGGAATCAAAAAAATGAGGAAAGTTGTCTGCGTTATAATCCCTTTTTTTGTAGTATTAATATGTTTATATTTTTTAAATTCTTTTCTTGATAGAAATATTAATATTATGCTAGAAAAAAAAGGATTAAATTGGGCAAGCAAAGAATATGAGAGTGTTTATAAAGATCAAGGAGTGAGGTTTAATAGCTATTTTGCAGATAAAGATTATGTATTATTACAAGCTACATCTGAATTAAAGGTACCTATAACAGAAAACCCTAGGAGTTTTTTTCCTGTTGAAGGAATGAATAATGTTGAAACAGTAGGAGTCCAGGGTTGGCAAAGCATAACTCAAGCAGAAATACTTGGAAGCGAGGTAACTGAAAATAAAAATAGAAAAGTAGCTTTAGTAGTATCTCCACAATGGTTCTACTACAAAGATGGAGTACCTACAGAAAATTTTCAAAGCAGTTTTGCACCAGTTCAATTCTATAGTTTTTTAGATAATCCACGTATTACTGAAGAACATAAAAGAAAATACACTTTAAGAATGAGTGAATTATTAACAGAAAGTGTACAGTATTTTCCAGAAAAATTATATGCAAAGTTATATAACAGAAATGATATCATAAGCAATACTATTGGTTTTGTATTTAAACCATATTTTTTTATGAGGAAAAATATAGTCGAGTTTAAAGATAAGGGAATGTTGTATAAAAAGCTAAAGTTATTATCTGATAAAACTGAAGAAACAGATAATAATTTTAGAAGTGTAGATTGGAGTAAGGAATTAATTAGTGCTGATGAGGACGCTAAAAAGAGTATAACAAATAATGATTATTGGGTATGTGATAAATTTTATGATGAAAATAAAATGGAATTAGAGAAGAAAAAAGATTATTTAAGTAAATATAATATTCTCGATTCAAAAGAATATGATGATTATGAACTTTATTTAGACATATGTAATGACTTAGGAATTAAGCCATATATAATTTTATTACCTACAAATGGAAAGTGGTATGATGAACTTGGATTAAATAAAAATGAAAGAGATGAGTTCTATAAAAAGGCTAGAAAAGTAGCTGCGGATAGAGGATTCGAGGTTGTGGATTATGCCGATAAGGAATATACCCCATACTTTATGTATGATGCTTCACACTTTGGTTGGGAAGGATGGCTTGATGTAGATAAAAAGATATATGAGCATTTTAAGAATTAGTTAGTTGTTTTTTACTTTTAGTTTTACCTCAATGATATAGGGCACTTTGTACATGAAATAGGAAAAGATGAATTACGAAAGGAGAATAGCTTAGTGTTAAGAAAAATTTTATGTATTATATGTCCAATTGCTTTTTTAATAATGACGCCTGTTTTTTTAGATAAGTATTTAGATGAGAAAATAGATAATTTACTTGTACAAAAAGATACAAGCGTAATAAATAGGGAATATGGAAGTATTTATAAGGGAAGAGGTAAGAAGTTTAATGATTATGCTGTTGAAAATGGAGATGTTATGCTTCAAGGGTCTTCAGAATTAGGGTCACCAGTATCACAGGTACCTGCAAACTTTTTCCCTATAGATGGAATGGATCCATTAATAACAAGTGGAAGAGCATATGCTCAACACATAAATCAGTTATCTGTTCTAGGAAGTGAAGATAATACTGATAAAGAAAGAAAAGTAGCATTAATGTTATCACTTCAGTGGTTTGATCAAAAAGGTGGGATTGATCCAGGAAGCTTTCAGGCAAATTTTGCACCGGTTCAATTTTATAGTCTTTTAGCAAATGACAAGATTAGTGATGAAAATAAGATGAAATATGCAGAAAGAGTAGAAACATTACTTGATTCAAGTCAACAGTTTACGCCAGAAAAGCTTTATGCAAAACTTTATACAAGTGATGATTTTATTGATAAAGTAGCTAGAGTTGCCTTTTATCCATACTTTACTGGAAGAAAGGTAATAGTTGATTTAAAAGATAAAGGACTTTTATATAAAAAGTTAAAGGAGCTTCCAAACAAAGAAAATGTTCCAGCTAGAACAGTAGATTGGGATGAAGAATCAAAAAAGGCTCAAAGTGAAGCAGAAGCAAAAACAACAAATAATGATTTTTACGTATATGATTCTTATTATGATACATATTTACGTAATGGGTTAGAATCATTCAAAGATTCTAAGAGTGATATAAAGCTTATGGAGTCTAAGGAATTTGATGATTATCAATTATATCTAGATATATGTGAAGATTTAGGAATTAAACCATATATAATAATTATGCCTACAAATGGAAGGTGGTATGATTATACAGGTTTAAGTAAAGAAGATAGAGATGAATTTTATGATAAAGTAGAAGAAATGGCAGAAGAAAAAGGTTTTGAAGTATTAAACCTAAAAGATGAAGAATATACTCCATATTTTATGTGTGATGTGATGCATTTAGGAACAAAGGGGTGGCTTAAAGTTGATAAAGAAATTTATGAACATTTTAAAGAACAATAGTGATATTGTATTTTCAATAGTTGCTACAATAACAATTGTTTCAGCTATATGTATATTAGTATTTGAACCTTTTGGCGAAGTACATTTTATATATAATCAATTCTAGGGAGTGAGAGAAATGAAAATTTTAAGAGCTATAAAGAAATATTCTGAAACGGATAGAATTGCATTAACTTGTGATGGAGAGTCTATGTCATATAAAGAATTAGACAATGTATCAGAAGCTATAGCTGCATATTTATTAAAGGAATTTGGAAATGATAGAACTCCAATTATCTTATATGGAAATAAAGAAAATTATATGATGGCAGTTATGATGGCAGCATTAAAGTCAGGAAGAGCTTATGTTCCAATAGATGTAAGTTATCCTAAGGAAAGAGTAGAAACTATACAAAGTGAAGTAAAAGCTAAGGTTATATTTGATTTTAGTGAAGGAAATGATTTTAATAGTGCTAAAATTTTAAAAGAAGATGATGTAGAAAAAATAGTGGCTGAGTTTTTACATATAAATGTAGATGAAAAAGAATGGGTAAAAGAAGATGAAAATGCTTATATTCTATTTACATCAGGAAGTACAGGAAAGCCAAAAGGAGTTCAAATAAGTAGTAATAATCTTGATAATTTTGTTGAATGGATGGCAGATTATTTAAAATTAGATGAAAGTGAAGGCGTATTTATGAATCAGGCTGCGTATTCATTTGATTTATCTGTAACATCTATTTATCCAGGATTATGCTATGGAAAGACATTACACGGACTATCAAAGAAAACACTTGCAAATTTAAAAAGTCTATTTGAAGATTTAACAAATTCAAATATTAATATATGGGTATCAACACCATCATTTGCAGGAATGTGTGTTGTAGAAGATAGTTTTAATAGCAACATGCTTCCAGGACTTGAAGCTATGGTGTTTGTAGGAGAAGTACTTCCTAAGACATTATGTGAAGAACTTCTTAATAGATTCCCTAATACAAGAATAGTAAATGGCTATGGACCTACAGAAGCAACTGTAGCAGTTAGTGCTAATGATATGAATAGAGAATTGTTAGCTAAGGAAGGTAGTTTACCTATTGGATATCCTATGAAGACTTCTATGGTAAAGATAGTAGATGAAGAAGGTAATGAAGTACCTGATAACGTAAAAGGTGAAATAATTATAGTTGGGCCTAGTGTTAGTAAGGGATATTTTAATAATCCAGAAAAAACAGAAGAATCATTTTTCTATGATGAGTATAAGGGACAAAAATGTAGAGCATATAAGACTGGTGATTTAGGTTATTATGTTGATGGAAACTTATACTATTGTGGAAGAAAAGATTTCCAAATAAAATTAAATGGATATAGAATAGAAATAGAAGATATAGAAAATAATCTTATTAGAGTAAGCAATGTAAAAAATGCAGCAGTAGTTCCAGTAAAGAAGGATGATAAGATTGCATATCTTACTGCTTTTATTGAACTTCAAGAAGATAATGGTTTAAGTAACTTAAAAAATGGAATTGCAATTAAGAAGGAATTAGGACAGTTGATACCATCATATATGATTCCAAGAAATATCAAGATAGTTAAAGAATTTCCTACTAATGTTAATGGTAAAATAGACAGGAAAAAATTATTGGAGGAAGTATAATGAGTTTTACACAATATGGTGATTATTTTTACCTGTATATTTCATTCTTGGCACTAATACCAGCAATTATTATGGGGCTTTTTAAGAAAAAAACAAGATATTATGGACTTATCCTTTCAGCTTTTATGGCTTTTCTTATAATGGGAAGGGGATTAGGACTACTATTATTCATTGCGTTTATTCTTGGAGAAACATTTGTTATATATACGTATTTATATATAAGAAAAAAAACTGATAATAAATATGTTTATTACTTATTTTTATTTTTCTCAATGTTGCCTGTAATAATAACTAAACTTGCAGGACTTACAAGATATGCATCTACTATAGGATTTATAGGATTATCGTATCTTAACTTTAGAGCTATTCAGATGGTTATTGAAATATATGATGGAAAAATAAAGGATGTAAATTTCTTTACATATCTGTACTTTTTGATATTTTATCCAACTTTAAGTTCAGGTCCTATTGATAGATGGAAGAGATTCGAAGAGGATTTAGATAAAAAGTTAGAAAAAAATGAGTATATAAAGGAATACTTCGTTCCAGGTTTCAAAAAATTAATTATAGCAGTACTTTATAAGTTTGTAATTGCTTATCTTATAGATACTTACTGGATAGCAGTAATACCAGCAGAAAAAACATTATTTAATACAATAAGTTATATGTATGCATATACATTGTATTTATTCTTTGATTTTGCTGGGTATAGCTTATTTGCAATTGGAACAGGATATATTCTAGGAATAAAAGTACCAGAAAACTTTAATAAACCATTTATAAGTAAAGATATGAAGGAATTTTGGACTAGATGGCATATTTCATTATCTAGATGGTTTGGAGATTATATTTTTTCAAGATTTGTATTAAATTCAATGAGAAAAAAGAGATTTAAAAGTAGATTTACAGCATCTCATGTTGCACAGATTTTAACAATGTTTGTAATGGGATTGTGGCATGGATTAACAGTATACTATATATTGTATGGTTTATATCAAGGTGTGGTATTAGTTTTAACAGATATATACCAAAGAAAATCTAAATTTTATAAAAAGCATAAAAAGAATAAAGTTTTCAATTGTATTCAAGTAGTAGTGACATTCCATATAGTTTCATTTGGTATGCTACTATTTTCAGGATACTTATTTAAATAAAATAAACTAAATATTGAGGTGTAGTGTTAGTAAAGCTATTGTTGCTACAGCTTAATTGTTAAAAGGAGCAGATTAAAAATGAAAGAAAAGGTAATTGAAATTTTTACAGATGTTACAGGAAGTGATGAACTTCAAGAAGATTTAGACTTAAATTTATTTGAAGCTGGGTTATTAGATTCATTAGCTATAATAGAAGTACTTCTTCAAATAGAAGAAAGATTAGGAATCAAATTACAACCAACAGATCTTGAAAGAGAAGATATGGCAACAGTAAATAATTTAACAGCATTCTTAGAAAACTGGAAGTAAAAAAATTTTAACTGATAAATATTTATAAGTAATTAAATACGATAATAAATATTTTGATATATAATAAAAAACGGCTTTATGCCGTTTTTTGTTGAATTATTTAATTATCAACCGAAGAGAGCTTCCAAATCCCATCATCAGTTTTTGTGAATTTTCCTATTAATGAAGTATTTTTATGAGGTTTAGATTTTGAAAGACCAAAAACTTCTACGACAGCTGTGTTGTTATCTTTTGATATGATATTCATATGTTGAACGCGTAGAAGTTTATTTTTGTATATTAATCTAGAAGTAAAATTGTATTCAACTGAAAAGCATAGGTCTGTACAATTTGTGTTTACATACAGGCTATGAGCAGTTAAAAATGAAGTAATAAATATAATAGCTATGGAGATAATAAAAAGGGAATTATTTTTTTTATAATATAATTGATGTGTTTTTCTTGAATGGTGTTTTAAAGGTTTACTTTTTTTCGTAGTGTAATCTTTTTGAAAAGATACATTATTAATATTATGGACCTCCTTTACATAATTTATATAAATATTTTACCATATTTTAACATATAAAAATAAGAGCTATTTAATAAATTATACAGATAAATATAATCCTTATATTTATTAAACAGCTCTACATATTTTATTTATTCTTACTATTAATTATTTTCACAGTATTCTTCAATAGTTTCAGCAACAACCTTTGCTTGAGCAACAGCATGAACTACAGTTTTAGCACCTGTAACTACATCTCCAGATGCAAATACACCATCTTTAGTTGTATGACCTTTATCATCAGTTACAAGAAGTCCCCATTTATTTGTATCAAGTTCAGTTGTATTTGATACTATATTACTCTTAGGACTTTGACTTACTGCAATAATAACAGAATCACATTCTATAAACTCTTCTTTACCTTCAAGAATTTTAGTAGATACTCTTCCATCTTCTCCCACAACATTTTCAGTACATGCTACTTTTATTCCCTGTTCTGTTATTTCAAGAGGAGCTTTAAATAAATCAAATTTAACATCGTCTTCTTTAGCTTCTTTAATTTCTTGTTTTGTAGCAGGCATATCATCAAAGCCTTTTCTATAAACAACAGTAACATCTGCACCATTTCTTTTAGCTACTCTGGCTGCATCCATAGCAACATTTCCAGCTCCTATTACTACAACTTTTCTTCCTAATCTATAAGCTCTTGGTGATTTTAAATAATCTATTGCATAATGTACATTGCCAAGAGTTTCACCTTTTATATTAAGAGTCTTAGGATTCCATACTCCAGTTCCTATAAATATTGCCTTATATCCATCTTCTTTTAATCTATCAATACTTATAACTGGACCAATTAATGTATTAGGTCTTATTCTAACACCAAGTTCTACTAATTTTTCTTCCATAGTATCAATTATTGAATTTGAAAGTCTGTATTCAGGTATTCCATATCTAAGTACTCCTCCAATTTTTTCATGAGCATCAAATATAGTAACCTTATATCTCTTTTGAGCTAATATAAAAGCAACTGTAATACCAGCAGGTCCTCCACCTACAACTGCAATTCTATCTTTATTTTTATCTATATTCTCTACTTTTAAATTATCTAAATATCTTTGAGATATTTCATATTCCATATCATGAAATCTTATAGGTTCTCCCTTTATTCCTCTTATACAGTTTCCTTTACATTGATCTTCATGTGGACATACTAATGCACACACTACTGATAATGGATTATTTTCAAATAACATCTTACCAGCCTCATCAAGGTTTTCTTCTTTATAAAGTGAGATTATTTCAGGAATAGGCGTGCTTATAGGGCAATTTTCCTTACATCTTGGTTTCTTACATAAAAGGCATCTATCAGCTTCATCTTTAAATTGTATCATTATTTTTTCTCCCCTTCTCATGTTAATAATATCTAAATCTTATGTTTAAATTATTAAAATTTCATTTAAAAATAATTTTATATAAATTATTAAAATAAATCAATAAATCATAGAACTAATCTTTTTACTATATGATAAATCCAATCCACAATTACTATTGATAGCCTTAACTGTATAATTTATACTTAAATAAAATCCTATCTTTAAGGAGGTTTAAGATGAATAATTCAAAAGGAGGAAGTAATATGTGGATTTTATTTGCTATCTTATCTGCGTTTTTTGCAGCTGCAACATCAATACTTGCTAAAATCGGTATTGAAGGTATTAGTTCTAACCTAGCTACTGCTATAAGAACTATAGTAGTTTTAATTATGGCATGGGGTATTGTATTCTTCACAGGAAGTCATAATCAAATTTCAAGTATAGGTACAAAAAGCTGGATTTTTTTAATACTTTCAGGACTTGCAACAGGCTTATCTTGGCTATTTTACTACAAAGCCCTTCAAATAGGTGAAGCTTCAAAAGTTGTACCTATAGATAAATTTAGTGTTGTTATAAGCATGATTATGGCATTTGTAATACTAAAGGAAACTGTCACTATAAAAATAATTCTTGGTGGTGTATTCATAACAATTGGCACTTTTATAATGATACTTTAGTATTCATTAATTTCTTTATAATTTAAGAGAGGTATGTAAACATGCCTTACTACTTCTCTATAATTATATTTATTAAATTATTGACTTTAATTTTTACCATCAAAATCAATTAATTCATTTCTGCTTATATAAGGATTTCTATACCTATTCTTCTTAATTGTAGATTTTCCTATATTTATAGCTTCTTTTGGACATATATTAATACATGCCATACAATCTACACAATTTCCATTCCACTGTGGTCTTCCATCTACAAGTGCTACATTGTCTACAGGGCATATTTTGGCGCACATTCCACAACTTATGCATTTATCATTAACATTAAACTTCTTATCTCTATTTTTTAAGACGTTTTTAAATATTTTATACTCTAAGTTACCTAATCCGCCCTTAAAGTTTTTAATATTATTTTCTCTGTTCTTTATAGCTTCTGCAAATTGTTCTATCTTATCATCATACTTTTCAATGGCATCTTTAGCTCTCTTTTCAGTTGGATTAGTCCCCATTCTTGTATAATTTGATATATATCTAACTTCAAGAGTATTATTTAAACTTCTTCCAAGTAATTGACTAACTTGATAAAAAGAAACATCAGCTTTTCCACCACCTGAAACTCCTATAGCAAAAATATATGAATTGGGATTTATTTTTACATGCTCAAGGAAGTCATAAACTACCATTGGAACTCCAGCATAGTGAACTGGATAAATAAATCCTATAATATCATCATTTAGATTAAAATTTTCTTTTTTAAGTTCTTGTGGAATAGATAAAAGTTCACATTCTTCAAAGTGAGATTGTATTTTCTTAGCTACATAAAGGCAGTTTCCTGTTGATGTATTAAAAAATATTTTCATAAGATCATCTCCATTTCCATTTCTTATATTAATTCTTTTTTAAACTCTTTTGATACTTTCCTATTAGTGGAGTTACTAATTTTCTTGGTAACATAACAAATGCTTTATATTGCAATCCAGGTATTATAGTTGTCTTATTTTTCATAAGCCCCTTATAAGCTTTTTTAGCAACATAACTTGGTTCCATAGCTGTAGGATTATCTTCTTTTCCTGCACTTTTAGAAAAATTAGTCTTAGTAGCTCCAGGGCATAAGGCTGAAACTTTAACATTATAAGGTTTAAGCTCAACTGCAAGTGCTTCTGTAAATGACAATACATAAGCCTTTGTAGCATAATAAACTGCAGTATATGGGCCTGGATGATATGATCCTGTTGAGGCTACATTTAGTACTTTTCCACTTCTCCTCTTTACCATTTCCTTTGCAAATAATTTAGTTAAAATAGTAAGACTGTTCATATTAAGTTCCATTATAGATTCATCTTTTTCTAAATCCTCTTCTAAAAACTCTCCAACATATCCTACCCCTGCATTATTTATAAGAATATCTACTTGGATATTTTCTGATTTAACTTCATTAAATAACTCAACAGCATTATTCTTTTGACTTAAGTCTTTTTCAAAAATACTAACCTTAATTCCATATTTCTTTTCAAAATCCATTTTTATTGACTCCAGCATATTCTTATTTCGTGCTGATATTATAAGGTTATACTTATTTTCTGCAAATATTTTAGCCAGTTCATACCCTATTCCACTAGTTGCTCCAGTAATCAGTACATTTTCTTTCATATGGTGCACCCTCCTTATAAAATTTCTCTTAATGGATTATAATTTGATACATATCGAATTATAAAAATATCTTATCTACTGTATTCCATTTATAACTTATCTCTTTCTATCTTAAGCATACTACATGCTTCATCAATCAGCTCATGATTAGCTCTTGCAATAAGGAATTTCCCCTTTTTTTCAGTGACTATAAGCCCTGCATTTGAAAGTTCTTTTAAATGGTGAGATATTGTAGGTGCTCCAATATTAAATTTGTTAATTATATCTGTAATGAAACAGCAGCATTCACATTCATTATTTTCAAATGACTTTTCACTAGATTTTAAAATCTGAAGATATATTTCTAGTCTATTTTCATTAGATAATGCTTTAAATATTTTGGCCAACTCTCTTGTCTCCATGTTCCCTCCATATAGTTTGTATATATTAAGCTTTAAATTTTATACCAATAGTTTGATACTTATCGAATTATAATAATATACCTCCTCATTTTATATGTCAATGAAATTTTGTAACTAAATATCTTCCATTTAATCATGATCACTATTATAAATAAATTAACTATAATATATATACTCCAATAGATTATTACATATGCAAAAAAGAGGATAAGCAGTGTGCAATACTTATCCTCCACAAAATATATGATGCGTGTTTACCTATAAAATCATTTATATTAATGCAAATTAACACTTAAGCTAATGTTTTTAATATCTAAACCAAGTTACTATTAATTTTAATCTTCAAGCGCTTGAGCTAAATCATAAATAATATCATCTATATGTTCAGTTCCAATTGATAAACGAACTGTATTAGGTTTAATTCCCTGCTCAGCTAGCTCTTCTTCATTTAATTGAGAGTGTGTTGTACTTGCTGGATGAATAACTAATGACTTAACATCAGCCACATTTGCAAGTAATGAGAATATCTGAAGTTTATCTATAAATTGTTTTGCTTCCTTTTCTCCACCTTTAACTTCAATAGTGAATATTGAACCAGCTCCCTTAGGGAAGTACTTTTTATACAATTCATAATCAGGACTATCTGGTAAAGATGGATGATTTACTTTTTCAATCTTTGGATGATTCTTTAAGAAATCAACTACCTTTAATGCATTTTCCACATGTCTTTCCAATCTAAGTGATAATGTTTCAAGACCTTGTAATAATATAAATGCATTAAATGGACTTATTGCTGCTCCAGTATCTCTAAGTAGTATTGCTCTTATTCTTGTCACATAAGCTGCTGCCCCTACTGCTTCTGCAAACTTAATACCATGATAGCTTGGATCTGGTTCTGTTAGTTGAGGAAATTTTCCACTTCCAATCCAATCAAACTTACCAGAGTCTACAATTACGCCTCCAAGTGAAGTACCATGTCCACCAATAAATTTAGTAGCTGAATGAACTACAATATCAGCTCCATGTTCAATTGGTCTGAAAAGATAAGGAGTTCCAAAAGTATTATCAATAATTAATGGAATTTTATGCTTATGTGCTATTTCTGCTACTGCTTCAACATCAATAATATTAGAATTTGGATTTCCTAGTGTTTCTATAAAAACAGCTTTTGTATTTTCTTGAATAGCATTTTCAAAATTTAATACATCTCCAGGATCAACAAAAGTTGTAGTAACTCCATAACTTGAAAGAGTATGTGCTAAAAGATTATATGAACCTCCATATATAGTTTTAGCTGCTACTATATGATCTCCAGCTCTAGTTATGTTTTGAATTGCATATGTTACTGCTGCTGCCCCTGATGATACTGCAAGTCCTGCAACTCCTCCTTCTAATGCTGCAACTCTATCTTCAAATACCCCTTGTGTTGAATTTGTTAATCTTCCATAAATATTACCTGGATCTTGAAGTCCAAATCTTGCTGCTGCATGGTCACAGTTTCTAAATACATAAGAAGTTGTTTGATAAATTGGTACCGCTCTTGAATCTGTCGCTGGATCTGGATTTTCTTGCCCTACATGTAATTGTAATGTTTCAAATTTTAATTTTCTTTCTTCATTTCTACTCATAATTTTTGCCCCCATTTACTTTTATTATTTAATATGCTTATGCTTAAACCATACATTCATGATAAACTTACTATGATTTAATATTTAAAATAGCCTCCTAAAACTTAAAATAAAAGTTCATATTCTCATCTGCATTTAGATACATTTCTGTTCGTGCACTTACCTGCTAATATATTATATTAAGTCCTCCTTTCTTTTATATTCTTATCTCTATAAAACAAAAAGCTGTTTTCAAGATAAAATGAAAACAGCCAAACAAATCTAATTAACATTTTATCTCTCAGAAATATATAATTTCTGCAGGAATTAGCACCTTAAACTAAATATATATGATATATAATTCAGGTTGCCAGACATCACAGGGCCAGTCCCTCCGTCTTTCTTGATAAAAACCTTTTATTCAATTTTTAGTATTCTTATTGAATTGCTATGACTTAATAATACAAACTTTCTCCATATATGTCAATACCTTTTTTCCAAAAAATATTTCTATCGCTTTAAAAAGTATATATTTAATTTATTTATGAATGCTAAAAAGGATAGTTATCTCTAACTATCCTATACTTACCTGGCAACGTCCTACTCTTCCACACGGTCTCCCATGCAGTACCATCGGCGCTATAGACCTTAACTGTCCTGTTCGGAATGGGAAGGAGTGTTACCTCTATGCCATCATCACCAGATTAAGTGAGCTCCTAAATCTCTGATTTAGTTAAGCGAACTTATGCAAATCACTTTAGTGATTTGTATTCCTTTAAAATGAACCTTGTACTCCTCAACTCGTTTGAGCGAGTTTCCTATTAAATTCTTTAGCTGAAAGTATTCTTTCAAAATTGCACATAAGTGAGAGCCAAAACTTTATATTTTGTTACTCGAAGTTAAGTGAAAGTCTAAATCTTTGATTTAGTCAACTGAACCTACTCTATGAGAACTCAGCAAACGCATATGAGTCGAGCTTCCTCTCTATTAATGTATTTACAACTTTTAT
>DPOH01000031.1 GCA_003539755.1 Clostridium sp.
GGGTAAGAAAAAAGTTGAAAAACTTATAAAAGAAGCTAAAGATGTTCGAGTAATTCCAATACAATTTTTTATAAGAGAAGTGATGATTAAAAGAATGAAAAATAAAAAGCTTACATGTGGAGTAATTATTCAAATAGATAAAAATTATTACTTTGTTTACATAAAAAGAGGGCTTATTGCTTGTAATCATATAAGTTCTAATTTAGGTGAAATAATAAATAAAATAGAACTTCAACAGATAAAAGATGAAGTATATATAGATGAATCTATAAATTATATAGATACTTATGAAAATAATATAAAATTTATAAAGTTAAATATAAAGGATCAAATATATGAAAAATTATATTAAGAATAAGGGCTTTGTACCAGAAAATTTTATTACTAAGGTTCAGAATAATAATTTCAAAAATGAAAAGAAAATTTTATTGGTTTTATTGTGTTTTAATTTGATTTATCTTCCTTTAAATATTAATTCATTATATAAAAGTCACGATAAACATGTGGAAAAATTAAATATAGAATCATATAGTGATAAAAAAGACCTTCATTCTAGAAAGATTTATAATATTGCAGAAGTTTTATTTTCAGATGATGTTAAAGAATGTGATGTAACAAGTAATGGTGGAAGTATAGTTGTACAGGATATAATGAATGTAAATAAAATTAGTGATAAGAAAGTGTTAAAAGTAAAAGAAGTTGAGCTTAAGCATGATGGCTGTTTTGAACTAAAGGTGGATAATTATGAATAAGATATTTATTAGGTTGGCCTGTATTATTATTGCTTTATTATCTTTTATACAAGTAGAAATAAACCGCAATTTTTCTAAACAAAGAGAAGAAATGAATAATATTGAAGAGATGCATAAAGATTCGAGTATAAAATATAAAACTTTGAGCAGACTAAATGATGAAGTAAGCCGTTTAAAAATGTGTAGCCTTATAGGTGCTAGCAATGATACAGAAAAATGGAAGGTAAAGGTAATGGTGAATGGAGATAGTGAGAATATATTAAATCAACTTACTAAATTGCAGAAATATGAAATAACATCGTACCACATAGTAAAAAATGATGAAGAAAAATTTATTGTTTTAGAAATGTATGGAACTGAGTGACACTTTAGACAATAAATCTGCAATTTTTTTAATAGAAACTAATCAGAAATAATTGCAATTATCACTGTCTTTTGATAAAATATCATTGTTATGTCAACGACTAAGTATTTAAAGTAATATTTAAGTTTAAAATTTGCATTGTAATTATTTTATAAATTTGGAGGGATATTTTATGATATCAGCAGGAGACTTAAGAAAAGGAACTACTTTTGAGTTCGATGGACAAGTGTTTACGGTAACAGATTTCTTACACGTTAAACCAGGTAAAGGTGCAGCATTCGTAAGAACTAAACTTAGAAACGTAATTTCAGGAGGAGTTGTAGATAGAACATTCAACCCAACTGAAAAATTACAAGAAGCAGTTATTGAAAGAAAAGAAATGCAATATTTATATAATGATGGTGAATTATACTACTTCATGGATCAAGAAACTTTTGAACAAATTCCTTTAAACCATGAAAAAGTTGAAGAAGCAATCAAGTTCTTAAAAGAAAACATGTTTGCTACAATCAAATTCTTCAAAGGAGAAGCTTTCTCAGTAGAAGCTCCAAACTTCGTTGAATTACAAATCACTCACTCAGAACCAGGAGTAAAAGGAAATACAACTACTAATGCTTTAAAACCAGCTACAGTTGAAACTGGCGCAATAATCAGCGTACCAATGTTCGTTAACGAAGGAGACGTTATAAGAATAGATACTAGAACTGGCGAATACATGGAAAGAGTTTAGTATTATATTATATGGGGTTGCTAGGCGAATATGCTTAGCAGCTTTATTTGTATATACAAAAAATCTAAAGTATAGGAAGTGAAAGATATGGAAGAGCTTAGAAAACAAATTGATAATCTAAAAACATCTTTATCAAAGGTACAAGATAAAGAATATAAGGAATGCTTTGAGGGAATATTTTCAGTTTTAAATACAATGAGCGATAAGATTGAGGAACTTTTTGTTAATCAAGAAGCTATGGAAGAAAAAATGCAGTATTTAGATGAAGATGTAAGTGGTATTCAGGATGAGCTATTTGAGGAAGTATCAATAGATGAATTAAATGATATTGAAGATGAATATACTGAAATAAATTGTGCACATTGTAATAAGCCAATATTTATCGAAAAGTCAGCTTTGGAAAACAATGCTCAAATTCCATGTCCTTATTGTAATAAGAATATAAAAGAAGAGTAAGAGGTTCTGATTATAGAATCTCTTATTTTTTATATAAGGGTGTATTGTATAAGAATTTTATGAAAAAGGGTTAAGTACAACTAAAAATCATTTTATTCTTTAATATTAAACTAATTAATTATACATAACATTTATAATTTAATTAATAGATTTCTTTATGGACAATTAAATAATTCAATTAGAATAAGAAAAATCCTATGATAGATTTCATTAGTGAAGTTTATTATAGGATTTTTTTGTTTTACATATTTTCATGAGAATTAGTAATAATCTGAAGCATAAATAAATATTAATTTAATATACATGCATGAGAGGAGGAAGTGATATTCGTTGAAAAATTTAAAGGAAATGATAGATATATTTCCAATTAAGATAGGACAGCTTCTTGAGAAGAGGCTGGTTAATGAACATATATATGAAATTAGAATTAAAGCTGAAAGTCCGATTTTAGTTTATTCTAAGTATGGTGAAAATATAATTAAGTACTATCCTACAAAAGAGGAATTAAAGAATATGATGCAAAAAATATCTAATTATTCTTTGTATGCATATGAAGAAGATATACGCTGTCTCTTATACACTTTTGATGCTGCCGAAGAAGATGTATATCGTGTACTGTGTTCACATCGCTCGCATGTCGTATATAACTAAAGAATATTCTGAGGTTCGTTGGAGGATTTGG
>DPOH01000068.1 GCA_003539755.1 Clostridium sp.
CCTATCAATATAGGATATATAATGGTACATGCTAATACAATTATTATAACTTTTATGTCGCTTAGCATATTATTCATACAAATACCCCTTTAACTTATATGTTAGCTATATTATACCTAATATTACACTTTATTACAATAAATACCAGAGTTATAATATAAATAAACCATAGAAAAGCCAATATCTTTAAAAGTCACTCTGATTACGGCATTTTCTATGGATAACACACTCTTTATTTATTTTTATACAGTTATAATATTAACTTCTTTTTTAATTCATCTTTTATATTCTGGCTTGCAAAAGATGCTTCAATGCTCATATTATATATCTTTTTATAATCTTCAAATGTTATATGAAAATTTTCATTAACTAACTGTGCTTCGTTTGTCATTGTTGTATCTGATACAGTCCTATTATCTGTATTAATGGAAATATTAATTCCATCTTTATAAAAATCATAAATTGGATGATTTTGAAAACTACTAACTGCTTTAGTCTGCACATTACTTGTAGGACACATTTCAAGTGTTATATGCTTTTCTTTGACTATTTCATAAGCTTCTTCACAATCTTTTATATATACTCCATGTCCTATTCTCTCAGCTCCAAGAAGTTTTACTGCTTCTAATACATTTTCACCTATCCCAGTTTCTCCTGCATGAATAGTAATTCTATATCCATACTTTTTAGCTAATGCAATAGGTTCAATAAATTTTCTGCAAAATCCCTCTTCTTCTCCTGCACACAAATCAACTGCTACAACACCTTTATCAAGAAACTTTCTTCCTGCTTCTACAACTTCAAATGCTTTTTCTACTGACATGAATCTCATGCATCCAAGTATTAAGTTTCCCTTTATATCGAATTTCTTTTCTGCATCGTGTATCCCTGTCAACACGCTTTCTATTACTTCTTCTAATGTCAGTCCTCTAACTGTATGAAGTACTGGTGCAAATCTTACTTCCATATACTTCACATTTTCTTTTGCCGCATCTTCATATAACTCAAATGCTATTCTTCTCAAGCTTTCTTTAGATTGCATAACTAAATTTGGAATTGTAAATGCTCTTAAATATTCATCTAATGATGAGCAATTTAAAGGTACTATAATTTCCTTTTTTATCTCATTTATATCATATGAATTAAGTTTAATATTTTCCTTATTAGCTATATCTATTATTGTTTCCGGTCTTACACTCCCATCCAAATGGCAATGTAAATCAATTTTAGGTAACTCAAATAAATCCATTCTTTTCACTTCTTTCACTAAAGTTTATTAAAAAATTCCTAATTACGAAAAAAACTAAGCAATTTTCTTCGTAATTAGGAATTATAGGTTCTTAGTAGAGACTTCCACCCCATATTACTAGAATTATACGAAATCTATAATTTAATTTTTTTGTATTATATCTCAACATATTCTTTATGTCAAACTAATATCATATATATTATAACTAGCTCTAAATGTTTTTATATAATTATCCATAAGTATTAATATATTTAACTTTTACATCAACATTAGGATGTATCTCACAAAATTGATGTATAACATAGTAACAGCTTGGGCATGGCTCCCACTTACTATATAAAACAAGTTCCCCATTATCTTTAATTTTCTTTTCTTCTATTAATTTATGTATCCGCTCAAATATCTTCTTTTCACTATCATTAACCCTATTATATCCTATACCAAGTTTTCCTCTTTTATTTACCTTGTTACTTTCAAATCTAGCTTTATCTATATGTGGTGAAGCACAATAATCTAATACCTCATTACTTCCACTAATAGCTTTATACTCTTTATTATCATACACTGCTACAGCAATATTTATTGAATCATTTAATGCTTCACTTTGATTTATCCTGTATATTGACTTATCATAATCCTCTTCAACAATATACTTATGTAGATTTTTAATAAGTCTTTTTAATCTTGGAATATTATTATCTAAGTGATAATGATATTCTATACTTCCAGTTTCTACAGGAATATATGTACTACTTATATTATCTTTTATATTAATTGATACAGTATTTACTTTTTCACAAGAATCATATTCCTGATCTATTTCTTTATTTTCAAAGGATATCATCTTTTTAAGAAGTTCAATATCTTTGGCATATAAATATTCCTTATCTAATTCCTTCTCAATGTTCTGAATCCTTAGTTTTTCATCTTCACTAGCTCTAGATGATATATAGCTTTTTATATTTTCTACTATATCAATTATTTCATCTACATCTTCCTGAACACATGCTTTTCTATCATATTCCACTCTATCTATATTTAATATTTTAATATGACTTATCAGTCCACATAATTTTTTATGATTATCTTCAAAAGTGTCTATTTTTCTAAAATAATCAAGTAAGTCATCTAAATTTTTAGCTTTATATGTAATATCATCATTTAAATATTTTAATATTTTCTCATCTAAGTCTATGTCTTTTTTAGTTAATAAATTGCTTTTTTTATTTTTTTCACATTTCACTACCTCTCTAAAATCATAAACATTCTGTATTTTTATTCGTTTCTTTTTTATGTTTCTTTCTAAAATACTCACATGCATCTTTCACTTAAAAGTGTCTCCTAACTATTAATATTTATAAACTCAAAGCATACATTATATCATACATTTATTAATAGCATTTAGAATATCCAAACTTTAATCATAACAAAAAAGGAATTAGCTAAATACAACTAATCCCTTTTGATTATATTATTTAAATGTTCCAATATCAGTTCTACAGTAAGAATCTTTAAAGCTTACATATTTAATATTGTCATATGCTTCTTTTCTAGCTTCTTCAACGTCAGCTCCACAGCCTATTACTGATAAAACTCTTCCACCATTAGTTTTTAAAACTCCATCTTCCAGCTTTGCTCCAGCTAAAAATACTTTATCACGAACTTTTTCATCTATATTTATTTCATAACCTTTAGTAAAGCTTCCTGGGTATCCTTTAGATGCTAGCACTACATTTATACATACACCCTTCTTCCATTTTACTTCTGCTTTATCTAACTCTTCTCTAAGTGCTGCCTCAATAAGTTCAACAAGATCACTTTCCATTAAGTATAAAACAGATTGAGTTTCAGGATCCCCCATTCTCACATTATATTCTAAAAGATATACACCCTTTTTAGTTATCATTATTCCAAAGAATATAATTCCCTTAAAATCAAATCTTTCTTCACGTATTCCTTTTAGTGTATTTGCCATTATATTTTCTTCAAAATCTTTCATTATATCTTCTGTAACATATGGGTTTGGAGCCATTACTCCCATTCCACCAGTATTAGGTCCTTTACCTCCATCAAAAATCTGTTTATGATCCTTTCCTGATAAGAAAGGAATTATAGTTTTTCCATCAGTTATTGAAAGAATTGATGCTTCAACACCTTCAAGAAATTCTTCTATTACAATTGTATTTCCAGCATTTCCAAACTTCTCATCAACCATACACTCATTTACTGCATTAATAGCCTCTTCTTTATTCTGACATATGATAACGCCTTTTCCTGCTGCAAGTCCATCAGCTTTAACTACAGTTGGATAAGTACATGTATTTAAATATTCCAAAGCCTTAGATACATCAGTAAATGTAGCATATTCCGCAGTTCTAACACCGTATTTTTTCATAAAATCTTTAGAAAAGCTCTTGCTTCCTTCAAGCATAGCCCCATTTTTAGCTGGTCCAAATATTTTTAAACCTTCTTTTTTGAATTCGTTAACGATTCCTTTTGTCAATGGATCTTCTGGTCCTACTACAGTAAGGTCAATAACTTCATCTTTAGCAAATTTAATTAAATCGCTTATTTCTGTCAAATTAATATTTTCACATTTATTACAAACAGCAGTTCCACCATTTCCTGGTGCTACATATATTTTTTCTACCTTTGAACTTTGAGCCATCTTCCATGCTAATGCATGTTCTCTTCCACCTGAGCCAATTAAAAGAATTTTCATATTATAATCTTCCCTTCTACTTTAAGTTAATTACCCCATGAATACTAAAAGAAAATGTCTCTACAAGAAATTCTAAAATAATATTTAAAATATTTTTTTAAAAATCTCGTAGAGACCTAATTCCCTAATCACATAATTTTAGTGTTTAAAATGTCTATATCCTGTGAAAATCATTGATATTCCATGTTCATTACAAGCATCAATAGATTCTTGATCTCTTATAGATCCACCTGGTTGAATTATTGCCCTAATTCCATATTTAGCAGCTTCATCAACAATATCTCTGAATGGGAAGAATGCATCTGAAGCTAAGATTGTAGCCCCTTTTCCTCTTGCTAATGCATCTTTTGCAGGCCATATTCTATTAACCTGTCCACCACCAATACCTACAGCAACACCATTATGAGCTGTAACTATTGCATTAGATTTAACATATTTAACTACCTTCATACCGAATAATAGATCTTTCATTTCTTCATCAGTAGGTGCTTTTTCAGTAACTACTTTTATTTCATCAATAAGTTTCTTGTCTTCTTCTTGAATAAGCATAGCCCCATCAACTGTAACCATGTATTTGTCTGCTTTAGGCACATTGTGGAATTTAAGAACTCTTAAATTCTTCTTAGTTTTTAATATTTCTAGAGCATCATCATCATAATCTGGTGCAGCTATAACTTCTAGGAAAATCTTAACCATTTCTTCAGCCGTAGCTTTATCTACTTTTCTATTAAATCCAACTATACCACCAAAAATTGAAGTTGGATCTACTTCATATGCTTTAGTATAAGCTTCATATGAATCTTTACCTACAGCTACTCCACATGGTGTATTATGTTTTAATGCACAACATGCTGGTTCATCAAATTCATTAGCGCACTTCCAAGCTATATCAACATCTTTAAAGTTATTGTAAGATAATTCTTTTCCATTTAATGTTTCAAATGTATTCATAGCTCCATCAAGCATTGTTGAAGCATATACAGCTGCAGTTTGATGTGAGTTTTCGCCATATCTAAGACTTTGCATTCTCTTATAAGAAACAGATAAATATTCTGGATATTCTTCTTCATCATCAGCTAACATAAAGTTAGAAATAGCAGCATCATATGCACTCATAAGATTAAATACTTTTCCTGCTAATTTCTTTTTAAACTTATAGCTCACTTCACCATTTTCATTTATTTCATCTATTACTTTGCTATAATCTTCTTTATTAGAAATGACCACAACATCTTGGAAGTTCTTTGCCGCAGCTCTAAGCATTGTAGGACCGCCAATATCTATAAATTCAACTTTTTCTTCAAAAGATAAATCTTCTTTTACTTTTTCAAAGAATGGATATAAATTTACTACAACATAGTCAATAGTATGAATATCCCTTTCTTTTAAAGTATTCATATGTTCTTCATTATTTCTTATAGCTAATATTCCAGCATGAACTAATGGATGAAGTGTTTTAACTCTTCCGTCAAGCATTTCTGGGAAATTAGTAACTTCATTAATTTCAATTACATCTATTCCATTTTCTTTTAAATATCTATAAGTTCCACCTGTTGATACTATTTCAACATCCTTAGATACTAAAAATTTAGCAAAATCTAAAACTCCATCTTTATCGAATACACTTATTAAAGCTCTTTTTTTCATGAGAAATTACCCCTCCACTTATTAACCCTAATTTTCTTTAATTTTTGCTTTTCCGTTTATAAATTCAACTTTTCCTTCACTTATTAATTTTACTGCTTTTGGTAAAAGTTTATGTTCTTTTTCTAAAATTCTCTTTTGAAGAGTTTCAGCATCATCTTCAAAGTAAACAGGAACCATATCTTGAAGAAGTATTGCTCCTCCATCGACTTCTCCATTTACAAAGTGTACAGTACATCCAGAGTATTTAACTCCACTATTTACTACCGCTTCATGCACTTTTAATCCGTACATTCCTGGACCGCAAAATGAAGGAATTAAGGATGGATGAATATTTATAATTCTATTTTCAAATTCTTTTAGTATTTCTCCATCTAATATTGATAAGAAACCTGCAAGAACTATTAAATCCACTTTTCCCTTTACAAGTTCAAGAATCTTATTACTTGATTGTTTTCCAAATTCTTTTCTCGAGACTACATGAGTTTCAATTCCATGCTTTTTAGCTCTTTCAAGGGCATAAATCCCATCTTTACTTGCTATAAGCATTTCTATTCTTACATTTAAATATTTGCTTTCTACAGCATCTATAATAGATTGAAAATCTGTTCCACTACCAGAAGCTAATACTGCTATTTTAAACAAACACCTTCACCTCCAGCTGTAACACAGCCTATTTCGTATGCTTTTTCACCCATTTCTTCTAATGCGTGTATTATATTGTGTGTATCTTTTTCATCAACAGCCATAACAAATCCGATTCCCATATTGAATGTATTATACATATGTTCCTTTTCTACACCTTTTTCAACTATCTTATCGAATATAGGTGGTACTGGATAAGAATCCTTATTAATTTCTGCAGTTAATTCTCTTCCATTGAACATTCTTGGAACATTTTCAATAAATCCTCCACCTGTTACATGTGCCATTCCCTTAATATCAAATTTTTCTAATAATTTAAGAACAGGTTTAACATAAATCTTAGTTGGAGTAAGTAATGTTTTCCATACAGGTTCTCCATTAAAATCTTCATTTAGATCTGTGAATAATTTTCTTACTAATGAATATCCATTAGAGTGAATTCCAGATGAAGCAATTCCTATTAACTTATTTCCGACCTCAATTTTGCTTCCATCAATTATCTTATCTTTATCTGCAACACCTACTGCAAAGCCTGCTATATCGTATTCGCCTTCATCATAAAATCCTGGCATTTCAGCAGTTTCTCCACCAATTAATGCACATTCAGAATCAAGACATCCATCTGCAACACCTTTTACTAAATCTGAAGATACTTCAGCTTCAAGCTTTCCACATGCAATGTAATCAAGGAAAAATAATGGTTTTGCTCCATGGCATAAAATATCATTTACACACATAGCAACACAGTCAATACCAACAGTATCATATTTTCTATTTTTAAATGCTATTTCAAGCTTAGTTCCTACACCATCTGTACCTGAAACAAGAACTGGCTTTTTATATCCTTCTGGTATTTCAACCATTCCAGCAAAACTTCCAAGCCCATTTAAAACATACTTGCTCATTGTTTTGGCTGCATATTCCTTAATTAGTTTTACACTTCTGTATCCTTCTTCTATATTAACGCCTGCTTCTTTATATGTAATCATTAAACATCCCCCTTAATTCAGTTGAGAATTGATAGTTAAAAGTTGATAGTTATGGTGGATATTCCTGAGGGAATATCTTAAATTATATTTATCCGAAAAATTGCTTATGCAATTTCTCAAAGGCATACATTCTAAGAAAATCTGCAATATTTTCATCATTAAACTGTCAACTCTACACTTTCAACTCTCCACTCTCTAATTATTCTTCTTCAACTGGTGCTGCTACAGGATAAACTCCATTAAAGCATCCCATGCAAAGACCATTTTTACCACCACAGCTTGCTTTTACGCCTTCTTCACTTAAATAGCCAAGATAATCTGCTCCAATTAAATCTCTTATTTGCTCTACACTATGATTTGCAGCAACAAGTTCACTTCTATATGGTGTGTCAATGCCAAAATAACATGGATATTTAACTCCAGGTGAAGCTATTAAGAAATTAATTTCTTTTACTCCAGCTCTTCTAAGAGAATCAATCAAATGCTTTGATGTAGTTCCTCTTACAATAGAATCATCAATAAGAACTATGCTCTTTCCTTCAAGATTTACCCTTAAAGGATTTAATTTAACAGCAACTGCTCTTTCTCTTATTTCCTGCGAAGGAGTAATAAATGTTCTTCCAACATATCTATTTTTTATGAATCCTGTATCGTATGGAATTCCAGATGCCTTAGCATATCCTATAGCTGCTGGTATTCCAGAATCAGGTACAGCTACAACAAGATCAGCTTTTATTGGATGTTCCTTATAAAGCTGCATTCCTGCTTGTACTCTTGTTGTGTGAACATCTAATCCATCTATTTGAGAATCAGGTCTTGCAAAATAAATATATTCAAATGAACATGTTTGACATTGAGTATTCTCAGAATATCTATACGAATGAACACCATCATCATCAATAACAACTATTTCTCCAGGTTCAATATCACGAACAAGCTCAGCACCTATTGCATCTAATGCACAACTCTCAGAAGCAAGAATATATCCTTCATCAATTTTTCCTAGTGAAAGTGGTCTTATTCCATGAGGATCTCTGGCTCCTATAAGTTTATCTTGTGACATGATTACAAGTGCAAATGAACCTCTTACAGCTGACATTGCATCAATAACGGCTTTAGTAAGTCCTTTTTTAGCACTTCTTGCAATAAGACAAGCTATTACTTCAGAATCTATTGAAGTATGAAATATTTGTCCAGCATCTTCTAATAGTTCTCTTATAACATCATCATTTACCAAGTTTCCATTATGAGCCATAGCTATAGACCCAATTTTAGATGTAGTAACTATTGGTTGAGCATTTTCTATTCCCTTACCACCTGCAGTTGAATATCTAACATGTCCAATGGCAATGTGACCTTTTAATTTTTTTACATCCTCATGCTTAAAAGCATCTGTTATAAGCCCTAATCCTTTATGTGCATCAATTTTTTCTCCATTAGATACTGCAATTCCAGCACTTTCTTGACCTCTGTGCTGAAGTGCATAAAGTCCATAATAAGTAATTGCTGCAACATCAACAGTTTTTTCCTTGTTTGTATAAACACCAAAGACTCCACATTCATCCTTAAATTTTTCCAAACTTGGATCCATAATTAATTCAAAATCCGTTTTTGTCATGAACTCTATCCTCTCACTTATAATTTCTTTTAAAGATTAATATAGGACACCTCAGAACCTACATAATCCTTAGGTTCTGTGTGTCATAATTTTAAATTTCCTAAAGAGTTTTAATATTAATTTATTATTTAGAAATTCTCTTTAATATTTCTATATATGCATCTTCTACATTGCCAAGATCTCTTCTAAATCTATCTTTATCTAATTTTTCTCCTGTAGTAGCATCCCAGAATCTACAAGTATCAGGTGAAATTTCATCAGCTAAAACTATTGTTCCATCTGAAGTTTTACCAAATTCAATCTTAAAATCAATCAAGTTAATATTTTCTTTTGCAAATGCATCCTTTAAAATATTGTTTATTTTAGATGTCATATCTAAAATTGTATCTATTTCTTCAAAAGTTGCTGCTCCAATACCTACTGCATGATATCTATTTATTAATGGATCCCCTAATTCATCATTTTTGTATGAGAATTCAAAAACTGTAGTTTTTAATGGTGTTCCTTCTTCAAGACCTAATCTTTTAGCCATAGAACCTGCTGCTACATTTCTTACTATTACTTCAAGAGGTACTATTTCAACCTTCTTACATAATTGTTCTCTATCACTTAACTTCTTAATGAAGTGAGTTTTGATTCCTTGCTTTTCTAATTGTTCAAAAAGAATTGAAGTTATTTTGTTGTTCATAACTCCTTTATCCTGTATTTGACCTTTCTTTTCACCATTGAATGCTGTTGCATCATCCTTATAATAAATTACTACTTCATCCTTATTGTCAGTAGCATATACTTTCTTAGCTTTTCCTTCATATAACATTTCTTTCATTTCCATTATAATTCCACTCCTTCAGCATTATCTTCAATAAATTTTTTCTTCATATTTACTCTAAATTCTTTTAATTTATTTTTAAGTTCTTCATTATTAACTGATAGCATCTGTACTGCTAACATTCCTGCATTATAGCTGTTATTAATTCCTACAGTTGCTACTGGAATTGATTTAGGCATCTGAACTATTGAGTAAAGAGCATCAACGCCATCAAGTGCTGCTTTAACTGGTATACCTATTACAGGTAAAATAGTTTTAGAAGCTATCACTCCTGGTAAATGTGCTGCAAGCCCTGCTCCTGCAATTATTACCTTACACCCTTCTTTTTCAACTTCTGCTATAGTTTCTTCTAATTTTTCTGGTACTCTATGAGCTGAAAGAACAAATGCTTTGTATGTAATGCCAAATTCCTTTAAAGCATTAGCTGCTCCTCTCATAACTTCAGTATCAGATTTACTACCGAAAAATATTGCTACTTCCATCTTAAGAAAAACTTCCTTTCGTAATCTATCTTTTCTGAAGAAAGATGAGCTTTCCCACCTTTCCTCAGCACCTTTTTCACTAATCTTTTGAGAATTTCTATTTGTTATTGATTATATATTTTCGAAAATTCTGTAAGAATTTTATCCATTAACTATCAACTCTCCATTCTCAACTATTATAAGGAAACTCGACTCATATTCATTCGCTGAGTAAGTTCGGCTATCTAAATGTAAAATTTAGAGCCTTACTTAAAGTACTTAACTCCTGATTCAAATATCTTTTGATCAAAATCTCCTGGAATGTTCTTATAAACATTATCTCCAACTCTTTCTGAGTGACCCATCTTACCAAGTACTCTACCATCTGGACTTGTAATACCTTCTATTCCGTACATAGATCCATTTGGGTTGAATGGCATGTTAAGTGATACATTTCCATCTAAATCTACATATTGAGTTGCCACTTGTCCATTTGCTATTAATTCTTTAATTAAGCTTTCTGGTGCAACAAATCTTCCTTCACCATGTGAAATTGCTACTGAATGAATATCTCCAGCTTTTACTTCACTAAACCAAGGTGATTTATTAGATGTAACTCTTGTTCTAACTATTGAAGACATATGTCTGTTTATATTGTTGTAAGTTAATGTAGCCATATCTTCTTTAATATCTACTATTTCACCATAAGGTACTAACCCTAATTTAATTAATGCTTGGAAGCCGTTACATATACCAAGAGCTAATCCATCTCTATTTTTAAGGAGTTCCATTACTGAATTTGCTATTCTTTCATTTCTTAATGCATTAGCAATGAATTTACCTGATCCATCTGGTTCATCACCTGCTGAGAATCCTCCTGGAATCATAAGTATTTGTGCACTATCAATTTCTTTTGCTAATCTTTCAATTGAATCATTTAATGCTTCCTTAGTAATATTTCTAAATACTACTTGAGAAACTTCAGCACCTTGCTTTTCAAATGCTCTTGCACAGTCATATTCACAGTTGTTTCCTGGGAATACTGGAATAACAACCTTTGGCTTAGCTATTTTAATCTTAGGTGATGCATAAGATTTAGCTTCAAATAATGGTGTTTCAATTTTTTCATTTACATCATCTGTCTTTATTCTATAAACTTTATTTAATTTTTCTTCATATGAAGTTTGTAAATCATCTAAATCTAAATCCAGGTCATATTCTCTGCTTATAATTGAAGCTTTTTCTGTTGTCTTACCAATTTCCTTATATACACATTCTTTAAATTCATCTACTACATTTACATCACTCTTAACTTCAAGAATTGCACATCCATAGTTAAATCCAAATAATTCTTCCTTAGTTAAGTTTTCTACTTCTGCACCGATCTTATTTCCAAGTGCCATCTTAGTGATAGCTTCTGATGCTCCACCATATTTAAGAGCAGATGCTGCAAGTACTTTTCCTTCTTGATTTAATCTATATAAAACATCTAAATTCTTTTTATATTTTTCTATATTAATTGTTCCATCTTCGTTCTTCTCAGTTAAAAGCATTACTAATTTTGAACCGGCTTCTTTAAATTCAGCTGATACAACTTTTGCTGCTTTTTCAACACCTACTGCAAATGAAACAAGTGTTGGAGGTACATCTAAATCTCCAAAGCTTCCTGACATTGAATCTTTACCACCTATAGCTGCAATTTCTAGAGCCATCTGTACTTCATATGCTCCAAGTAATGCTGCAAATGGTTTCCCCCATCTTGAAGAATCTCTTCCTAGTTTTTCAAAGTATTCTTGGAATGTTAAATAAGCTTTTCTGAAGTTACCACCCATACAAGCAAGTTTTGTAACACTTTCAATTACAGCATAATATGCCATATGATATGGACTCCATGTTCCAAGTTCAGGATTGCATCCAAATGTCATTATAGTTGCTTCTTTACTTTCACCATTTAATACTGGTATTTTAGCTGCCATACCATCCTGTGGAGTCTTTTGATACTTACCACCAAATGGCATAAGAACAGTTCCTCCGCCTATTGTTGCATCAAATCTTTCACTTAAACCTTGCTGTGATGCAACATTTAATTTCTTTAAGTTGTTTACCCATTCTTCTTTAACATTAACGTCTTTTACTTCGTATGGATAAGCTTCTGGATTTTTAACAGTTACTTCAGTTTTTTGAGTAGCTCCGTTTGTATCTAGGAAAGTTCTCTTTAAGTCAACTATGTTCTTACCTCTCCAGTAAAGTCTTAATCTATCTGTATCAGTAACATTTGCAACTAATGTAGCTTCTAAATTTTCTTCATTTGAAAGTCTGATGAATTCATCAGCATTTTCTTTAGCAACTACAACAGCCATTCTTTCTTGAGATTCTGAAACAGCTAATTCTGTTCCATCTAAACCTTCATACTTCTTAGTTACCTTATCTAAATCTATATCTAATCCTCTGCAAAGTTCTCCTATTGCAACTGAAACTCCACCTGCTCCAAAATCGTTACATCTCTTAATCATCTTAGCAACTTTAGGATTTCTGAATAATCTTTGAAGTTTTCTTTCTGTAGGTGCATTACCTTTTTGAACTTCAGCTCCACATTCACTTAATGAATCAACAGTATGTTCCTTTGATGAACCTGTAGCTCCACCAACACCATCTCTTCCTGTTCTTCCACCAAGTAAGATTATTACATCACCAAGTGATGGTTCTTCTCTTACTACATTTTCCTTTGGTGCAGCTGCTATAACTGCTCCAACTTCCATTCTTTTAGCCATATAGTTTGGGTGATATAATTCTTGAACCTGACCTGTTGCAAGCCCTATTTGGTTACCGTATGAGCTATATCCATGAGCTGCTCCAAGAACAATTTTTCTTTGAGGAAGCTTTCCTTTTAATGTATCTTCAACTGGTACTGTAGGATCAGCTGCTCCTGTAACTCTCATTGCCTGGTATACATAAGTTCTTCCTGATAATGGATCTCTTATTGCTCCACCAAGACATGTAGCTGCTCCACCAAATGGTTCTATTTCAGTTGGATGGTTGTGTGTTTCATTTTTAAACATTACAAGATAATCTTCAGTACCTTTGTTTGTTTCAACTTTTACATTGATTGAACATGCATTGATTTCTTCTGAAATATCTAAAGCTTCAAGTTTTCCTCTTTTTCTAAGTTCCTTCATTGCAATAACTGCAATATCCATAAGAGTTTTATTTTTTTGTTTATTTTCATAAACGTATTCTCTTGATTTTAAATATTCATCATAGCTTGTCTTTATTGGTGCTGTATAATTACCATCTTCTATATGTACATCTTCTAGAACAGTTGAGAAAGTTGTGTGTCTACAGTGATCTGACCAGTAAGTATCTATAACTTTAATTTCAGTTATAGTAGGTTCTCTTCTTTCTTCCTTAAAATAATCTTGTATCATTACAAGATCATCAATACTCATTGCCAGACCTAATTCTTTGTGGAATTCTTTTAATTCATCTATATCTTTATTGATAAATCCGTTTAAGATTTGAACGTCTTTAGGTATGCTTGGTTGTTGTGATAAATCTGTACTCTTTATATCCACTTCTCTTGAATCTACTGGATTTATATAGTATTCTTTAATTTTATCAACATCACATTTAGAAAGGTTTCCTTTTAGAATAATAATTTTAGCAGATTTTATTTCTATTTTATCTTCAGCAGTTAGTAGAGATAAACATTCAGAAGCTGAATCAGCTCTTTGATCATATTGACCTGGCAGATATTCAACGCCAAAAGCTACTTCTCCTTCACTAATTAGTAAATCAGATTCATAAACTTTGTCTACAGTTAACTCTGAGAAAATTGTGTGTAACGACTTTTTATAATATTCTTCATTTATTTCTGGAATGATATATTTATTTACTAGTCTTACATATTCTAAGTTAGCTATGCCTAAGTTTTCTTTAAAATCTTTCAATAAACTTTGAGCTTCTACATTAAACCCTTGTTTTTTCTCAACAAACACGATTCTAACATTTGACATTTCGATTCCTCCAAAATCTTATGAATTTCAGCTTGAACATTACCTCTTTGTAATGCGAATATTTTTTTATTATTTTTATTCATCTTTCGTAACTTCATTTTAAGATTAACACTTAATCCGTATATTGTCAATTAATTTTATGTTATTTTTTATGTTTTATGTCGTTTTTACGAATTTTATTCTATCTAAATATTTTTATAGTTCGTTATAGTTATTTTATTCCATCACACTCTTAAATATAATCACAAATATTAATATCATAAAACTTTATTTAATAATCTCATAAAATAATATAAATTATGTAGAATATTGTCTTAGTATGTTTATAATAAAAAGGCAGCTCAAAAGAGCTGCCTTTTTATTATAAATTTAATATTTCATCCGAAACTTTAAAGTAATCAAAATCTGCATATCCACCTTCATATTTTGTAGCATAATTAAATAATGCAAAACGATATCCCATAAAGTGTGCCAAGTCATATTTTAGCTCTATAGTTTCTCCTATTCTATTCCATACTAAACCATCAATACTATAATAAAAATACGCTTTATCAATTTGATTTTTAAAATTAAAATCTACTCTTAGATACACTATATTAGTTTGTATATTTACTTTACTTATCTCTTCAGTACTTCCATTGACACCTTTCTTCATAACTATATACTTTTTATTATCACTAATATTCACGCCTACAAATCCATAATAATTTTGAAATGCTGCTAAACCAGCATAGTCTCCCTCTTTCATATTATTAATATCTAGAGCTACTCTTCCACTACACTTCGGTCCATATGTCCTTTGAGTTAATGTATTTTTAGCATCATGAATACTTTTGCTTATCTTGCTATTTTTTAACCTTAAAAATCCTTTTCTATCCTTTAGTGACCAGCTTGAATTATCTGGATTATGATTCCATTGCCATACTTTGTCAAGTTCTTCTCCATCAAAATTATCACTTCTAATAAATCCATGGTAAAGATCTGAACTAACAAAATTTATATCTTTAGAATCACTTTTAATAACAGGCCATCCGTCTTCCCATTTTACTGGAATTATAAAAGGTATACGTCCTACTGCTCCATAATCCTCAAACAAAAAAGCATACCACTTTCCATCTTTTGAATCTATAAGACCACCCTGTGCTATTCCATCTGTAGTGCTTTCTTTCAATAATACTCTGCTTTCATATTCACCATCTATTTTATCTGCTCTATGAACAATTTGAGTTCTCATACTATCTTTAGGCCACATAATATTAAATATATAATATTTATCATTGATCTTTTGAATGTGAGTTCCTTCAGCTACAAGCCCCTTGCCTTTCCATTCTTTATCTGCCCTATTAGCATTTTCTATAATCTTTTTGTTGATTCCATTTTCCTTTATTCTAAATTCTGAATTCTTATCAGATGTAACATGTTCTATTTCACTAATATAAATATCTCCTCCACCATAGACTAAATATGTTCTTTCATCATCATCAATAAAAAATGCTGCATCACGATAAACTCCTTCAAATTCTGATTTTGTCCACGTTCCATTCTCTATATCACTTGTCTGATAGATATATGTCTTACCAGTTTCACCTGCAC
>DPOH01000293.1:0-4772 GCA_003539755.1 Clostridium sp.
CATACTGTACAAACAAATTTTTTCATAATTTCATCCTCCTAATTTTTAAGTAATTTATTATTTTCAAGTAATTTATTTAATATTTTTATTTCTTTCACTGTAATTATTATATAATAATTATTATCCGTTGTAAATAGATAAAATAAATTTTTTATACTTTTTAGATTTTATTCAAATAAATTTAAATTTTTTTATTATTATCTTACCATCCTTTATCTTCTTAACAATTCTTACCTTAGTTTTATACAAAATTTATATATGCTTTATAAATACATATATTCAAAAAATTAATATTATCTGAAATTTTCATTAAGATATATGTAGAACTGTATTAAATAGCTTATAATTGATTATATATACACAAATACTAAATTTAATAAGGAGTGTTTTTATTGTTTGGATACATTACTCCACTCAAGGCAGAATTAAAAGTTAAAGATTTTGAAAGATTTAAATGCTATTATTGTGGACTCTGTTGTCAGATAAAACAACAGTTTGGGAATATTCCACGAATGTCATTAAATTATGATATGACTTTCCTAGCCCTACTCATTGATGGAATTAGTCCTGAAGAAATCAAAACAGATTCTCACATATGCATACTTCATCCAACTGAAAAGAAAACTATAATTATTGATAATAAACCATTAGCTTATGCATCTGCTATAAATATTGCATTGTTTTATTATAAACTTATAGATGATGTTAACGATGATAAAAATTTAAAAAGCAGAATATCTGCAATGGTTTTATCTCCATATAGAAAGAAGTTTTCAAATGCAATACTTAAAACAGATGAAAGTATAAAAGAATGTCTCATAAAGCTAAATACTCTTGAAAAATCAAAGAATTTTACTTCAATAGATGAAATATGCCATCCATTCAGTGATCTTGTAGGTATTGTATTTCGAGATTATCCTTTTGAACTTTCAGAAGATTGTGAAGAACTGAGATGCACACTTTATACTTTAGGTTATTCTATAGGAAAATGGATTTATTTAATAGATGCTATTGATGATTTAGAGAAAGATATGAAAGAAAAAAAATTCAACCCTATAAATTTCCTATATAATAGGGAAGATTTAGAGTATAATAAGTTTATTGAATTGATTAAACCTAAAATTGAATTTATCATATTAAATTGTGGATACACATGCATGGAAAACTTAATGAAATTAGACTTAAAACGTAATAAAGATATCTTATATAATATAATTGAATTAGGATTAATGGATAAATATATAAGAGTAACAAATAATAATGATTCTAAAAATACTAAACAAACAAAAAGGAGAGATTTATAAATGAATCCATATGAAGTACTAGGTATTAAGCCTGGAGCAAGCCAAGATGAAATAAAAAGTGCTTATAGAAAACTTATAAAAAAATATCATCCTGACCAATATGGTGATAACCCACTTAAGGATTTAGCTCAAGAAAAAATGATTGAAATAAATGAAGCATATGATGCTTTAACTAAGAATGGTGGAAATAATTATAATTCATCCAGCAGTTATTCTTCAAACACTTCTTCACAAAGCTATGGAAATACATATGGTTCTAATAACTCATATACTAATACTTCCGCTGATTTTATGCAGATAAGGCAGATGATAAATTCAAGAAACTTTTCTGGTGCTGAAAGCAGATTAAATTCAATGACCAATAGAAATGCAGAATGGCACTTCTTATATGGTGCAGTAATGTTAAATAAAGGTTGGTATGATTCTGCTCTTGAGCATATGACTACAGCTACAAATATGGATCCTAATAATTTCGAATACAGACAAGGATTAAATTCTTTAAGACAAAGAGGAACAAGCTACGCCAATCCATATTATAGAAAAACAAACAATAACATGGATGCATGTGATTGTTGTATAAATCTTTGGTGTTTAGATTCACTATGCGAATGTGCTGGTGGTGACCTTATATCATGCTGCTAATTCCTTGTAGAATTCTCAGTTGTGTTTTATCTTCATACTTAATTATAAATTGAAATCTCTTTATGAGGTTTCAATTTATTTAAATAATAAAATATAATATAATATAATATAAAATTCATCCTTTGAATTTTATTTAAAAAGGAGGATTGTTAAATTCCATGAAAGCAAAAAAAATTGCTGAAAGCGGAATACTCATAGCTCTTACTATTATTGTACTCTATGCTGCTTCTATTCTTCCAGTCAGCAAACTTACCGTGCTTACTATTGCATCATGCTTTATTCCAATAGCAATAATGCAAACTTCATTAAAAAATACAATAATTATTTATGTTGCTTCAAGCCTGCTAAGTTTATTTCTTATACCAATAAATATAGCATTATCTTATATTTTATTTTTCGGTATCTATGGAATAATCAAATATTACATTGAAAAATCAAAAAATCTAATTATAGAAATAATATTAAAACTTATAATCTTTAATATACTTTGTAGCATAATATATTTTACTGTAAAAAATATATTTATACTGCCATCAACACTTCCAATATGGATTATTATTCTTGGAGCACAAGTCGTATTTTTAGTTTATGATTACGCATTAAGCCTTATTATAAATTATTTTTATGATAGATTTCATAAATATATTTAAACTTAAATACAATAACAATAATGTTATCAACTAAAAAAGTGGCTGTATCTGAATTATTTTCAAATCATTCAGATACAGTCACTTTTTTTGTATTTACTTTATATTAATTATATATCCAAATTACTTACTCTTATTTTTCAAAATTCGATATATCTTCGCCCATATTGTATTTATCTTTCTTCATTGTATATCTTGTAAATAATCCTGATAATATCAATGCCAGTTAAAGTTTTTAGTAAATCTGCAGGACCTGTCAAAAATACAACACCAATAATATTAAAGGCTAAGCATTTTTTTAAATTCTTTTACATTACTTCTACTTACTGATACTTCTTTATTTATATCTTTCATCTTTAAAAGATATGTTCCATTAAACCATGGTTCTATTTCTTCTACTTTTTTTAAGTTTACTATATATGATCTATGTGTCTGATAAAATTCTTTCTTATCAAGCTTATTTATAATTTTTGAAATCTTATTCTTAGAATAATATTTTGTATCTTTAGTATATACATCAATTCCTCTACCCTTTGCTTCTATATAATAAATTTCACTTGTATCAATTACATATATCTTTTCATTCTTTATTACTGACAATTTATTACTCACAATTAAAGTTTGTTGTGCTTTTTCTTTTTTCACATATCCACTTTCAATTTTATTATCTGCTAACTTTTTCTCGTTATAGCCATTATAATTTTCATTTTTAATTTCTTCTGTTCTTTTTAATGCAGATATAATTCTATCTTGAGAATATGGTTTAAGAATATAATCAAATACATGTACTTCAAATGCCTCTACGGCATGTTCCTTGTATGCAGTTATAAATATAATCTTAACATCTTGATTATTCTTATATAATATTTTAGAAAATTCAATTCCATCTAATATAGGCATATTTATATCAAGAAAAATCACATCAATTTTATTCTCTGAAATATATTTTAGTGCATCTATTCCATTATCAAATTCTTCTTCTACTTTTATTCATATCCTCTTCTTCTATTTCATAATGGACTTTAAATTTTCCTGGAAAACGTGCCATTTCTATAGCTATAAATGCATTTACATGATTAATTTCATCTTTAATTTTAATAAAATCATCTTTAAACTCAAGATTATACCTTAAGTACTCAGATAAATTTACTATAAGCTCCCTTGCTTTATCCGGATTAATTCTTACAAATGATGCTATTGTGTTTAATGCATTAAATAAAAAGTGTGGATTTATTTGAGCCTGTAACGCTCTTATTTCTGCTTTATTAGCCATATTCTCATATTCTTTCAATTTGCCAATCTGTAACTCAGTTGATACTAAAGTAGCAAGTCCAAGTACAATATGTTTATGCTGATCAGTTATATGTTCACTTTTATCAAAATAAACTTTAAGACTCCCAATAACTTCACTATCAAATATTAAAGGAGCAATTATAGCAGACTTTATAACGTTTTTCTTATCAAAATAAAAAAATAGTTGCTCTTTATTATCATTAAGTATAACTGGTTTCTTAGATTTAAGTGCTTTCTTTGTATACTCACTTAATATTTCTTTTGAATATAATTTTGCCTCATTATTTCTTGATGAATATGAAATAATATGCTTAACATCAGTAAGCGCAACAACCTCAGCATCCAGGCTGCTTCTTATTATTTCACATGCTTGAGTTAATGATTCATCATTTAAATTCTTAAAATATGGAATTGTCTTATTTGCTATTTCAAGCGTTAACTTTGCTTGGATTCCTTCTATTCTATCTTTTTCCTTTAATATGTTATCTAATATACTTATCATAATACAATATCCAATTGAATTTATTATTATCATAGGTACATATATACTAGCAATTGTACCTTTATCAAAGCCACATATAATCTTAATTAATATTATGCTTATACTCTCTACTGCCATAATTGAGAATACTCCAAAAACATATTTATCTTTCTTTTCACACCTGCCATAAAGTAACCCAGGCAGTAATCCCGCAGCTACCGTTGCGATTGAGCATGGAACTGCTGTTATGACTCCCCCTGTATATAGAAATCTATGAACTGCACATACAATTCCTGATACTCCACCTATGATGGGACCATATACCAAAAGAACTAAATTTGTATTCGTAGCGAAGAAATAAGAAAAGTCAACCTAGAAAATATACAAAACCCCAAACTCTATAAG
>DPOH01000293.1:4885-5533 GCA_003539755.1 Clostridium sp.
ACAAAACCCCAAACTCTATAAGATTGGGGTTAAGCTGAACACTAACTATTTATTAAGGATGATATCATTCTTAATCTTATATTATTTTTTATTATCCTATAAATATTTAATTAAATACCATAATAGGACATGTATCTCACAACAAGTTCATTTAAAAATTTCACAGTCTTTATAGGAGCCTTTCCTACAGATGTTTCTCCTGCCAAAAGAAATCCCGTTACTCCTTCTTTTATT
This sequence comes from Clostridium sp., assembly GCA_003539755.1. Classification (GTDB taxonomy): domain Bacteria; phylum Bacillota; class Clostridia; order Clostridiales; family Clostridiaceae; genus Clostridium. The sequence continues at coordinate 5,120 of DPOH01000293.1, forward strand.
AAATTATATATACTTTCCACTTCACATAATGAAGGTACTTTTCCTAATTTCATGCTGTTAAGCAAATGAGTTGCAATGATTACATCCTTATCAGTAAACCTAGTCACTGCTTGTATGATTTTCTCTTGGTAAATTGGAGTATCTTCAATTGACGTTTCAGGTATAAGGTCTCCCCTTCCAATTACTATTCCATCTACGCATCCAAGTATTCTTTCTATATTTTTCACTCCATTTAGAGTTTCAATTTTTGCCCATACTTTAGGTACATTATCACTATTCGTATTTTCATTAATAAATTCCTTTAATTCTTCTACATCCCCTTTATCTTCAACAAAAGACTGACATATTATATCAACCTTATTTTTTATCCCCCATCGTATTGCTCTTTTATCATTAACATTAAGCGATAAAAGA
>DPOH01000070.1 GCA_003539755.1 Clostridium sp.
CATATGATGTTCTGCATTTAATATAATCATCATATATGTTTTTTAAATCTTCTATATTTATATTGTGTTTTTTAATATTTTCTTCTATGCTAGGATATGCTGCTAAAAATTTATGAATGTCAAAAGTGTTTTCCATATTATGACACCTCTCCTCTCCATATTTATTATAACATGCTAATATATAATTCTCTCAACCACATTTATCTAAAATAAATAAAAAGAGAAAATACTTATTTCATCCCCTTAAGTATTTTCTCTTAACTATACCATATTAAAACATACTAAATAAATTTAAAGCATGATTTTTCAATATTTTATTCACTCAATGCTCTAAATACTATTTTACTGCCTTCACTACTATTTTCCTCTTCAAGCTTTCCCTTAAGTACTCCAATTTCATTAGTAAGCTCATTTATCTGTTTTTTACTATCATTTATTTTTTCATTCCGCTCTGATAATTCTTGTTTTAATTTAGCAATCTCATCATTCAATCTCTTTAATATTGTATTCTTATCATTTATTATTTCATCAGCCATATCTAATGCAGCTTCATTAATAACCTTATTCTTTATAACTTCTGAAACTGCCCTTAATTTATCATTACTTATTAATTTCTTAACTTCCTCTTCTGCACTACTCATATTCTGACACATTAATTTTATTATGTTATCTAAAAGATGAAATACATCAAAACTGAACTTATATACTTCATTATTTCTGCCTGCTACAATAAAGCTGTTAATCTTAGAACCATCAGAGCCTAAATTATGATTTCTTTCACTGTATATATCAAAAAACTGCTGTTTTAAATCCCATTCTGTTATATCCCTTGTATCTTCTGAAATAATTCCTCCACTTGTCATATTTCTCTTAGATATATAGACATTAAATTTTGTAAGAAGATTTTTTGCCACTCTATCATATGATTCTTTTGTTTTCCCAGATGATGTTCTTATACTACTTAAAATTATATTAAACTTTAACTTATCTAAAAACATAGGTAATGAATCTACCAAACTATTAATAATTTTTTTTCTTGATGAATAAGATTTATATCTTTCATCACTTTCATCTTTACTATATACTTTTTTAAATATGCTTAGTTTTTTCTCTAATTCTTCTTTTATATGTTCACTTCCATAAAGATTTTCTTCATCAAATACGATTCCAGCCATGCAGAAGTTATCATTTTCACTAAAATTCCTGTATCCACTTTCATTAACGACCATAATTAATTTTTTCCCCATAAATGTATTTCTCCCCTTTTCAATAAATAATTTTAAAAAATTTATTTTTTGATTATCCCATAATTATTCTGCTTGGTTTTATATTTAGATAATAAGTCTGTTAAACATATACATTGCTTCTTCTACAGTAAATAATACGTATACAAAACAAACCCTTTATTATGTTTATCACTAAAATATTAATAATTATGTATACTTGAATACGATTAATAATTAATGTGAAAACTCATACTCTAACCTATTATATGTTATAAAACTTTATAAATAGAACTAAATTTAAATTTTTATTTTATAATAAAGAATAATCCACTTTATTAAGTATAATACAAAAAGTAAATATTTTCCATATTTTTCTATTTGTATTTTATTTATTATAATGATTGTTTACTCACTTATATCTAATTATTTTTTAGTGCTATCCACTATTCCCCTATTATTAATTTTAATTCTGCATTGGATTATAATTATATTTTATACAAAAAATAGCAGGATTTCTCCTGCTATTCCATTCCTATGAATTCAACTTTTTCTATATTATTTAGATTTGTGAGTCCATCAGTAAGTGTCTTTAAATCCCCATCTACAGTAGATAGATCTATAGTTATGCTAAGGTTGGCATACCCATTTAAAGGAATACCTTGATTTATTGTAAGAATATCTCCTCCTACACTAGCAATGTAATTACTAATATTAGATAAAACACCCTTTTCATTTTTTAAAATCATATTATATGTAACTTTTCTTCCTTCTGAAGTTTCTGAAAAGTCAAATACATGGTCCTTATACTTATAGTAAACACTTCTACTTATTCCAGCCTGCTTTACAGCTTCTGTTATTTCTTTAACTTTTCCATCTTTTAATAGTTTTTTAGCAAAAAGAACTTTTTCATAAACATCAGGTAAAACCCTCTTATCTATAACCAAGTAATTTCCACTCATTAGTTATCACCCTTTACTATGGTTGCCCCTTCACTATCCAAAGATAATTCCAATACTTCCCATTTTAAGTTTTCTAAATTTAAAAATTCTTTAAGCTTATTGCTAAAACGCATATCCTTTTCGTCGATAATCGCCATGATTGTAGGGCCAGCCCCACTAAGGTAACATCCATATGCACCTAATTCATAGCTCTTATTATACACCTTTTCAAAACCAGGAATCAACTTACTTCTGTAATTTTGATGAAAGGCATCTTTACATGCATGTTTTATTAATTCATGCTTTCCACTTGCAAAACTTGCAACCATTAGTGCAGCCCTTGAAACATTATAAACCCCATCTTTCATACTTATGGCTTTTGGCACTACAGATCTTGCCTTCTCAGTAGATAGTCTAAAGTCAGGCACTATAGAAACAAATTTTAATCCTTTAGAAACATCAACCTTATCGTAGTATGTTTTCTTATCCTCCATTACAGCAACTATCATGCCCCCTAAGATAGCTGGTGCAACATTATCAGGATGTCCTTCTATTTCTACGGCCATATCTAGTAATTCATCTTTAGAAAATCTTCCACCAAGAATCTCGTTAGCTCCCATGAGTCCCCCAACTATACATGTAGAGCTGCTTCCAAGACCTCTTGATATTGGTACATCTTGTTTTACTTCACTTATTTCTAATCCTTTGATTTTATAACCCGCTTTGTCAAAGCATAATTTCATTGCTTTGTAAATTATATTTTCTTCATTGCAAAATTCTTTATCTATCCCCCTAAATTTTAAACCTTCATCTAATTCCCTGAATTCAAATTCATTATATAATGTAAGTCCAATACCTAATGAATCAAATCCAGGCCCCATATTTGCCGATGTAGCTGGTACTCTAACCTTTATCATCTCTAATACCTTCTTTAAAAAATTATTTATCTAAGAAAGATACTAGTGCTTGTTTCATCTCAGTCTTATCCCATACTTCATCATGTAAAACTTCTGCTTTCTCTAATGAAGCTAAATTAGCTGGAATTACTTCACCAGTTGCTTCTGATAATTTATTTAACACTTCAAAATCATCCACACCTTCTACATCAATATTAAGTGCATTACATATGCTTCTTGGGAACTTAAATGGACTTGCAGTTGATACTATTAAAGCTGGTTTATCATCTTTAGTTTCATCCACATATTTCTTTTTAACTGTATATGCTACAGCTGTATGTGTATCCATAACATACTTATCTTTTTCATATACTTCTTTTATTGATTCATAAACTTCTTCAGTCGTTGCGTAATTTCCATAGAATTCCTTAGTGAACTCTCTCATTTTGTCATCAACTTTATATACTCCATCATTCTTTAATTCATCCATAAGCTGTGTTACTTTTTCTGAATTTCTTCCACATGCTTCATATAAAAGTCTTTCTAAATTTGATGAAACTAAAATATCCATAGATGGAGATTCTGTAAGAATAAGTTCTCTCTTCTTATCATATACACCAGTTTCAAAGAAATCAGTTAACACTTTATTCTCATTTGATGCACATATGAATTTATCTATAGGAAGTCCCATCTGTTTAGCATAATATCCTGCTAATATATTTCCAAAGTTTCCTGTTGGTACAACAACATTAATAGGATCATCTAATTTTACTTTTCCTTGATTTACTAAATTAAAATATCCATAGAAATAATAAACTATTTGAGGTACAAGTCTTCCAATGTTAATTGAGTTTGCAGATGATAGGATATAGCCCTTATCCTTTAATCCTGCTCTGAAATCAGTATCCCCAAAGATTTCCTTAACTCCTGTCTGCGCATCATCGAAATTGCCCCTTATTCCAATGACTTTTACATTATTCCCCTTCTGGCTGACCATTTGTTTTTCCTGAATAGGACTTACACCATTCTTTGGATAATACACAACTACTTTAAATTCATCAACACCTGCAAATCCCTCAAGTGCAGCCTTTCCAGTATCTCCTGATGTAGCAGTAAGTATTGTGATATCTTCTTTTATTCCTTTAAGCTTTTTAGCTCTTTTCATTATTTGTGGTAAAAACAACAATGCTGCATCTTTAAACGCACATGTTGGTCCATGATATAATTCTAAAAAGTTATTTCTTACTTTTACATTGAATCTGCCTTTATATGCATCATTTATAGCCCCCATTAATTCTGCATCATCAATATCAGTAAAATATTCATTGATAACTTTAAAAGCCAGTTCTTCATATTTTATAGAAGTGTTTGTCTTTAAGCTATCATATATTTTAGGAAATTCATCTGGAACGTATAGCCCTCCGTCCTTTGAAATTCCATTAATAATTGCGTTGGCTGAAGCTATACTTTTTTCTAAGCCCCTAGTACTTCTAAACTTCATTTAACTCACCTCAAATTTATATTAGCTACAAAATTATATATACATATCGACAAAATAAAGTATATATGAACATATTCTACCTGTAATCTATATTATCATGTATCCAACCTATAAACAAGTGTTTTTCCTTAGAATACACAAATAAGTTTTTTACAAATTAATATTTATATCGCCAAAAAATTGTCTTATAGATTTTTTGTCTCTATTTTCTTTAATTATTAACATAAAAAATTCAATTAATATCCTTAAATATTTCAAATTTAGTGCAGCATAATATAAAAACATTTCATCAAATACATTTGATTTTTTACATATAAATATTTAGCGGCATAATCTGAATTCCTGATTTATTAATTCTTAAATCAGGGCATTCAGGAATCATTATCCCATTTTTCTTCAAACATTCTAATAGAGGCTTACACATTTCAAAACAATTTTCATAAAATTTTTCCTGTCCAGTCTTCCTTAAAAGACTTATATCATCTTCCTCTTCCTTGCATGTCTTAATCACTTTTCCAATTACTTTGCAATGGCAATTTATCTTATCAAACACGTTACATGTATTATTCATAAAGTAATTTTTGTTTATTGTAAGTACTGCTCTTCCATTACCTACTTTCATAATTAAATCCTGTGTATTATTACAGTTTAAAATTGACTTGAGATAAGTAAGCATTTTTTGAATCATTTCAAATTTCATTTTACCATTACATTCTTTTGTAAGTTCATTTAAATAATCGCATCCAAAAATTTCTATAAGATTCATTAATGTCTCTACAAAGCTTAATACACCAGAACTTGTAATTGTACCTTCCAATTCTATTAAATCTCCAACCTCTACATTATCATTTTCTATATCATCAACTTCTTTACGATGAAGTTCATTATGCTCATTAAAATAACTCATTAAATTTCCATTTAAAACAAAGGTGGTAAAAGTAGTCTGTATTTTTTGTTCTTCATGGACAAATCTTCTTGCTCCTATATTTTTATCATAGTGATGATGCTCTAAATTATTGTTAGAATCAAACTGATTTCTGTCTTTGAAACCTTCCCTTTCTATTCTTGTGAGACTTCCTTGATTGGTGCTTTCAATTTTGTCTCCTTCTTTCATACCAGCTTCTATAGCTCTATCCACAGCTTTTGTAAGTGTAATTGTTTCTATGTACCCAGTAAGAACTAATGATGCCAGATTTTTAACTAATGTATCATCTAGATAAACAAGTATATCAAAAGGATTTTCCATTGCGTCTCCTTTCAAAGAATTGCTCTATATATATTAATATTAATTATTGAAATAAAATATTAATAGTTTATAAGGAAACTCGACTCATATGCATTCGCTGAGTAAGTTCTACTATCCAAAAACAAGTTTTGGAGTATCACTTAAGGAAACTCGACTCATATGCATTCGCTGAGTAAGTTCTACCAACCAAAAATAAATTTTGGAGTGTCACTTAAAATTACAATTTTCTTACTTTTTCAAATGATTAACCGTCACATGATATAATATTTATGTTATATATGTATTTATATAGACTTTATATTCACAAAATATTATATATACAATTTAAAATTTACTTATGAGGGGGCGATATTTGTGAAGAAATTTTTTAAACGTCTGATAATTCTTATACTTGTTGCTGTTATTGCTGTGGGTGCAATTTTTCATAAACGTATACTTTTAGGTTATGGAATTGCTGAAAAGTATATTTCCTTAAAAGATGAGATACCAAATACTAAAAATGTTGATATCACATCAATTTCAAATTCCATGAATTACAAAGATATTGTTTATAAAGATACTAATGGAGTGAAGCTGACTCTTGATATATATAGTCCACTTAAGAATGTATACAAAAAATCTCCTGTAATATTGTATGTACATGGTGGAAGCTGGGTATATGGAGACAAATCTCTTCCTGAAGTATTAACACCTGTTTTAGATACTTTCAGAGATCAGGGATATACAATCATAAGTACATCTTATGAACTTATGAGAAATAAAGAAGATTTTAACAAACAAGTCTGTGATGTTAAGGATACTATAAGATGGATTTACAAGAATGCAGATACTTATAATTTTGATACTGATGAAATAGGCATGATTGGTTTTTCTTCTGGTGCCCACTTATCACTTATGGCTGCTTACAGCCCAAATGATGACTTTACTGATGATACATCTTTAAGTTCATATCCTTCAAAAGTTAAATATCTTGTTGATTTTGCAGGACCTACAGATTTAAGTCTTCTTAATACAACTAATTTAAATTTTGATTTAAACAAAGTATTTTCTTCAGTTAGAAACAGAGAATCTGTTATAAATAAATTTAATCCTATAAATTATGTAAGCAAGGATGATCCAAATACACTTATTATTCATAGTAAATCTGATAAAACTGTTCCATTTGAAAGCGCAGAAAAGCTTTATGAAAAGTGCCAGGAAGAAAATTCAAAAGCAGAATTTATTGCTTTAAACAATTCTGGTCATGATTTAAGCGGAATCTCAAGTGATGATATTGTTGCTATATCAAAGGGACTATTTATGTTTATAGTTTCTAATTCACCACTATAGTTTCTTTAATAATTGTTTTTAAAATGATAATACAAAAACTATTGCAGCTTTTTATAATACTGCAATAGTTTTTATTATACTTCTATTCCTACCATCTTAATTAAATACATAGCATTGTATGTAGTTGATACTCCTTCTCTTATCTATTAATCTATATTATTTTAACTTTTTTATTCCAAACAAAATAAGCCTTACACCTGGAATACGTTTTAGAAGCTCATAACAGATAAGTGTTATAATAATTGTACTAAGAAATACTAAAATATAAACATAAAACATAGGCATATTAAAATATGTTGTTAGAATATATGCGCTACATAGCATCACAGGATAATGCAGGACATATATGCCAAAGCTCCTCTTATTAAGAAACTGGGTAAATTTATTATCAAATTCAAGATGTCTTTTTCCATAACCTATAATTGCAAGCACCATAAACCATAAATATAGATTTGTAAAAAAACTTGTAAGACATGTATTAGATGTATAATCTGTTCCAAAATAATACCACACATATGCAAATCCCATTATGAGTGACGTTATTATTATAGGCAGATAATTTTCGCCAAGCTTTACCTGGATACTATTGTTTGAAAATATATAGTATCCAAATAAAAACATCAATATATAAATACCATTTCTATATACAGTTATAGTCGATGCATTAAATATAAAGGAGCTTCCCCATACTGCTATAAATAAAAGCATAATAACTACTATATTTAAACCTGCACAAGCCCTATATATATTGTCATCTTTATCTATCTTTCTTATTAGAATTAATATCATTGATGCGAGAAATAATTCATGTAGAAACCATAAGGGTCCTATTCCTATAAGACAATATACAAAATATTTAATTATGCCAGGGACTTCAATTCCTCCTAATACGTCTACATACTTACTTGTTATAAACCCATTTATCCAGCTAATTAAAAATACTCCAAGAGTTGAAGGCAACACAAGCTTTCTTATACGCTCATTTATAAATTCTTTTTTAGTACGCTTCTGTAGTGAATACCTTGCGCATACTCCTGCAAGTACAAACATTAAACACATAAACCATGGGTATACAAAGTATAAAAGCATATCCATATATGGTATGCCTTTTACATTGATATTTGAATATACTCCTGCACTGTTAAAAATATATATAGAATGATATATAACTACAAGCAGTATTGTCAGGCTTTTGATATTATCAATAAAATGTCTTCTCATTCTCTCACCTTAATTCTCAATAATATTATTTTTCATAATCATTAACTTATATACTATTTGTATTTATATATATTCAATATAATTCTTATTATTTAGGAAACATATTTAAATTTAATATTGATTTTAAACAAATTGAGCTTTTTCTCAACTAAAACTTCTATGCTTTTACTTTTTTACTATAGGTTATTCTACTAAATATATTTTTTTCTGAAACGATAAGTCCAGTTAATGTTAATACAGTTCCAAGAACCTCCATTTTAGTTATAGGTTCATTTAATATAATTACTGAAGATATTATTGTAATTACAGGAACCATATAGATGAAACTAGTTGTCTTAACTGCTCCAAGTACCTTAACAGCAAGGTTCCATGTAACAAAACATAATGCTGAAGCTCCTAAACCTAAAAATAATATATTAAATAAATTTAATGGTTTAATAATATTATAAAAATCCATACTATGCTGGTGAAATAAAAACAATGATGGAATAATAAAAACAAGTCCATACGCAAAAGTACGTCTTGTTGTCTGTATAGTACTATATCCCCAGCTGCTTATTTTCTTTGTAATAACAGAATAACATGCCCATACAAAAGCTGCTCCTACTGCAAGAAGATCTCCCATAGGATTAAGATGAAGTTCTTGTCCACTAAAGCTTATACAGAACACTCCTACCATTGCAATAATAAAACCAATATAAAAATTCATATGCAGCTTTTCACTATCTTTTATAAATATTTTTGATAACATTCCAGTAAAAAATGGTGCTGCTGAAATAATTACTCCTACATTAGAAGCCATAGTATAAGTTAATGCTATATTTTCTAGTAGATAATACATGCATATCCCACATAAACCAGCTAATGCAAAAACAAATTCCCTTTTCTTATCTTCAATTCTCAACCTCTTAGGACATACAACTATCAATGCAATAAATCCAATTAAAAACCTTAGAAATAATATTTCCGTCGGCTCAAAATCTACAAGCAGTATTTTGGTTGAAATAAATGTAGTTCCCCAAATCAAAATTGTAATTATAGCAAATAAATATCCACTATTTTTACTTTTCACAATAGGCCTCCTTGATCATACTTTTTTATACATTAATAGGCAAGAGTTTAATATTTTATCTGCCTATAATTTTTCATATAGTAACTTTATATTATGAATTAAAAAAGTCTTGTAAGATATTTAACTTTTCTATTTTGAAATGCAAATTTTTTATTATTTCTTTTGAAAAAGTATATTTACAACCTTCTCAGTTAAATAAATATCATTTTCTCCTATATTCATACTGTAACTTTCAACAATCTTTAAATCATGTCTTTTTAATATTTCTTCAAGTTCTTTTGCTTCATCTTTTTTCTTAGGAAATCTTATTGACGTCATAAAGCTTTCCTTTTCATAAAGCCCTTCATTCTTACCAAGTTTCATAAATTCTTGTTTAGTATAAAATTTAATATGTCCATCCTTTTTCATTCTCATATATTCATACGATTTCTCTCCATTCACACTATTTTCAAACAAAGATATAACCTAAAGAATTTTTCCCATAATAATTTCATCACTATATGTGCCATCCTTAAGCTTGTATGCATTTTTAATGCTTCCCCATACTTCAAATCCATACTTTTTATATAAAGCTTGAGCTTTTTTATTATCAGAATATACTCCCAGTTCAATTTGCTCATATCCCATTTCTTTAGCTTCATCAATTATATGGCTTATAAGAATATTTCCAATTCCCTTATTCCAGAATTTCTGCTTTATTGATATTCCAAACTCAGCTCTATGATTAATTTTCTTAAGATTTCTTACACAAGTTAATCCTGCATTTCCAGCCAGCTCACCATCTATAAATGCTGCTATCATAATATCATTTTCACTTTGCAGGTTATTCTTAAGAAATTTAATTTCTCCCTCGATAGTTGTAGTAACTTCTTCAGGATATCTAATCATAAAATATGTTTCTCTAGATGTCATCCTTAAATACTCAATCATTTTTTCCGCATCATCTTCATTGGGACTTCTTAAAACACACTTTGTTCCATCTTTTAACATAACTTCCTTATCTAAAAATCTCATTTTCTCTTCTCTCCAACACATAATAGTATTTATTAAAGCTTATGTTTTCTTATAATCTAATTAACACAATCTTTTTTGATATAATTTCCATTTTTTCTATGTATTGAATATATCATAAATTTCATTGTTTTTATAATTAAATTTAGCTTAAATTTTTAATATGAAAAGCCTGTATACTAGATGTTCATAACCTTCTAGTATACAGGCCTGTTTTTTTACTTAATAAGTCTATCTAAAAATATATTCATGAAAAATAATTATTCTTTTTCATAGCTATTTCTAATATTCATAGTTCTTTGCATTTTCACATATTACTATTTTGATTGGTTTGTCTTCTATAACCTTTTTATAAGAACATAAAAATTCATTTAATTCATTATCAGTCAAATCAATATTTTTTTCACTTATTAAATTAACCTTTTCACCTTCGAAGTAGATAGTTAAATCATTCTTATCATTCTTTATAAAATACTCAGACATTGCCTTTGCTGTAAGTCTGTTCTTATATTTTTCTTGAAAGCTTACTGCTTTTCTAAGGTCATTATAAGGCTGACTTTTACTCATATCGAAGCCTGACATTTTAAACTGTTCTTCAAGCATTGAAGAATCAAATCCGTATCTTTCTAAGAATTTTTTCTGTATATTAATAAGTTTATCTTGAGAAATATTATTTTCCTGCATATAGCTCATTATATTCTTTGAAAAATCGGCCATATTCATTTTTCCTTCAGCCATTTTGTAATACATAGAATATATGTAGTCTTCAAATTTGTCTACATCTTTATCCTTAGCCTTGTTCTTAATATCATTAAAATCTATAACTCTATCTGACATTATATCAACCCTTTCCTTAGTTCTACCATCTAATAGTGTGTTATTATGAAGGTTCTAAAACTTTGTCTAATTAATAATATGTTTCAAGATATATTATATATTCGAATATTGACATTTTACAACTAGATTTTAAAAATCCTTCTCATTTATCATATGCCTTACTTTTAACTTTGTTAATATTATTATGTATTTTTTCTATGATAAATAAAAAATAAGAACTACATACTCAATAGTACATAATTCTTATTTTCTCACTTATATAATTTTATAGATTATTTATAAAAATTTCTTTGCTATTACAACAACTTTCTCAAAGTGAGATTTATATTTTTCCATATGTTTTATTAATTCTTCATTACTTGGCTCTTTATACCTATGAGAAATTCTATTTCTTATTAATCTTGACTTATCTAAATCACAACGTAATTCATCATCAATAATTCCATTTTCATTCAATATTTCAAAACTCTCATGCAATGTTATTCCTATTTTGTACTTCTTAATTTCTTTAAGCATTATTGAACAGAAATCTTCTAAAATAGTATGGAAACTTACAAAAAGATTTCTCATACTAGACATTGCAAATTTTATCATTAACTTATTTTCAGTTTCATTTTCTAATACTTCTAAGCATTCATCAATATCTGCTAAGCATTCTTGAAAATCTTCGATTATTTTTCTTAATCTTTCCTTATTCATGATAGTACATCCCTTCTTCTAAAAAACATATAATCTTTATTTTCATTAAATATCCATTCTATATGTTTTTTATAGAGTTCGAAAGTAAAATTTCTATCATTACTATATAAGATAGTACCTGAATTTAAAATATCAATTTTTAAAAATAAATCTAGATTATCACTCTTCAAATCCACTAAATCAATCTCTTTCTTTAAGAAAGTTTCAAAATATAATTCTAATTCAATTATATCATCAAAATCAATTTTCTTTTCTGCAATAACAGCTATATCTACATCTGAACTTTCATTATATTCATTAGAATTATAACTTCCAAATAAAATAAGACTAGTTATATTAAATTTCTTTATTAAATTAATAGATTTTTCACAGCATAACTGCTTTATAATTATATTCTTATCATCCATTAATATTTACCTCTGCTTTATCATACACATTATATTTATTAAAATTATATCCTACAACGTATATTTTTAAAACATTAATTATATTATTTTTTCTCATTAACAGCAAACTTTTCAAATGCTTCTAAAAACTTATCTATATGCTCTTCTTCATGTTTTACACTTAAGAATACAGCTTCAAATTGTGATGGAGCTATATTTATTCCATTGTTAATCATAGTTTCAAAGTATCTGTTGAACATATTTACATTACATGTCTTAACATCATCATAAACTCTTACTTCTTTGTTTTCAGTAAAGAATATTGTAAACATTCCACCTACTCTATTTATAACTACTGGAATATTATATTTAGAAGCAATTTCTTTTACTCCACTTTCAAGTTTTGCTCCCATCTTTTCTATATGGTCATACCATTGTAAGTTATTCTTAAGCTTTTTAAGAGTTGCAAGACCTGCTGCCATAACTATTGGATTTCCTGACATAGTTCCTGCTTGATATACAGGACCAAGAGGTGAAAGACATTCCATTATTTCTCTTCTTCCACCATATGCACCACATGGAAGTCCACCTCCCATTATCTTTGCATATGTAAGTAAATCAGGTTCTACGCTAAATAAGCTTTGAGCTCCTTTAAATGCTACTCTGAATCCATTCATAACTTCATCAAATATTAAAAGTGCTCCATATTTATCACATAACTCTCTTAAAGTTACCATAAAGTCATCTTCAGCCTTTATAACACCCATGTTACCTGCAACTGGTTCAATTATAACTCCTGCAATTTCATTTCCATACTTTTCGAATAACTCTGTTATTTGCTTTTTATCATTGTAAACACCTATTAAAGTATTTTCAATAGCACCTTGTGGTACTCCTGGTGATCCTGGTATTCCATTTGTCATTACTCCAGAACCTGCTTCTACTAAAAATCCATCATAGTGTCCATGATAGCATCCTGCAAATTTAACTATCTTATCTCTCTTAGTATATCCTCTTGCTAATTTTACAGCACTCATAGTTGCTTCTGTACCTGAATTTACCATTCTAAGCATATCTACATTATCTAAATTTTCGCACATGAATTTTCCAAGATCTAATTCAAGTTCAGTTGGTGCTCCAAATGCTAATGCTTTTTCTGCAGTATTCTTTATAGCATTTACAACATCTTCATCACAGTGTCCTAATATCATAGGTCCCCATGCTAATACAAAATCTATATATTCATTATCATCTTCATCTTTAACTATTACGCCTTTACCAGATTTAATTATTGGCGGATTCATATTTAAACCTTTATATGCTCTAACAGGACTGTTTACTCCTCCTGGCATATAGTTTTGTGATTCTTCAAAAATCTGTTTATTACTCATTACACACACATCCTTTCAGTTGAGAGTTGATAGTGGAGAGTTGATAGTTTTCGCAACATGTTGCGAAAACAAATTTAGACAAATTATATAACTCAAAACAAAAAGTTCTCATAAAATAATCCAATCAAAGAAAAGCCCTTAGGCTTTTCCTCCTTCAACTCCTCACAGAGTACCCACAAGGGGCATCAACTATCAGTTTTCAACTTTCAACTTATTATCTTGATTCTATCTAAATCAAAACTTTAATCAAATAAATTATTTATTTAACATCTTTGCTGCTTCAAGAGCATGATATGTGATTATAACGTCTGCTCCTGCTCTTTTTATTGATGTTAATATTTCCATGATTATTCTTTCTTCATCAATAAGTCCTGCTTTTGCTGCTGCTTTTACCATTGCAAATTCTCCACTTACATTATAAGCAACTAATGGCATATCAAACTTATTTCTACATTCTCTTATTACATCAAGATATGAAAGTGCTGGTTTAACCATTATCATATCGCAACCTTCTTGTATATCCATTTCTGTTTCTCTTAATGCTTCAAGTCTGTTTGCTGGGTCCATTTGATAAGTCTTTCTATCTCCAAATTGTGGTGCAGAATCTGCTGCTTCTCTAAATGGTCCATAGAATGCTGAACAGTATTTAGCAGAATAACTCATTATACTTACATTTTTAAATCCATTTTCATCTAGAGCTTTTCTCATAGAACCAATTCTTCCATCCATCATATCAGAAGGTGCTACCATATCTGCTCCTGCTTTTGCATGAGATACTGCTATTTTATCTAAGTATACTAATGTTTCATCATTATCAACCTCATGATCATGAACTATTCCACAATGTCCATGAGAAGTGTATTCACACATACATACATCAGTTATTACAAGCATATCTGGTCTTAATTCTTTAATCTTTCTTACAGCTTGTTGTACTATTCCGTTATCATTATAAGCTTCGCTACCACATTCATCCTTATGGTCTGGTATTCCAAATAAAAGAACTCCTGCAATATTAGCATCATGAACTTCTTCTATAACTTCATGTAATCTATCTATAGAATAATGATAATTTCCTGGAAGTGAAGAAATTTCATTCTTTATGTTTTCACCTTCAACTACAAATATAGGATATATAAGATCTTTAGTGTTAACTACAGTTTCTCTTACCATATCTCTTATTGCACTGCTTGCTCTTAATCTTCTTCCTCTTTTTAACATTTCAATTCCTCCAACTCTATTTTAATTTTTTCCAGCAACTATGTATAATAAAAAAATTTTTTACAACTGACACTATAATATATGTTAAATAATTTATAGTGAAGAAGCTATAAGATAATAGTTTACTCTTAACAGATATCTGTTTTCATAAAACCATAACTTATTACTCCTCCACTATTAATAATATTAATTCACTTATTAATAAAATTTATTTAATTTACACAGATAGTAATACTTATTTTATTTTAAACCTGTTTCCTATATTCCAGTATATGCTTGCAAAAGTAACACAAAATATAATGGCTATTGTTGCAACAATACTAAGCCATTCAAGATTAAAATACGTTCCTGAAAATGCTACAGCACATAATATATCTACTATATATGTTACATATGATATAAATCTAAGTAATGATTTTTTATCATATTCTTTCTATTGTTCTTCATCCAGCATATTATATTCAGATCTGTGTTATGCACATTTTTCATTATAAAATAATATACCTATTATCGTAAGTGTGAGTAATCTAACATTTGATATTATATACTCCATACAACTATCTCCGT
>DPOH01000069.1 GCA_003539755.1 Clostridium sp.
TGCTTAGGAAACTCGACTCACAGAGTAAGTTCAGTTAACTAAATCAAAGATTCTCATAGAGAAAGTTCGGCTATCTAAATGTAAAATTCTCATAGAGAAAGTTCCACTAACCAAATGTAAAATTTGGACTCTCTGCATGGGAAACTCGACTCACATTCGTTCGCTGAGTACTCACAGAGTAAGTTCAGTTACCTAAATCAAAGATTCTCAAAGAGAAAGTTCTGTTATCCAAATATGAAATTTGGAACATCACTTTTAGAACTTCACTTAAGTTCGAGTGACCAAATATAAAATTTGGACTCTCTGCATGGGAAACTCGACTCACATTCGTTCGCTGAGTAAGTTCGAGTGACCAAATATAAAATTTGGACTCTCACTTATATGGATACTCCTTAACAACACAGCCATTATCATCATATTCTCTAATTGTTTCCCCAGCTTGATGTGCAGTGTTAAACACAGTTCCATCATCTGCTACAAAGTGTTCCCCACCTTCACCAAAAATCACTAAAGCACCATTTATATCAGGTGCATCCCAGCCATTTAAATATAACTTTTTCAAGTTCTGATTTTTTAATATGGTAATAGTTCCTCCATCATTCCCAAATGTATCAATGAATTGTTTGTATGGAACAACATTTCTAATTCTCTGAATTTCATAAGGAATATCATCGGTCCATGCCCCATCACTATTTACATAATATCCATCAATAAAAGTATCATGGGCCATAAAACCATTTGAAGGATATAAGTAATACCATGCTCCATTTACATACTGCCAATTGAAAACCTTCTGCCCTCCAAAATAACATACCCATTGCAATTCTCCACAATCTTCTACCTGTCCCCATGTATAATATAAATCACCAGTATATGCTTCTGCTTTTTGTCCTGGCAGAGCAAATGCTTGTACAGCGAATACTGATGTAACTAACAATGCACTTATTAATATTTTTTTCAACATCTCCACCTCATTTTACATTAATTTATATATTAATATTCAGAGATGTCCTCATATATGTGTCAAAACATAAAAAATATTATGTATATTTTTATTATCAAAGCCGTTTTTAAATGAAAAATATACACCCTTAATTTACCGTTGCCACTCTTGGCAACGCAGAAAAACCACAAGTATACAAAATACATACTTATGGTTTTTAATCTAATTCTTCATAGATATATTCCTATTAATGTACTGATGAAGCTGTAATTGCAGCCATCATTACTGCTTGAATTTCATCAACAACAGACTGTAATTCTTTTATGCCTTCTACTGTACCATTCTTCTTCATTTCTTTGAGCTTTTTACTTATTATTTTCTTCTCATCTCTTGATAAATCCTTCTTTAAAAGCTCACATCCATTAATTAATGCAGTTAAACTTACACATTCTTTAGTTAATGTTCCATCTTCTAAAAATTGCTTTCTTATTTCATTTTTAATTGAATTAACTATCTCTTCACTGGCAGCATATCTTACTTTCTCTTTGAATATTCCCTGTTCTCTTGTAACATTTAAAACTCCTTGTTTCTCAAGTGATTCAACTGCACCATTTAATATATTCTTTGCTGACTGAGTAGAAAATCCAGCTCCATATGTTTCTAGCCATTTTTTAAGCTTCTTAGGCTTACTATCTTGAATTTCTTTATAAACTTCTTTTAAATAATCTTTATCTGTATTGAGTTCACTCTTTATAACTACCTTTTTTTCATCATTTAATGATATTGCATCCTCCAAAAATAACTCCATAAATGCTGATGCTCCAATAGATGCTATATAACTTCCATCAAAAAATAAGAATCTACTGCTTTTTTCTTTATCTAAAATACATAATACTAATTTTTCTACAACATTTAAATTTACCATAATAACTTTCCTCTTTCTATTAACTGTTTTTTTCGTTTACTATGGTTAAATTATATTGTATATTATGGCACTTTTCTATATTTTTTCCTTACACTTATCTTTCATATTTGTAAGATAAGATTAATAATTTTAAAATACGTTAAACATATATCTATAATTACTCAACATTTGCTCCAGTAATCATAAGCTCTATTTCCCTGCTTGGTACCCAGTTCATAAGCATCTCTATTGCTTTATCATAATTCTTAACAGAAGTATTTCTATATGAATTTACATTAAGCTTTCTCTTATAATCATTCCATATACTTGCATATACCTTCTTGCTCAATTCCTTATATGCAGGAGTTCCCTTCCCCCCTAATACTTCAATAACCTTTTTATTTACAAGCTGTCTTATTTCCTCCTGTTGGCTGTAATCTATTGTTGTATTATTTTCAATCTTTGTGACTCTATCATTCATCTCCATAGTACGCCTGTCAATGCAGAATATAGCCTGAAGCTCTGGAGAAAGATATACACCATTTGATTGTTCTGAATTATCTGAGTCTGCTGACTGACTTGAATAAGATGATGTTCTGCTTTTATATTCTCCTGTTCTTCTTATTTCAGGTATTATTTCAACAGCAATCCATCTCTGAAAATTCTGTGCTGCTTCATTTGCCGCTTTCATTGCAAGAAGATAAAATAAGCTTTCCGGAATATAATCATCCTTTTGAATTTCTTCATTAACCCCAAAACTTCTAACATAAGCATTGAATGTTCTCCATCTTACATATTTTTTCCCGTTCTTTTCTTCATACCATCCTAGTCCTATAGCTGCATCTTCTGCATTAATTGATATTCTTCCATCCTCATTAAGTATTGTTTTAACCTGTCCAAATTCTTCTGAAGTAAAGATTTCTGCCTTATTGCTTCTAAATATTAAATTACTCATTCTGTATCCCACTCCCTATACCTAATTTTGAATATATTATAAGTAAAATCTTTTGATTTACTATACTCGTCTCTCCATTTCTTTCACACATTTTTTGCAGATATATACATCCTTATATTCAATAAGATTATTTTCACTTCCACATAAGAAACAGTTGTCTGCAGCCTTTTTTATAACAACAGTATTATTATCTTTAATAATTCTTACCTTATCACCATTCATAACCTTTAGTACTTTTCTCATTTCTTTTGGAATAACAATTCTCCCCATGTTATCTAAATTCCTTATAATTCCCTCATCATTCAAATTACTTCCCCCTTTTTAATTTTAATCTCTACTTCTTATTTCCTAAGCCTGTAATTAATGTGCTTGTCTTTTTCAATTTCAACAAAATAATCTTTACACATTTCAAAAATCCTAGAGCCTATCCCCTGATCAAATTCAAGCAGTCTTTCAACTGTAAATTCACTGCTCACAATAATAGGCAGAAAATTTAGATACCTGTAATTTATAATTTCAAAGATTATATTAATATCACTTTCATTTACCCTGCCCTTAAATAGATCATCTATCAGAAGCACTTCACATTTCTGCAGTCTGGATATACTCTTGCTGTAATACTCTTCATTAAGTATGTTTTGTTTTATCCTTGTAATTGTGTCTCTATATGGCATATATACAACCTTTATATTACGTTTTATCATATTTACTGCTATTGCCATACTTAAATGACTTTTTCCACAGCCAACCTGTCCACATAGCATTACACTGTTTTTTCTCGACTTCCTTATATTATCAAATTCATTAATATATGATAAAGCAGTATCCTTCATCTTTGCTGAAACATCGTTATATGCATTAAAGTTCCTAAAAGTACAGTTAATCATTTCAGGGTTTATGCCACAGACCTTCCACTGATTCTTCACCTTATCTCTTTTCCTACATTCACACTCTACTGCTAAAGGCTGGCCACGTTCTCTCGCTTCTAATATCCAACCTGTATCCCTACATAATCTGCATTTATATGACATTTCTCTCATATTCCTTTCGTTTATCATCTGAAAGTTTTTTCCTCTCTCTAGGTCTGATTCCTTCAAATTCTCCTGAACTCTTTCCAATATCCTTGATAATGCCCCTTGTACCATATGATTCGCCTCCAACAGTATCTACTTTATTATTTTTTTCCTGACCACACATACGTCTATTTTTAGTATTTAAATTATTATCTGCTTCATTACTCTCTGGATACCCTTCTCTTCTCCAGTTCTTCAAAATGCCATTAATATACGCCATATTTATCTTTCCGCATTCTATTGATTTATCTATTGCCTGTTTCACATATTCCTTTCCATGGTCATGAACAGCAAGATTCAATGCACCTATATCAAGTACTCCGATTTTCCCAATTATTTTTTCACAGTAAACAGCTAGTTCTACACCATCACTGGTAGATTCAGATTCATCAACATCAAAAATTACTTTTTTATCATCCTGTGAATGTGAGAGACATTTACTTTCTCTCTTCTTATTTTTACTATTCTTATTATTCTTTTCTATTCTATTATGTTGCGTTGCAGTAACGTTACCATCATTCTGCATACGAAAACTATCATGCATATCATCAATTTTAACTTTTTCATCATCTACAATTATTTTATCTTCATTATTAGTAAGTGCTAGTTCCTTACTTGTACCTGACACCTTTTCTATCTCATCATTTTCCATACTAGAAGCTTCATCATCAGCAGTACTCTTTTCAGTGTTTAAAGAATCATCTTTTTCCTCTTCTGCTTTTCTTTTTTCTTCACGCTTTCTTTCTCTGTACCTTGCAACTCTTTCATTTGTCTGTTTTCTTATCTTTTCAAGGCCCTCTATGTTCTGATGCTTCTCCCAATTCTTTATACGATATATTTCTTCCTCAGTTTTTTCTATCATTTCAAGATTTATAAGCACATCATATGCCTTTTTAACCTCTTCCTCATTTCTTCTAAATACAATAGCAAGATTTTTTAATGAATAAGGCATATTTTCACTAATATAAAGACAGCCTCCCATATTACATTCACCAGCTAAAAGAACAGAACTGGTCCATATATAATAAATTAAATCACTGTTTTCCATAGAATCAATTATAAGAAGCTTAGGATGCCTAAACATATATACATTCATCTTAATCCACTTTGTCTCTGCCAATTTTCTCACACTCCCAATAATAATATTCCCTAAAATTACTCCTATCTTCTAAGTAATAACTTTTCTTTTATATTCTTTCTCTCCATTTCGCTTCCTAAATGTTTATACATAATATCATCCCCTTCATCACCAAACATACGTTCGATTATAATATTATGTTATATTTTTACCAATTCTTTGTCAACCACTTTTTTACATTTATTTAAACATTTCACTTCACAGTATGGAAATATATATTATAGCCAAAACAAGTATAATGCAAAGTTTTAAATATAGGTGGCGATTAACAAAAAAATACCTAAATTATCTGAATA
>DPOH01000205.1 GCA_003539755.1 Clostridium sp.
CAATATAACAAGAGCACATGAAAGTTCTCTTATTATTCTTCTAATCCAATACTCTTTTGAAAAATATCGTACTTGTTCATTACTTCTTCCAATTGAATAAATACTTCTACTATCTTTTTGGTGTAAAGGAAGTTACCTTGATTTCTGATTATCGTTATTTTTTTTATTTATATTTTTATAGTATTCTTCATACTCAGACATATAGTTACTCATCATATACTCCTTGTTTATATTTATCACTATTAGATTATATTAACAATTTTTAGCGTTTATGAAAATAATTTTATACACTTATTTTTAAGACTAAGATATTTAAAACACAAAACATTTTAAAGTTGTACTTATTACTAATTAATCATTAAGCAAAAATTTTCTTACACAAAGTAATGCAACTTCAAATACTAATTAAAAATATATAAAACAAAAAAACTAGAGAATATTTCTCTAGTTAAAAATATTTTAAAAATGTATTTTCTTTCTTCTCATTCCTACGTTTAAGACAAGACCTACAGACAAAACAGTTGTCAAAAGTGAACTTCCCCCATAACTTACAAGTGGTAATGTAATACCTGTAATAGGAAGAAGACCTATTGTCATTCCTATATTTTGAATAATTGCAAATAAGAAGTACGATACTATTCCAACACATATAACAGAACCAAATATATCTTTAGATGTTCTTGCTATTAATATCATTCTATATATCATTATCCCATATAATAATAGCAACAACATTGCCCCTACAAATCCCCACTGTTCAGATATTGCAGCAAATATAAAGTCTGTATGAACTTCCGGAACATTCTGCGCTGCATATCCCATAGCAAGATCACTAGTAATAGATGGTCTACTTCCAAATAATCCACCAGAACCAATTCCTATAAGAGACTGAAGCAAATGGTATCCATTTCCTGTTTCATCTGCTGTAGGATCTAAAAAACCTATAAATCTGTTTTTTTGATACTGTTCAATAAGTCCTGAATTCCATACTATTATAATTCCCAGAACTAAAGAGGCTAATCCTCCTCCAATAATTTTTATATCTAGCCCAGCAACATAAAATATCCCTAACACTATAAAGAAACAAACCATTGTCATTCCCATATCAGGTTGAGAAATTATAAATAAAACTGGTACTGCACAATAAAAAACTAAGATGAAGAAATTTTTTACATCGTTTATCTTTCCATCCATTTCATCAAGCTTTTTTGCAAGCATAAGTATAATAGCTATCTTTGCAATTTCAGATGTCTGCAAAGAAACTGGTCCAAACTTTATCCATCCTCTAGCTCCATTTACAACAGAACCAAAAAATGTTGTTCCAATAAGAAGCAATACAGATCCCCAATAAAACAATGGTACATAATTCATTATTACTGAATAATCTATAGCAAGGAAAAAATATAATATAATCAATGATATTATAAGCCACACAAATTGCTTTGGCCCACACCCTGCATTTATTCCACCCTTAGTACATAAATATATATTAAAGGTACCATATAATACTATTAAGATCATTGAAAATAATATTGGTTTATCTATATCTTTTAAAATTCTTACATCTAATTTAAATTGCCTAAACAATATTCTACCTCCAATATGGCGTATTTTTCACTAATCTTTTCTTACTAATTATACACTATTATTAATCTATTCTCTATATAGATAGCACTTTATAAGATAATCATAATAATTTTGTAATAATTAAAAACATCTTAGGATTTGTGTTCCTAAGATGTTTTTAGTACTACTTATAACTTTGCTTATCTTCCTCTTATACTTTTAATTGGAATATTGGCAACAAGAGAAGATGAATTTTCTCCATCATCATTAGCTCTACTTACAGATATCTCAACATTATCTGCTTGAATATCAATATACTTAGATATAACATCTAATATTTCTGACCTTATTTTCTCAATTGTATCCGGAGCAATTTCGCCTCTATCATGAATAAGTATTAATTTTAATCTATCCCTAGCTACTTCTTTTGGTGTAGGCTTATTATTTATATTCCTAAAGAACCCCATTTAAAATTTCCCCCTTTAGCCACGTTTAAACAGCTTCATTAAGGAACTAAAAAACCCTGAATTTTCTGCTGTATGTAAATCCATAAACGGAACTTGCTCGCCAGTTATTCTTTTAGCTATGTTTTTAAACGCTTGTCCTGCCCTAGCATTATCATCTAAAACAATTGGCTCACCTTTATTAGTTGAAACTGTGATACTTTTATCATCAGGAACAACACCTAAAAGTTCTATTGAAAGTGTTTCTATTATATCTGAAACATCAAGCATATCTCCATTTTTAGTCATTTCATAGTTTAATCTGTTTATAATTACTGAATGGTCTTCTAATCCTTTAGCATCAAGCTTTCCTATGACTCTATCTGCATCTCTTACTGAAGTTATTTCTGGATTTACTACTACTATTGCCCTATCAGCACCAATAACAGCATTTTCAAATCCTTGTTCAATTCCTGCAGGTGAATCAATTAAAACGTAATCAAATTCTTCTTTTAACTCATTTACTATCTTAAGCATTTCCTGAGGGCTTATATCATCTTTATCTTTAGTCTGTGCAGTTGGCAACAAGCATAAATTTTGAAATCTCTTATCTTTTATAAGACCTTGCTTTAATCTGCATCTTCCTTCTATTACGTCTATAATTGTATAAACAATTCTGTTTTCTAGTCCTAATAATACATCTAAGTTTCTTAATCCTGTATCTCCATCAATAACAACTACTTTTTTTCCTAGTGAAGCTAAAGCAGTTCCTATATTAGCAGTAGTTGTAGTTTTTCCAACTCCACCTTTTCCTGAAGTAATTACTATAGATACTCCCATTTAAAAATCCCTCCGACTTTCTAATATATATATTTATTCGGTAAATATGGTTCAACTATTATTGCTCCATCTTTAATCTTTGCAAGCTCTGGATATTTAGGCTTTTCTATATCATCTGGCGACATAGCTATGATATTTGATATTTTTAATATTTCAGGCTGCAGTAAAAAAGCAGCTATAAAAGCTTTGGAATTTCCATCAATACCTGCACTTACTTTTCCTTTTATGCGTCCTAACACAACTACATTTCCTGCAGCGTAAACTTCCGCACCACTATTTATATCTCCAATTATAACTATATTCCCTTGGTATTTCACGCATTGTCCACTTCGTACAGTTTTTCTAATAAATTTAGTTTTTCCTTCGTACACACCTGAAAATACCCTAGTAGATTTTTGAGTATTTTTAATAACATCTTTATCTAAATCTTCAAATACTACATCTTTAAGTTCAATCTTATCTAATAAAAGTTCTTTAAGTATATTTACTTTTTTATCATTAAGTAATTTCAAATCAATTTTTAAAATTAGTGTAGTCCCCTTATAGAAATGTTTTCCTTTAGAAAGCTTTTTAATAAGCAGTGAAAGCATACTTTCAAAGCAATCGAATTTTTCCATGTCTATAGTCGTATTTATACCATCTCTATTTCCTTTTATTAAAATTCCATCATTATACATTCACTACCTCCAATGACTTTTGCAGGTTTCTTTCTATACTAAATTATAAATTTTTTTGGAAATATAACCTCCTTAAAATTATATCATTATCTATGATATTTTTGTATATATCATTCAATAATTTTCATTCTATTTTTATTAAACTACATTAATCTTAAAATATTTCACTAAATATGTTATTCTAATGTAGCCAAAAAAATAAATCATTTATAATTTTACTTCAACATATTGCCTTAAGCGAATACTATCTTCTGTGACTTCACAATCAATTGCCAGTATATGCACTCCTTTCTTATAAGCTTCTCGTAATGCATCGCCAAATGCTTTATGCGTTAAATCATTTGGTGTAAAATATAAAACATCCTTCATTTGAATTACAAATATTATGTATGCTTCATATCCATCATTAATACATTCGATTAATTCATGTATATGCTTAACCCCTCTCTCTGTAGGCGCATCAGGAAATCTTACTACACCATCTTCCTCTAGAGTAGCACCTTTTACCTCAATAAAAATTTTTCTTGATTTAGTTTCAACGTAAAAATCAAATCGTGAGTTTTTATATTTACATTCTGGCTTTATTAAAGTAACATCATCAAATAATTTTCCCTCACTAATCCATTCATTAACCACTTTATTTGTAACCTGTGAATCCATATTTATTTGCCTATCTCCCTTTAATACTCCTATAAGTGAAAACTTTGTTTTTCTATTGGGACTATCATTTTTTTGAACATATACTGTGGCATTTGGTGTTAATAATTCTTTACACCTTCCAGTATTCTTCACATGACATACTTCAATTTTCCCATCTATTTCAACATTAGCAATAAATCTATTAGGTCTTGAGATAAACTTTCCCAATGTCATATTTTCGTACTTCATATTTCTAAACACACTCCTTATATAATTATGTTCTCTTATTTATTAAGCTCTATTCAGGTTTTATATTTATAATAATTTCCTACAAATAAACGCCTTAGAAATTTTATAACTTCTAAGGCGTCCTTTTAATTTAATACATTAGCATTTCCATTAGGATTTGCTGCTGTACTAGTATCTGTATTTTGCTGAGAAGCATCAGTGCCTTCAGCTTTTGTTTGCGTTTCAGCCGCATTATTTTCTTCCAATTTCTTTTCTTCTTCTAAATTAGGATTTCCTAATACATATTTTCTAAATGAAGCAGACTTTGAAGCATAATCTGGATCTATTTGTAATATTCTATCCTTAAAATAAGCTTCATATACAGCTCTTACCGCTCCTGCTGTAGATCCTCCATGTCCTCCATCGAACGCTACAGATACTACAGCAATTTCTGGATCTTCAACTGGTGCAAAACTCACATATGTTGCATATGGAGCTCTTCCATACTCCTTCTGATTTTCACGAAAATCCGCTGTACCAGTTTTACCTGCTGTTGTTATTGCTGCTGGGAATCCTAAAAACTTAGATCTTGCTGTACCGCCTTCTTCATTATTAACCCTAGACATTCCGTCTTTAACAGCTGCTAAAACTTCTGGATCAATTTTTACAGTATTTAATGCTTCAGGATCATACTGCTGAATAACATTTCCATCATTATCAGTTACTTTGTCTACAAGGTGAAGTTTATATCTTGTTCCACCATTTGCAATTGTTGAAACATATGATGCCAATTGAAGTGGAGTATAGTTATTTATACCTTGCCCAATTGACGCTGAAATTAACTGTGCTGGCGAAGTAATTTCTACTGGCTTATCATTTAATGTAAATTTTCCTATAACTTCTGCAATCACATTAGCTTGACTATCTAAATTAACTGTCTTTCCTGTGCTGCTTTCATAATCAGATACTCTTCCTTTATATACATCTGAATTATTCATTATAATTAATACTTCTTTTTTTACATCTTTTATAAAGTCATTTTCATTAACACTCTTCCATTCACTTGTTCCAACTTTTTCTAAAGTATCGTGAACTTTATCCTTTATTGCTTTTTTAGCATCTCTAACTTCATCATTATCATCATCAGAAACCTGAAAATCTAAAGGTATAAAAGTATATCCCATACCTTTATAATCTCCACCTTCTAAATAATCTCTTAATTCATATTTTGAATAATTAATCATTAATTCTTTAGCACTTCTAAAATTATATGTTTGCCCAAAATTTTCTTGTAATTCTATACCTGTAGATCTATTAGCGTTACTAGTAGGATCAACTCCAAGACCAAACTGCCATGCAAATTTTGCAAGTACATCTAACGCTTTAACTTTTGCATCTGAAGCATCTAGTCCTTCACTTAAACCATTTTGTAAAGCTTGCATATAAAGTCTGTACCCTGTTTCATAGAAATAAAAGTTACACGATACTTCAAGAGCTTTTGCTACTGTAATGGATCCATGTCCTGAACCATAATTCGTATATTGTAAACACTTAGGTCCAAAGCCTTTACCGAAAGTTTCCGGATGGATATTAAATACACCAGTATCATTTATTGTATCAGTTGGTGTAATTACTCCTGATTCAAGACCTGCAATTGAAGTCAAAGGTTTAAATGTTGAACCTGGTGGTATTAATGACTGTGTTACATAATTATAAAATGGTTTTGGATATAAATCATTTGGGTCTGTTCTATTCCCTTTACTATCCTTAGGGAACAAATCATCTACTGTTTTATTAAGATTCATTCTCTTTATTAGCTCTTTTCCAAATGATTCTAAATCCGGATTAAAGTATTCTCTATTTTCCTCTGCTGTCAATGTTCCAGGTACTGCAAATAAGTTAGGATTATAGTTAGGATAACTTACCAAAGCTAATATTCTTCCTGTTTTAACTTCTACAGCAACTAATGCACCTCTAGTAGCATTTCTAAATCTATATCCGTCTGTATCAGTACCATTCTGTTGTATTTCATTTATTGCATCTTTTAATCCTTCTTCAGCCGCATATTGAATATTGCCATCTATTGTAAGATGAACATTATTTCCTGGGTAAGATTCTAATTCAAATAATTTTTCAGTAACTCTACCTGCAGAATTTACCTTAACGGTAGTTCCTCCTTTAACACCCTTAAGCTGTTCTTCAAAAGCCGATTCAATACCAGTAATCCCAATTAAGTCTGAAGATGCATCATATCCTCTTAAACTATACTTTTCCTTTTGAGAACTATTTATAGATGACACATAACCAAGAACTGAAGATGCTAAATTATCAAATGGGTAATATCTTATTGGAATAGAAGCTACATCTATTCCTGGTAAATCATTAAGTCTCTGCTTAATAATTAAAACAGTATCTTTGTTTATATTACTTGCTATAGTAACAGTCTTTGTTCCTTGTAAACTTTGAATCTTCAATGTATCTTTTATAAGCATAAATTCTTTAATGTCATTCATAGAATAACCTGCTGCTAATAATTGATCAGTTATTTCTTCTCCTGTCATTTTTTTATATGCCGCCTTTTTTTCTTTAGTTGCATTAGAAGAAGTATACTCATCATCTATAAGCTCAATTAGATTGTAGTTTTTAACTAGCTTATAAAATGTTTCTTCTGGAGTAATCTTTAATAACTCTTCATTAATCTTTTCTGTCTGATCATCATTTAAATCAGCCGCCTGTTCCACATTTGGAAATAATTCATGCTGTATTTCAGAATCAAATCCTCTATCTTTTTTAAACCTTAATTCTTCATATCTCTGAGAATCAGACGTACTACTTGTAAATTCAAAATAAGGATTATTATCTGTATCAAGTTTTAAAAGCATTGTATCCTTAATGCTTTCCCCACTTTCATTTAATATCTTAAAAAGTTCACCCATCGTTTGGTAAAACTTTTTGTTAGCTTCATCCGTTTCTGTATATGTGATTGAATATGTTCTCTTATTTGTAGCTAATGTCACACCATTTGAATCATAAATTTCGCCTCTTGGCGCACTTTCAGATACAAAACGAGTTGAAGTCGTGTTTGCTTTTTCCTTATATTCATCATGATTGAAAATTTGAATAAATAATAACCTCAATGTTATACTTCCCAAAATTATTCCCATAATAATGCACAAAACAGTATATCGTGAGATTTTCTTTTTCTTAACTGGCTTATTTACGATCATCTAAACCTCCATCTTTGCTTTGTATATTCATCATCATAAATATTTATCACATACGTGTATGCAAAGAACATTACTACCGCATTATATGCAGCCATAATAATAGATTTTGCTAAATCAACTTTAATATTTAGGAAATAGAATATAACAAATACTCCTATATACTTAAGTATTGTAGCTAAAAACATAAAAATCACAGGAACAGTTCTCTTTTCCTTAATCATGCTTTCACCAACTTTTGAAGCTAAAAAGCATAATAGTACATTACTTAAACAGTTTATACCAAACCCATTAAAGAAAAAAATATCCTGTAATATACCACTTGTAACCCCCATAAATATGCTTTTTTCTTTAGTATTTACTAAAGAATATGCAATTGCAAATGTAAACAGCAAGCTAGGACAAGCACCTTTTATTGAAAAAAAAGGCACAAGAGAATTATCTAATATAGTTAATCCTATAGATACTAAAATAATAATTAATTTTTCCATACTATATACCCCTAATCATATTTAATATCTCTTGTATCTTTTGGTGCTATTATAAATAGTTCTTCCAATTTATTAAAGTCAACATAAGGTCTTACTACTGCACTCTTCATTACTTTTACTTTATCTTCACTAACTGATAAAACTTCACCAATTCTAATTTCTTTAGGATAAATCATCCCCACTCCTGAAGTAAGAATAACATCTCCTTCTTCAACAGTAGAATCTAAAGGAAGTTCTAAAACTTGAGTAAGGCTTTTATTGAATTTATCCTGATACCCAGTAAGATAACCAGTATCTCCAGTACTTTCAACTTTAATACTTACACCTATATTTTCATTTGTTATAGGCTGAATAATAGACCAATTAGATCCTGTACTTGTTACTTGACCAACTAATCCTTTTGCAGCAATAACTGCCATTCCTTTACTTATTCCATCATTTTCACCTTTATTAACTATATATCCATCTGAAAAACTTCCACCACTATATCCGATAATATCACATGCAATGTAGTTATAATTATCTCTTTCTTCTTTGAAATCAAGAATTTGTCTGAATCTCTCATTTTCCTCTTCCAAATCTGAATATGATGCAAGTTTATCTTTTAGCTGTTCATTTTCTTTTACTAATTCTTTATTCTGTTTTTTTACTTCTGAGAAATTTAAAAAGAAATCTAATGTTTCTTTTACTTGATTTGTGGCTTTATATAGAATAGTTTGAATTGGACTAAGAGCAGTTCCGGCACCACTTTCTACAATACTCTTATTATCCCTTTTAGCTGTGTATCCTATTAAGCCTAAAAATGTAACTGACAGTACTATAATAGTAACTGCCAGTTTATTTTTAAGAAGTTTCATTTACTTTTAACCTCTTTGATCTCTACTTATTTTATCAAAATCTTCTAGTGCCTTTCCAGCTCCAAGTACCACACAGTCAAGAGGTGCTTCTGCAATATGCACTGGCATATTAGTTTCTTTATTAATTAATACATCTAATCCTCTTAAATAAGCTCCTCCACCTGCAAGCATTATTCCTTTTTCCATTATATCAGCTGCAAGTTCTGGTGGTGTTTTTTCTAATGTAGTCTTAATTGATTCTATGATAGCATAAACAGGTTCTTTTAAGGCTTCTCTTACTTGTGATTCTGAAATTTCAACAATTTTAGGAAGTCCTGTTATCATATCTCTTCCCTTAATTTCCATTATCATTTCTTCTTCATTTTCATCTTTATAAGCTGATCCAATTTCCATCTTAACTTGTTCAGCAGTTCTTTCACCAATCATTAGGTTGAATTCTTTTTTAATATAAGAAATGATAGATTGGTCAAGTTCATCTCCAGCTATTCTTAATGATTTACTAGTAACTATTCCACCTAATGATATAATAGCTACTTCTGTAGTACCGCCTCCGATATCTACTATCATACTTCCTGTTGGTTCGCTTACTGGAAGTCCTGCACCAATAGCAGCTGCCATAGGTTCTTCCATTAAGATTACATCTCTAGCTCCTGAACTTCTAGTTGCTTCTTCTATAGCTCTTTTTTCCACTTCTGTTACTCCAGATGGATAGCAAACTATTATTCTTGGGCTCTTAAATCCACTCTTGCTTGTAGCTTTTTCAATCAAGTTTTTCATCATTGTTTGTGCTGTATCAAAATCTGCTATAACTCCATCTTTTAATGGTCTTATAGCAACTATGTTTCCTGGTGTTCTACCAATCATAAGTTTTGCTTCAGATCCAACTGCAAGTGTTTTTTTAGTCATGCTATTTATAGCAACAACTGAAGGTTCTCTTAACACGATTCCCTTTCCCTTAACAAACACTAACGTATTTGCAGTTCCTAAATCTATTCCCATGTCTTTTCCTGATCCAAAAAATCCCATTTTATTTTTCCCCTTCCGATTTTTATATTAGTCTTTCTTCCTTAAAACTAATATACTTATTATTTCCTATTATAATATGATCCAATAACTGAATCCCTATAATGTTTCCACATTCTTTTATCCTTAATGTAATATTTATGTCTTCCTTACTTGGCGCAGGGTCCCCTGATGGATGATTATGACATATAATTATTGATGCACTATTTTTATTTATTGCTGCTTTAAAGATTTCTCTTGGATGAACAATTGAATTGTTTAAAGACCCTATAAAAACATCCTTAACTCCAACAATGCAGTTCTTAGTATTTAACAATATTACTTTTAATATTTCCTGATTTAAACAACTCATTTCATCTTCTAAATATTCTATTAAATCTATAGGTGATGAAATTTTTTTATTTATTTTTCCTGAACGTAGTGTTTTAAATCTCTTGAATAATTCAGCTAATGCCAAAATCTGTGAAGCCTTTCCAGACTTTATTCCTTTTATACTTGTAATATCACTAATATTTGCATCTAATATTCCATCTAAACCATCAAGTTCTTTCAATACTCTTCTGCTAAGATCAATTACATTTTCAGTTCTTGTTCCAGTCCTTAATATAACCGCTAACAACTCTGAGTTATTTAAAGTTTCAGCCCCGTATGAGAGTAACTTTTCCTTTGGTCTTTCATTTTCTGGTATATCCATAATTCTAAGGTTACCTTTCATTAACGAAATTCCTCCAATTATTAAGATACCCATCCCCTCTTTAATTATCTAATTTCTTCAATTATGGCTTTTAGTCTATTTAATGGAAGTCCAACTACATTGTAATAACATCCATTAATTTTTTCAACAAATACTCCACCTTTTCCTTGAATACCATAAGCTCCTGCTTTATCTAGTGGTTCACCAGTTTCTATGTATTTTTTAATCTCGTCATCACTTATTTTAGAAAAAGTCACTTCTGTTGCCACACTTTCTTGCTTAACAATATCTTTTTTAGTATTGATAACAGTAATTCCTGTATACACTATATGACTTCCTCCTTGAAGAGATTTTAACATTTGAAAAGCTTCATTTTTATCTTTAGGCTTTCCAAGTATCTTCCCATTAAAGGTTACAACAGTATCAGCAGATATTATTATGGCATCATCAGTGATTCTTTCTTTAACTTCTAATGCTTTTCCATTTGAAATTTCTTTGACATACTCAGCAACATCATTATTAAATACCACAGTACTTTCATCAAAATCACTTACCATAATATCAAATTTCTCAAAAACTCTGCTTAATAACTCTTGTCTTCTTTCAGAAGCAGAGGCTAATATTATTTTCATATATCCACATCCTAAATAAAGAATCTAATATATATTATTAACAAATAGTGTACATTATAGACATGTTAATTTTTTAACTTAAAATGTCTACAATATAAACTATAAGATGTGAAATTGTAATTTTCACATCTTATAGTTTATCATTTAAAAACCCCATAAACAAGTATGTTGTTTTAAGTTATAGTTTTTTTTATATAAATGTAATTTTGTTGTAATAATTTATGATATATTTATTCTTTAATTATATTATAAAACTTATATTCTTCTTCAGAATTATTACTTTTATTAATTTCCTCTGGCATACTCTGTACATAATTTACTATTGATTTAAGCTTTTCTCCATACTCTCCCTCATTCCCTAAAACACTAATACACCATTTTTTAAAATCATCTGTTTTTATGCTATTAACATCTGCTTCTTCAAACTTACTCATTATTCTTAAAAAACCATCACATATCTCTATAATCTTTTGATCTTCATTGCTATCTGTCTTTAATGTAAGAGTAGTTTTAGAAACTTCTATACCATTGTCCTTAAACTGCTGAATTTTCTTTATTGCTTCTTCTTCATTAAATATTCCACCTATTACTCTATAATTCCCATTATCTTCAGTAATAAATGGATAACAGTATTCTTTTATAGAAGAAACTAATGCATCTGCATTTTCCTTTTTTGAGTAAAAACCACATTGGAGAACTACAATACTACTTGCCTGCACTTTCGTACTTGATTCTTTAGATGGATTTATACTCCCCGTACTCTGTGTATCTTCTTTGTCTCCAAATAATACACTACTAATATAAAGGCCTCCTCCAATTGATAATATAGCAACTAATAATACTGTTATAAGAAATCTAATATTTCCTGATTTTTTATACTCATATCTTGTGTATCTCAAATTCTTCCCCTCCTTAAACTTTGTTATTCATATATTTTATATTTATTCAGCTAATATACTATATATGAATTATGTTAAGGAAAATTTTATTATATAAATTTAAATACTATTTATTATTTAATTCTTTGATTTTTTTATAATTTTATATATTTATTCAAAATATATGATAGAATATTATTATGTTATTTTTTTCATTTTACCATATATCTCAGTAAATTTTACATTTATTGTATTATGTTGAGATTATCACATTATTAAATATTATTAAAGTACGTGAGGTGTTTATATGCAAAAAACAAAAATGATTTTTACTATTGGACCTGCAAGTGATAATGAAGAAACTTTAAGAAAATTTATTGAAATAGGAATGAGTGCTGCCAGACTTAATTTTTCTCATGGTACTCATGAAACTCATAAAGAAAAAATTGACTTAATAAAAAAATTAAGAACAGAAATGAATTCTCCTACTGCTATTGTGCTTGATATCAAAGGACCTAAAATCAGAACTCATAATTTTATAAATAACGGTGTTACTTTAAAAGAAGGAGATGCTTTTTCTTTTATATGCGGTGAAGAAATTCTTGGTAATGAAAAAGAATGCTCTATTTCATATGAGGAACTTTACCAAGATATAAAAGTAGGAGGAAAAATTCTTGTAGATGATGGCCTTCTAAAATTTGAAGTAACAGGTGTAGATGGAAAAAAAATTAATACAAAAGTACTCGTTGGTGGAGAAATAAAAAATCATAAGGGCGTAAATGTTCCAAATGTTATTATTAAGCTACCTTCAATTACTGAAAAAGACATTGAGGATATAAAATTCGGATGTGAAATGGGTGTTGACTTTATTGCTGCTTCCTTTATAAGAAAAGCAAGCGATGTATTAGATGTAAAAAAAGTACTAAAAGAAAATCATGGTGAGCATATTAAAGTAATTGCAAAAATTGAAAATCAAGAAGGCGTAGATAATATAGATTCAATAATTGAAGTGACTGATGCCGTTATGGTTGCCAGAGGAGATATGGGTGTGGAAATCCCTATTCAAAAAGTCCCTATCATCCAAAAAATGATAATAAAAAAATGTAATGAAGCAGGTAAAATAGTAATAACTGCTACTCAAATGCTTGATTCAATGATTAGAAATTCACTTCCAACAAGAGCTGAGGCTAGCGATATAAGCAATGCCATATTTGATGGAACTGATGCAATAATGCTTAGTGGCGAAAGTGCTTCTGGATCATTCCCTGTAGATGCTGCAAGAACAATGTCTGAAATTGCTCAAGAAACTGAAGAATTTCTAGATTATAATCAACTAACAGTAAGATATAGAGAAACTACATTTAAAGATTATGCTGCTGCTATAAGTTATTCAGCTTGTAGAACTGCCAATCTTTTAGATGCAAAAGCAATTGTAGCTGCTACAAAGAGTGGTGCTACTGCAAGATTAATATCAAGATACAAACCTAAGGCTCCTGTAGTTGCTATAACTCCTTATGACCATGTAAGACGTGGATTAAATTTAAACTTTGGAGTTATTCCTATGCAATGTGATATGTTTAATACAACAGAAGATATACTAAATGCTTCAAAAACAGCTGTATTTAATCTAGGAATTACTGAACCTGGTGATGATATAATAGTTGCTGCTGGTATGCCAACAACTCAAACCGGCGGAACTAACATGTTAAAAATAGAAAAACTTTAAAAAATAACCAAGGGTTTTCCCTTGGTTATTTTATCTATATTTCAAACTTATCTACATCTTCACTCATCTTAGTTGAAAGTTCATTTAACTTATCAGTAGCATTTTTAACTACTTGTGATGCTGATACAAATTCATTTGTAGATGCCAATACTTCTTCAGAAGATGCCGCTAATTCTTCAGAAACTGCTGATGCCCCTTCTACTTTAGATATTATTGTATCCTTTTGAGTTAATATCTCATCAAAACTTCTACTTACAGAATCTATCATTGGTGAAATTTCAGAGAATGAATTTAAAATTCCTTCTAATGTATGTACATTATTTTCTACATTCTTTTCACCAGATTCCAATTCCTTAGTTATGATTTCACTTGTTTGTATTATATTTTTAACTTTCTTAAGTACATCTTCTATGACTTTATAAGTATTTTCAGTTGATTCTTTACTTTGTTCTGCTAAATTTCTTATTTCATCAGCAACAACTGAAAATCCTTTTCCTGCTTCACCTGCTCTTGCTGCTTCAATAGCTGCATTTAGAGCTAATAAATTAGTTTGATCTGAGATAGAATTAATAAGCATTGTAATATCATTTATTTTCTTCATGCTATTTTCCATTTCATCTATTTCACTTCTGAAATCATTAAATGATGTATTTAATGTATTAATAAATTCTAATAGGCTAGCCATATCCTTACGGCTCTCACCAGCTTGTCTAGTTATTTCTAATGATTGTCTATTTATTTCAATCATATTTTTATTATTTTCATCTATAGCCACATCAAATTCTTCTAGTATACCATTAATATCAGTAAGTTCATTTGCCTGATTTTCAGCAGCCTTTGTTGAGTCCTCAACTGCTATATTTATATTTTTTGTTCCACTTAAGAACTTATCAGAAATTACTGTTAAATCTGAACATTCTTCATTTATAATCTTTGCAGATTCTTTAATCGACTGTATCATTTCAGCAACTGATTTCTTTGTATCTTCAACAGCAACCATTACATCTGTTATTTCATCATTTACTTTTTCATCTATTTCCTTTGAAATGAATTTTCCTTGTGAAATATCTGTTACCTCTACCTTAAGTTTATTTAATCTTGAACTTAATTGCTTAGATATTATGTATGTAACTATGCTGATAACTGCAATAATAATAACACCTATTACTAAAAAGCTTATTGTCATCGAACCTAATCCTGAAGTCATATCACTTTCTTCAGCAGTAATTCCAACTGACCAGCCAGTACTTTCTATTGGAGCAAATCCAAGATATTTTCTTGCTCCGTCAAACACATAGGAGCCTGTCCCATTTTGTCCTTGTATCATCTGTCTTGTAACGTCTGCAAGCTCTTCATATTTAGAATCTGTTTTTGCATCTTCTATTCTGTTTACCTTATCTATTACCTTTTGAATATCTCTATTTATAATATTTGTACCATTTTTATCAACCACATAAGCAGTTCCAGTTTTTCCAAAGCTTATGTTGTTAGTAATGTTTGAAAATTCTTCAGCTTCCTTAGATATGAATAATATTCCAATCATTTCTCCATTATTTATTATTGGAGCTGTTATTGATACCTGTAATCCACCATCAGCTTTACTTACATTAGGTGCTGTAATATAACTTTTCCCAGATAAATTTATTGGGAAATATTCTTTGTCACTTACATCTACCACTTCCCCTAAAGTAGTTGTACATGTTCCATCAAGATCAATTAGTGCACCTTTTTTATATTTATTGTGTTCTACTATTCCTGCTAATACCTTTAATTTTTCTTCTTTTGAAATAGATGGATCAGTAATTATTGGCATTTCAGAAATTATTTCTACTTTTTGGATTTCTAAATCAACTATTCTATCTATGTCTTCTCCTACTTGTAATGCAAAATTCTTTAGCAAATCTTGAGAATTGTTTATAAGTATATTTTTACCAATATTAATCCCCATAACCATATAGAATACTGTAGATACAATTACTATAGCTAAATATTTAGTTATTAATTGCCTGTTGATACTTTTATACTTTTTCATTTTTACCCCCGTCCTTAATTTCTTTTTTTACACTTTTCATATATATATATCGTATTTTCCTATATTTTCTTTAGAACTTTTTCTACTTTTTATAATTTTATTTAAATTAACCCATTATTAACCATATACTTGTTTAAATTTTAACAAAAAAAATAACAATATGGTATTAAAATACCATATTGTTATTTACTAGGCAATTATATTATTCAAATTTAAAACCTTTTAACAAATCAGCTAAAGATGTTCCTTCTTCTTCATTGTCAACATACTCAAGATATTCCTTACTACTTTCAGTTGCATCTTTTATACTTAATGCAATTTTTTTATCTTCTGTATTTACGTTTAATATTTTAACTTTAACTTTTTGGTTTAATTCCAATACATCTGAAGGTTTTGCAATATTTTCATCAGTTATTTCTGTAATGTGTACCAACCCTTCAATTCCATCAAATAATTCAACAAATGCTCCAAATGGCATAAATCTTACCACTTTTCCTTCAACAATATTTCCTTCTTTTATATCATTAGCATGTACTGTCCATGGTTCTTTTGCTACATCCTTTAGTATTAATGATAATCTTTCCTTTTCCTTATCTACAGTTCCTATAAATACTTCTACTTTATCTCCTTCTTTAACAACCTCTTCTGGTCTATTTACTCTTTCCCATGATAAGTCTGAAAGATGTATTAATCCTTCTACTCCACCAATATCCACAAATGCGCCATATTTAACAAGCTTCTTTACAACTCCGTTTCTCTTTTCTCCTTCTTTTAAACTATCCCATATTCTCTTTTTATTTTTATTATATTCTTCTTCTTCTACAACTCTTCTTGAAGCTACTATTTTATTATTTCTAAAATCTAATTCAGTAATCTTTACTTCTAATTCCTTTCCAACTAAAGTACTTAACTCTATCTTTTCTCTAGACGCAAGAGAACCAGGAATAAATACTCTCACACTTCCATAATAGGCAATTAATCCACCTTTTATTTCGTCTTTAACTTTAACATTTATTAATTTGTTTTCTTTATAAGCTTTTTCAATATCCTCTTTTTCTTTAATTTCAAGAGCTCTTATTAGTGAAAGTTCTACATATCCATCACCATCATTTGGAGACATAATGTATACACTGATTTCATCTCCACTTTGTAATACATCTCTTGGATCTCTTTCATCTACACTGATTTCTTCTTTAGAAATAATACCGTCAAAAGCATAATTAATATTTACAGAAGCTTCTTTATCATTTACTTCTATTACTTTTCCTTTGATAATATCTCCTCTATTTAATCTCTTTACATCATAATCTTTTAATAATTCTTCCATACCAACCACATTTTCTTCATTAGCCATTGCTCATCACTCCTAATAAATATTTATATTTATTTTATAATAGTCTTTTTATTAATTCAGGTCAATAAACTAATAATTCTACTATAATCTAATATTATTTGAATTATATTTAATAAAAATGACAATCATA
This sequence comes from Clostridium sp., assembly GCA_003539755.1. GTDB lineage: Bacteria > Bacillota > Clostridia > Clostridiales > Clostridiaceae > Clostridium. Next base: position 17,435 of record DPOH01000205.1, read on the forward strand.
ATATCATTAAGGAAATTTATACCTAATAGATTTAAAAAGAAAAACAGAGATAAATTACATTTTACCCCTTTAAATAGTTTCATATAACTCTTTAAGGAATAAAATAAACTTTGTAATATATTTTATATTAACATATAATATTTTCATAACATAACTCGTTTATTGTTTTTGCAAAATGTTTATTCTTTCCATTGTATATTGTTTCCTTTTAAACATATATAATATAATAAGTTTAGAAGCAAGGGAGGTGTCTGACATACGTAAAATAAATAAAAAACTGATTTTCATATTACTTATGACCTTTGTATTTTCTTTTAGCAGTCTACCTATAGATATTCTTAATATATCAGGTATAACCCCTACAGAAAGTACACAAGTATACGCAAAAACTAAATCTAGTTCTAGTAGTAAATCTTCTAGTTCAAAGTCTAGTAGTTCAAAATCTAGCAGTGGTTTTAAATCAGGTTCTATGAGTAATTCATCATCAAATAAGTCATCAAGTAGTAGTTCTTCAAAAAGCAATGTTAGCAGTGGTTCATCTAAAAATAGCACTAGTAATTCTACGGATACAGGCTCTTCAAATAATTCTAGTGCAAAAAGTAGTGAAGGATTTAAATCTGGAAGTTTTTCTAACAGTAAAGAAAATGCCCAAAATTCTTCTACCACATCTAGCAATTCTGATTCAAAGAACAATACAAGTAATTCAAAGAACAGTTCAACAGATTCTTCTGAATCAGGACAAAGCTACAGAGATACTAGCTCAAGAAGGGGCTTTAGTTTTAATCCATTTTTCTTTGGAGGAACTGGCAGATATTTTTACAGACCATTCTACTTTGGCTCTATGTCAAGCATATTAATTAATACAATAACAATGGCAGTTATATTTGCAATAATTATATTCCTTATAAAAATTTATTTTAATAGAAAGAACAAATAATGGAGGTTAATATTATGGGAATTTTTTCACGTGTATCAAATATGTTTAAAGCAAAAGTTAATGACACTTTAGATGAAATGGAGAATCCAATTCAATTACTAGATCAAAAATTAAGAGATATGGAGGAAGAATTTAATAAAGCAAAATTAAATTCTGCTCAAATCTTAGGAAATGTTCATGAAATAGAAAAAAAATTAAAGGCAGCACAAGCACAATCTGTAGACTTTGAAGAAAAAGTTAAACTTGCATTAAGCAAAGGTAATGAAGAACTGGCAAAAAGAGCTTTAGCTAAAAAGGTTGAAATGGATAAAAAATGTTCTTCACTTCAATCAAGCTATGATAATGCAAAAATTCAAGCTGATAAATTAAAAGCAAATCTAAATGATTTACAAGCAGAAATAGAAAAAACTCGCAATTATAGAGATGAAGCTGCTGCAAGATATTCTAATGCTCAGGCTTCTGAAAAGGTAAATGAAGTACTTGCTAACGTAAAAACTAAGAGTAATTCAATTCAAATAGATAGTATAGAAAGAAAGATTCAAAATAAAGAAGCTCGTGCACAAGGCCTTGGAGAACTTAGAGATATTGATGATTTCGATAAGGAATTTGAAAAATTAAATGATGTAGATTTAGATCTTGAATTAGAAAAATACAAAAATACTTCAAACAACAATAATAGCAATAACTAGGTGAATCTATGGGAAAGAATCTTGAATTCATTGAATCTGAAAAAAATATATGGGGAAAAGTATATACTGATATAGCTTATGCAATAGATGAAATCTCTCCTTTTATAGACGAAGATGATTTAAAAAAAAGAAAATACTATACAAAGGCGCATGTACTTCAAGATTATATTAAATCATTAAATTCTGCTGAAGCACAATCAAATAAAAAATCTTTTTTTTCATTATTTAAAAATAATAATACAGAGATAACTCTTCTCCAAGATTATAAAGCAAAGAATATAAAGACCTTTGATCAACTAAAAAAATGTAGTAATTGTCAGTGTCTTAATTGTTCATCAGAATGTAATTTCTGGGGATGTGAAAGCTGCAGGGAAAATTCACTTATTGTAAGCTGTGATAGAAAAAAAATAAATGTACGAAAATTTGATAATTTTACATTAGACCTTACTAATAATGATACAGGGCAATCTTCAAAATATAAAGTTTTAGCTGTATTAGAAGATTGCATACTAGAAAGACAATATATAATACTTGAAAACTTAAATAGATCTGAAGATAAAATGGTTCTATACTATTATCCTGGTATAAAAGAAGATACCTATGGAGAAATTACTGATGCCGAAGAATTTGATTTTGTTGTTGAGGCTTTTCAGCAAGCTTAATCTAGCTTAATAATATAAAAAATACCTAAGAAGATGTCCATATCTCTTAGGTATTTTTATGTTTATTTTAAAATATTATATTCATCTTTTAATATAGCATACATATTTTAGCCTTCATCATACATGCTAAACTGCTGCCTTTCAAATTCTTTTCTTTTTTTCATTTCATTATAACAATAATTTATTATATCACTTCTCTTTATTATTCCTATGAAGATTCCATTATCATCTGTTACAGGAACAAAATTTTGATTTATTGCTAATGAAATTAAACTTTCTATATTTGATGTTATTGAAACTGATTTATGCTTAATTCTTCTAGGTATATCTTTAACCTTTACTGATTCAGTATTCTTGAAGTTTAAGTCAGGAGTATTCTTCAACTTCCATAATAAATCCCCTTCAGTTAATGTTCCAACATATTTACCTTCCTTATCAATTAAAGGTATTGCTGTATATCCGTGATGCTCCATTTTCTCCATAACTTGTCTCATTGTAACATCTTGATTTTCAAATACTACTTCATTTTTAGGAATAAGAAAAAAGGCTATATTCATAAATAAAATCCTTTCTTTCAACATATTGTTTTATAATCGCAAATATATTTTACCATATTTTCTTTAACAATTCCTTAATAAATTATTGTTTAATTATCAAATATAAATTAATTTATCATCCATCTTTTACTACAGCTTATTCTTTCTTTAATTTTTCAAACTTATATAAATAGCTTAAATACACTTCATTTTTCAAAATAGAATTTATCTCATTAAATACTTTTTCTCCTTTAAGAGTTTCTTTCACCATTATTTCACATAATATATTTTTATTACACTTAGAACACTTTCCTACAGCTGCAAATCTCCATCCTAAAAGCGTTATAGGTGTCTCCAATTTTATTCTCTTCTTACATCTAGGGCATATTATATTTAATGATTTCTCTTCTACTTTTATATTGTCTAATTTTTTCACATGTACTGCAGGCATATTATATATATCATTTACTATATAATTTTTTATAATTCTAGGATTATATATTCTTTTGAATACTTCCAAAGTATACATAGAGTCATTTAAAGCATCATGAAGTTTTTTGTCATCAATATTAATTTTTAATTTATCTAATGCATTCTTAAGTCCTAAAGCTTTTTTATGCCCCAAAATTTTACTTGAATACTCTTGAATATCTAAATAAGACTTAATCCATTCAAGATTATTATAATTGAAATACTTAGCATTTCTTATTAGTTCAGCAATATCATCCTTTGCCCAGGAACACAATACATCTCCTTCTTCAAACATATCTCTTAGTTTATCTAATGCTGAAGAAAATGCTACTCCTTCTTTATCTAATAAATCCATATTTATTTTTGTAATTTCAGTCACTACTGGATTAATTACTGGAAATACAGATGGCTTAACATATACCTTCATACTATCCACAGTTTTCATATATTTATCTACTTTTACTGCACCAATTTCAATTATTTCATTATCAAGATTAATATCCTCTAGCTCTTTATTGCACTCAAAAAAATCATTATAATACTTATCAATATTCTTTAAATTATTAAATTCTAAATCAATAATAATATACCCCATTTTTATTCCCTTCCAAAATAACTTTATTAAATCACTTATACTTCAATGCCTGCAAGTTTCATAAGATGAATCGCATTTTGAGTTGTACTCTTTCCTTTTCTAAGTACATAATCAAATTTTATTTTATTATCTTCATAAAACTCCCTAAAATTATAATTAATTATTATTTCACTTTCCAAATCACACAATTCAAGATCATGAGTTGATACAAGTCCTACACCTCCATATTTAATAAGCTGCTTTATTAAAACAGAAGCTCCAACATGTCTATCCTTTGAATTAGTACCCTTAAATATTTCATCCAATAAGAAAAATACTTTTTCCCCATTTTTACATGCTTCAATAAGCAATTTTATTCTAAGTATTTCTGCATAGAATGATGATATATTTTCCTCAAGATTATCTTTAGTCCTCATACAAGTATATATATTCATTATTCCACAAGATAACTTTTCAGCACTTACTGGTGCCCCTATATAAGCTAATAACAAATTAATTCCTATAGTTCTTAAAAATGTACTTTTACCTGACATATTTGAACCAGTAATTAGAGCAACTTTTTCTTTACCCTTTAATGCGAAATTATTTTTCACTGCTTTATCACCTATTAAAGGATGAGATATATTTATACACTCTATAGATTCAGTATCACATATCTGAGGATATACCCATTCTGAATGTTCAAAAGGTATATTTGCTAAACTGTTTAATTCATCAATTTCATGAATTACTTCCATCCATTGTCTTAAATAAATTCCATTTTTATTTCTCCATTTTTCAAGTCTTTTCATTATATATATATCTGAAAAGAATAGTACATTTAATATTACATATGCCATGTTTTTTGAACTATCACCCAACCATGTTAATATATTATTTAATTTTTTCATCTCATTAATACAGATAATATTATCATTATTTAATTTTGATTTTATATCTACCAGTAATTGAGTCTCAAATTTTTCGTCATCTATCATTTCAAGTATACTTTTATATATGGAAATATTATTCTTTATAGATTCAAAAAACTCTATATGTTCTTTCATAGGAGAATTCACTATATTAACAACAGCATAATTAATTACTAATAATAAAAGAATAAATGATAGTGGTAATATTCTTTTTGCAAACATTACTATGGATACCCATGTAACAATTGTAAAAACACATGCTACAAGAAACCTTAATATACTATTACTTACTTTTTTACTCTCTCCCCAATTAATAAACCTGTCTATATCTATATCACTAGATTTTTGTAACCTTCCTTCTACACATACCTTCTGTCTCCATAGTACTTTTTTAGAAAGTTCATTTACAGCTTCCTGCCTTTTAACGATTGTTTCTTTATCAAATTTTACTTCTCGTTTCAATATTTTAGCAAGAAGCAATCTTCCACCCTTACTTATTGTTGTATTCATAAATTGGAACAGTGAATTCTCCCCAAATATATCTAAATCATTGGCATAACCATGATTTTCATCTAAAAATTCTGTTCCTTTATCTTTTATACTTTTAAACTGTCCATTTATTCGCTTAATCCCATCACTATTAATATCAATTAATATATCATTACGTTTCTTTTCTCTATATAATCCGTCATGGTAAAAAATCAATATTATAAAAATTATTAAAAATGCAATTAAATCTACAAAAAACAATGTGTTTTTTGAATTTCTATATGATACATATCCTAATACCATGGCTAATAATACTACTACCAGTCGTAATATGCCTATAACTCTTATTTTACTTGTCAGAGCTTTATTAATATCTAATTTTTCATTAATTTGACTTTGATAAAATTTTTCACTAGGATTCATATTTCCTCCTTTTAACACACTTACTTTTTTCTATATTTCTATTGTACGTTATTAAAAATCACTGTCAAATTATTGTTCATATTTCCCTAATAATTAATATAAAAAGCGTTTTAACGTATATCATCAGTAATATTATTTCATATCAACATTGCTTAGAAATATTACTATTACACAATTTTAGTTTTATATCTGTATAATTTTCTATGCAAAAATAAATAGAGATACACTTAATAATGTATCCCTATCTATTCTACATTGATTTTAAAACAAATTTATCAACTATTCTATTTAATGATTCTGCTTGAGCAGATAATTCTTCACTAGCTGCAGCACATTCCTCTGCAGTAGCAGAATTTGCTTGAACAATATCTGTTATCTTCATTATCTCAGTATTAGTATTGTCTAATTGTTCAGATTGTTTTTCAGATGCAACACTAATATTTTCTACTAATTCAGATGCTTGCTGTACTTCATTTACTACAATATTTAAATTTTCAGCTGTTTCATTTGCTATTATCTTTCCTTCTTGTATAGCATTTATTGTCTGTTCTATTAATTCTGAAGTCTGCTTAGCAGCATTAGAACTTTGCGTAGCTAATTCTCTTACTTCAGCAGCTACAACTGTAAATCCTTGACCAGCTTCACCTGCTCTTGCTGCTTCAATAGCTGCATTTAAAGCTAAGAGATTTGTTTGTGATGCAATTCCTTCTATAGTATTTATAATATTACTTATGTCTTTAGAACATTTTTCAATTTGTATCATTGCTTCAAGCATTTCATTCATTTTCTTATTACTATTTTGGATATTTTCAGATAAATTCATAGATATATTATTTACTAATTCTGCATCATTAGAATTATTTTTAGCTTGATTATTTATATCTTTCACATTTGCAGATATATCTGATATTGAAACTGCCTGCTCAGTAGCTCCTTCAGCTAATTCTTGAGCACTCGCTGCTAATTCCTCTGATCCACTTGCCACTTGACAAGATGCTTCTCTAATTTCATAAAAAGCTTCATTTAAAGAATCTAAAATGCTATTTAGTGATTTAGACATATCACCAATTTCATCTTTAGAATCAATATCTATAGAAATATCAAGATTTCCCTCTGCTACTTCTTGGGATATCCTTGAAATTTCCATAATTGGTTTGCTTATAATATCACTTAAATGCTTAGCAATAACTATTGTAACAATAACTACTATGATTATACAAAAAATCATCATATAAGCACTTAATCTTTCTAATTTTTCTAATGACTCAGCAACTTCATTTCCCTTAACTAGATTAGTTTGTTGAAGATTTTCAATTGCTCTAACCATAGCAGTTATATCTTCATCGCCCTCATTTCTTAAATAGCTAAGCTTGTCCGCTTTATTTTCTGCGGTAATTCCATTAGTTACACTTTTAATAATATCCTTATATTTTTCTAAATAATATACTGCTGACGTATAACTTTCCTGCTCTTCTGCCGAAATACATCTACCCTTTATTAAAGACATCTTATCATCTATTTTTGCAAGTGATGTTTTCAATTTATCGTAGTATCCTGAAAGTTCATTTTCATCTGATATTGTAAGTATATCTTTGACTAAACCATTAGAATACTCTACTTCACTTTCTAATTCTCCAATATCTCCTTGAGCATATCCATAATTCACTAAGGCATTTTTATATTGTTTATTTGTCTTATATAAAAATACTATTCCCATAACTCCTGATATATTTGATAATATCGCTATCAGCAGAAATGATATTACCAACTTTTTTTGTATCGACACATCTCTAATTCTCATAATTCTCTTATTAAATCTATTAAGATTCAATAAATAAACTCACCATCCCTTTACTAATAAAACTTATTTTTTGTCAATATTTATATATAAATGCATTTATCTACTGGTTATTTTTGTCGAATTTATTATTATTATACCAAACAAACTAATTATTTTATATATATTTTTTTATTTTTA
>DPOH01000268.1 GCA_003539755.1 Clostridium sp.
AGAAGATGATAATTCTATCTTAGCTTTTTCAGCAGCTTCTTTTAATCTTTGAACTGCCATCTTATCTTGCATTAAGTCTATTCCATTTTCAGCTTTGAATGTATCAGCTATATATTTCATGATAGCTTCATCAAAATCATCTCCACCAAGTTTAGTATCTCCGTTTGTAGATAATACTTCAAATACTCCATCACCTAAATCAAGGATAGATACATCAAAAGTACCACCACCTAAGTCATATACTAAGATTTTGTGTGCTTCATCCATTTTGTCTAAACCATAAGCAAGTGATGCTGCTGTTGGTTCATTGATTATTCTTAATACTTCAAGACCTGCTATCTTACCTGCATCCTTAGTTGCTTGTCTTTGGCTATCGTTAAAGTATGCTGGTACAGTTATAACTGCTTGATTTACTGGTTCACCTAAGTATGCTTCTGCATCAGCTTTAATTTTTTGAAGAATCATTGCTGAAATTTCTTGTGGTGAATATTCTTTTCCATCGATATCAACTTTATAAGATGTTCCCATATGTCTCTTTATTGAGATAATTGTTCTATCTGGATTAGTAATCGCTTGTCTTTTAGCTACTTGACCTACTAATCTTTCTCCGTTAGCTTGGAAAGATACTACTGAAGGAGTAGTTCTTGCACCTTCTGAGTTAGTGATAACTGTTGGTTCTCCACCTTCCATAACAGCTACACATGAGTTTGTAGTTCCTAAATCTATACCTATAATCTTTGCCATAATATATTCCCTCCTAAAAACTTTACAAGTTTAATTTTCAATTTATATTAACAATATTTTAGTGTTTTGCTATTTAACTTATCAATGATTAGCTATTAGTTAGCTACTTTAACCATTGTATGTCTTATTATTTTGTTGTCTTTTTTGTATCCCTTTTGGAATACTTCAGCAACTACATTTTTACCTAAATTTTCGTCTTCTATATGCATTACTGCATTATGGAAGTTAGGATCAAATTCTCCATTGGCGTCTATTTCTTCAACGCCTAATTTAGCAAATGCATCTTTACAGCCTTTCATTGTCATTTCTACACCTTTTTTAAGGTCTTCAATACTTCCTTCAGCTGCAACAGCTCTTTCTAAGTTGTCTATGATTGGTAGAATTTCTTTTACAACATCTACATATGCATCACTATAAATTCCTTCTTTTTCTTTAGCAGTTCTCTTTCTATAGTTGTCATATTCTGCTGTAAGTCTAAGAAGTCTATCTTTAGTTGCATCTAATTCTTCTTGTAACTTTTCATTCTTTTCTTTCATCATAGCTAGTTCATCCTCTTCTACAGATTCAGCTTTTGGATTTTCACTAGTACCTTCAATACTTGCTTCTTCAGTTGCTTTTACTTCTTCATTAGAATTAATTTCACATGCTTTATCTTCTTTTGCTTCTTCAGTATTAACATTTTTATTTTCTTCCATATATCTTAACTACACCTCATCTCTCGAAATATAAAACTATATCTTTTGGTTATTTAGTATATTGTTTAATTCTTTAACTACTTCAGACATTATCGTTATTACTTTAGAATAATTAATTCTTCTAGGTCCGATAAGTCCTATCTTGCCAATAGGCCTATTCCCGAGAGAATATTCTGCTGAAATAATACTGCAGTCCTTAGCCTGTGGTCTATAATTTTCATCTCCAATACTAATAGTTATATCATCACTTGGATTTAATAACTCCATTATTGAATCTTTATCATTTAATAATGATAACATTTCCTTAGCTTTATCTATATCATTGTACTCTGGATAGTTAAATATATTTGTTGCACCTTCCATGAATACTTCTGATGAATCAGATGTATTTAATGCTTCATATAAAAGAGGTAATATTCCATTAAATATTTCATCATAATCTCCAAGTTCACTTTGTAGGTTATTTATAACCTCTAAGTTTATATCTTGAATTGAAAGACCTACAAGCCTTGCATTTATGACCTCATTTATTTTATTTAAAACATCTGATGTAGGAACAATCCCTTTAAGTTTTAAAATATGATTCTTTATAAGTCCTGTATCCGTCAAAAATACTGATACAAGATTATGCTCATCAACTTTTATAAGCTGAATAGATTTTACAAAACTCTTTTTTACTGATGGTGCTTCTATTATGCACGTCATCTTTGTTAATTCTGATAAAAGAGCACTTGTCTGTCTAACAATCTTATCTACTTCAAGCATTGCTGTATCAATTATATACTGTTTAATCTTAAGATCTTCTTCTATAGTCAAATCTTGACTTTGCATAAGCTTATCAACATATAATCTATAACCCTTGCTTGATGGAATTCTTCCTGATGAAGCATGAGGTTGCTCTAAATATCCCATATCCTCAAGATCAGCCATTTCATTTCTTATAGTTGCAGGTCCTATACCTAAATCATAGTTTTTAGCTATAGTTCTCGATCCTACGGGATCTCCAGTACGAATATAATCATTGATAATAGCTTGAAGAATTTTTATTTTTCTATCATCAATACTCATAATCTCACCTCTTTGTTAGCACTCGTTAACGTTGAGTGCTAATGACTATGTTTTTAATATATTATTAATGTGGTTTTTTGTCAATTCTAATATCTTTCATTTTTGACTTGTATCCAGTATATTTGATTGTTTTTTCAACATTATCTGCTATATACTATAATTTTCTTAGTTTTTCTATCTATTTCATTTTTAATATTAAAAATATGTATACTTTAATTATCTCAAGTAATGTAACATAAGTTTATTACTAAATTTATAATCAATAATTCTTATAATATAAAGTCACTCATAACATAATTAGAAAGTTCAATACCTTTTGATGTTAATCTTAATTTCCCTGAATCACATATTAATAGTCCATCTTTAATATGCTTTTCAATTGGTTCCTTATACACATCATATATATCTTTTCCAAATCTCTTTTTAAACTTACTAATATCTATTCCTTCAATCATTCTAAGTCCCATAAACATAAACTCTTCCATATCATCTTTCAAATCATTGCAATGTATTTCTTCTAAAACTTCTTCATTATTGTTTATTTTATTAATATATTCTTTTATATTATCTATATTTTTAATTCTTTTTTCATTCATAAATGAACTTGCCGAAACTCCTAATCCTAAATATTCATCACATTGCCAATATACTTTATTATGAAAACATTCTTTTCCTTCCTTTGCATAATTAGAAATTTCATATTGATGATATCCTTGCTTATTTAATATATCCTTAGTCATTGCATACATCGTTCTTTCATCATTTTCACTTGGCAGATTAAGCTTATCCTTCTCATAAAGATTATAAAAATATGTACCTTCTTCAATAATAAGACTGTATGCTGATATATGATCTACATTTAATGATATTACATCTTCCAAAGACTGCTTCCAATCATCTATAGTCTGACCTGGAAGACCAAACATTAAATCAGCATTTATATTATCAAAGCCATGCTTCCTTGCAAGAATATAATTTTCTTTAAATTCATTAAAATTATGAATTCTTCCAATATCCTTCAAAAGTGAATCATTTGTAGATTGAAGCCCTAGACTCAATCTGTTTACGTTATTTTTCTTCATTACAACAAGCTTTTCTTCATTTAAAGTTCCTGGATTACATTCCATTGTAAATTCTACCTTATCTATAAAAGATAATTTATTTATAGTACTAAGCAATTTATCCATACTTTGTGCATCAAGATATGAAGGTGTCCCACCACCAATAAATATACTTCTAATTTTATATCCACAAGCTTTTTCTAATATTTCTTTATTTAAAGCATCTATATATTCACTCATTAAAGCTTCTTTTCCTGCATATGATGAAAAATCACAATAAAAGCATTTTTGCTTGCAAAATGGAATATGTATATATAAAGACATTTCTTTCATTAAAATTTCCTCCTAAAATTCAAAAAGGCTGACCTTATACAGGTCAGCCTTTTAATTAAAATTATTTTTAATCTACTTTTAATACAGCCATAAATGCTTCTTGTGGAACTTCAACAGATCCAACCTGTCTCATTCTCTTTTTACCTTCTTTTTGTTTTTCAAGAAGTTTCTTCTTTCTTGAAATATCTCCACCATAACATTTAGCTAATACGTCTTTTCTCATAGCTTTTACTGTTTCTCTTGCTATAATTTTAGACCCTACAGCTGCTTGAATTGGAACTTCGAACATTTGTCTTGGAATTATTTCCTTTAATTTTTCTGCTATTCCTCTTCCCTTATGATAAGCTCTTTCTTCAGGTACTATCATTGATAAAGCATCAACAATATCTCCATTTAATAATATATCAAGCTTAACAAGCTTAGTTCTTGTATATCCTTTAAATTCATAATCTAGAGAAGCATATCCTCTTGTCTTTGATTTTAATGTGTCAAAGAAATCATATATTATTTCATTTAATGGAATTTCATAATTAACAACAGCTCTTGTTTCCTCAATATACTGCATATCAATATATGTTCCTCTACGATCCTGACATAATTCCATAACTGCACCAACATAATCTTTCGGAGTTATAATTGATGCTTTTACTATTGGCTCTTCCATATAATCAACTTCTGTCATTGGAGGCAGATTTGTTGGATTTGTAATATCAAGTACTTCCCCATCTGTCTTTATTACTTTATAAATAACTGATGGTGCAGTAGTGATTATATCTAAGTTGAATTCTCTTTCAACTCTTTCTTGAATTATTTCCATATGTAATAATCCTAAGAATCCACATCTAAATCCAAATCCTAATGCAATAGAAGTTTCTGGCTCAAAGCTTAATGCAGCATCATTTATTTGTAATTTTTCTAATGCTTCTTTTAATTCATCATATTTTGATCCATCTACTGGATATATACCTGAATAAACCATTGGAATAGCTGGTTTATAACCTGGAAGTGCTTCTTCTGTAGGTCTAGCAGCTTCTGTTATAGTATCACCTACTCTAGCATCTCTTACATTCTTTATTGATGCAGTAATATATCCAACATCACCAGCACTTAAAGAACCTATCGGTAAAACATTTGGAGTAAATACTCCAACTTCTGTAACGTCATATACCTTTTCAGTCGCCATAAGTTTTATCTTATCGCCAACTTTTACTTTACCATCTTTTATTCTAACTATACATACAACACCCTTATAGCTGTCATAATATGAGTCGAAAATAAGCGCTTTAAGAGGAGCATTTTCATCTCCAGTAGGAGCAGGTATATTATTTACTACAGATTCTAAAACATCTTTAATGTTTAAACCTGTTTTTGCTGAAATAAGTGGTGCTTCTTCTGCATCTATACCAATTATATCTTCAATTTCCTGTTTTACTTCATCAGGTCTTGCTGAAGGTAAATCAATCTTATTAATTACAGGTGTAATTTCTAAATCATTATCTAATGCAAGATAGCAGTTTGCTAAAGTCTGAGCCTGTATTCCTTGAGTAGCATCTACTACAAGTACTGCACCTTCACATGCTGCAAGACTTCTCGAAACTTCATAGTTAAAGTCTACATGCCCTGGAGTATCAATTAAGTTCAGAATAAATTCCTCGCCATCGTCTCTTCTATATACAAGTCTCGCTGCCTGAGATTTTATTGTAATTCCTCTTTCTCTTTCTATCTCCATATTATCTAGAACTTGTTCTTCCATTTCCCTTTTAGTTAAGGTTCCTGTAGTTTCAAGTAATCTGTCCGCAAGGGTTGACTTACCGTGATCAATATGTGCTACTATTGAAAAATTTCTTATATGTTGTTGTCTGTCACTTTTCATATTACACTAACTTATTCAGTTGATAGCTTATAGTTGATAATTGATAGTAAAGTAAAAAATCTCTCTGAGATTTTCATAATATACTTATTAGAAATTACGAAATAATTTCATCATTAAACTCTCCACTTTCAACTTTCAACTCTCAACTGTTCAAAGTTTAGCTTTTCACCCCCGTTATAATTAAATCAGCTAAATTATAACATATAACCCTTTAATATGGCTATGAAAATTTAAGCAATCCTAAATTCTTATGTTATGTATTTACTATATTTTTAACCTAGTTTACTAATTCATCAATTTTCTTTTTAAAATCATCTATAAGAGATAATTTACTTTTTATTTTGAAGCCACTTTCTTTTATCCTTACTAAAATATCCTCTCCTTTATTGCAATATATTTTCAATACTGAATTATCTTTAATAAATTTTGAAAAATCTTCACCAAATTCTTCACTTACAATTTCATAATTTTCTTTACCATTCCCAATTGGTGATAATGCTCGAGTATTTATTATGTTAATTTTTATTAACCCTGCACATGCTGCAACAAAAAGAAAAATAGAAGGCATAACCTTTCTCAATATGTACCTCTTTTTAATATTTTTCAATATATACACTCCCTGTTAAATGATTTATAGATTTTGTTATAGTATTTCCATAAAACATTTAATCTAATCAGCATATACATATAATCTTATATAAAAAGAACGCTTATCACATAAACACTACAGCGCTCTTTTTATTAAATACTATTATTAATTCTTTCCATTAAGGATTTCTGCAATTACTCTAGCCATACACTGGGCAGTAACCTTTGCTTCTTCTGGAGTGTTTGTATGTGATCCAACTTCAAATAATATACAACCATCACTTAAGCTCTGGTTAAATGCATTTTTACCTCTATTATAAGTAGTTATTTTCCTTACAAGACCCGGAAACAATTCTGCTGTCTTATTGTAAACTTTATCTGTTAATTCTTTGTTTTTAGCATATCTAGTACTATTTTTTGCATTTACAAACATTATCTTAGCCGCACTCATTCCATATATATCTGTTGTTGTAGCTGCTTTATTATCAACAGAATCTCTATGAAGATCTATTATCATTTTAAAATCCCCATACTTACTTAGATAATTACATACAGTTTCATTAGACCTTTTATAGCTATCATTATATGATCTACAATGATCTGTCTTATCATGAATAACAGAAATACCATAATTATCTTCAAGTTCCCTTTCAAGAACGTCACCTACTCCAACAACATTTGTTTCTTCATTATAGCTATCTGGTGTATTAGCATTATAGTTTTCATTGGTATGAGTATGATATATAAGTACTTCAGGTTTTGAATTATCAAGTGTCTTTTTTAATGCTGGATTATATATCTGAGTATTACTACTATCTGTTGTAACAGGTGCAGTTTTACAAATACTATCTTCATTAACTACAAATGGGTTAAAACTTAATCTACCACCCTCCCCTTTAGTTACTTCTTCTAAAACATCTTTACTTACACTTCCTACCAATGGAATTTCATTTTTTATTATGCCTTTATAAGTTATGTTATCCAATCCTATAACCTGTAACAATACATTTTCAATCGATAGTTTATTTTCAGAATAATTTGCTTCATCATATATCTGATTTTCAACTACAGGCATGCTAAAATTTAAAAGCTGCACATAGAAAAACGCACCTCGCTCCTTATTATTTTTTAATACTATGGCAAAGCGTATAAATAATACAATTATTAAGAAAACAAGTGTCAATACTCTCATATTGATATCAGGTTTACCTCTTGTCCCATTTCTTCTTAAAGCACCATTAGGCTTTTTCATATATATCATTTTAATCCCCCAAAATTCAGTTAACAGTTAACATCTTCAAATTTTATTCTTCAAAGCATATAACAATTAACAACTTTATAAAACTAAAAGCTGATATCTATTAAAAATCTCTATTTTAACAGTGCATTTATATTTAGATTTCCTCATACCAGCTTTCGCTTTACTTATATATTTATATTAAGAGATTTACATAATTATTCTCTTAATTCATAAACTTATTTATATCTTCCATATCCATATTAGGTTGAACAGCTATATTTATACCATTTGCAATTATTTTTGCTAAAGATTCTATAACCTTATCTATATCTTTCGGAGTTACTATCATTTCACCTAATGCTTTTGATGATAAAACCTCTCTTATTAATGCTCCTTTTTCATTTTTATCTAAGTTCTTAAGCATTTTATAAAATTCATTTTCACTTTTTGAATTATGTATCAATGAATCTACAACTAAGTCAATAGTATCATTAGCTATTGTTACAGCATCAACTACAGTTGGAACACCAATAGCTATAACTTTGATGCCCAAATTTTCTTCATTAATCTGCTTTCTATTATTTCCAACACCTGCTCCTGGAGATATTCCTGTATCACCTATTTGAATTGTATTATTAACCCTTTCTACCCTTCTAGCAGCTAAAGCATCTATGCATATTACAATATCTGGTTTAACTCTTTCCACTACCCCTTTTATTATTTCCACAGTTTCTACTCCAGTTACCCCTAATACTCCTGGTGATATAGAACATACAGGTCTTACAGAATCATCGATGACTTCAGGCATAACAGTTTTTAAATGCCTTGTAACCATAATTCCTTGAGTAACTTTAGGACCTAATGCATCTGGTGTTACCTGCCAGTTACCAAGGCCTACAACTAAAATTGTTTTTTCAACATCTATCTCAATCATCCTGCTTAAAACTTCAGCAACAACTTCAGATACTCTATCCATAGTTTCACCATCATAAGCAGTAAACTGTGGTATATCTATAGTCACATAATTTCCTTTTGGTTTTCCTAATTTTTTAGCTCCATCATCATTTTTTACTTTTACTGTAGTAACCTTTATATCCTTATCATTTTCTTCTAAAACCTCAATTCCATCTATATCCTTTTCATCTTTATGACTTTCTTTATAGATTTCTCTTGCTTCTAATGCTAAATCTGTTCTTACATTTATCATATAAACTAATCTCCTTTCTTATTTTTTTGATTAAATCTATTTTTTCCTGTATACATTAATTTAATACTTGAATTACATAAGTTGTGATGTTATAATAAGGTTTGTTGAATATGAACTCGAACGCAGATTTCCCCAAAAAACTGCAAGAGACCCTATAAAAATCTAAGGGGGTGAATTAAGAATGGCAAATATTAAATCAGCAAAAAAGAGAATAAAAGTTACTGAAGTTAAGACTTTAAAGAACAGAATGATCAAATCTGCTTTAAAGACTGCAATAAAGAAGTTTGAAGCTGCTGTAGAAGCTAAAAACAACGAAGAAGCTAAAGCTTTATTTACATCAGTAGTTAAGTCATTAGACATGGCTGCTTCTAAGGGAGTTGTTCATAAGAACATGGCTGCTAGAAAGAAATCAAGATTAGCTGCTAAGTTAAACGCTATGGCATAATTTGATTGACCCGCCACTTTGTTGGTGGGTTATTTTCGTATATACAAAAGAAGCGCAGATGCGCTTCTTTTTTATTACATTACTTATAGTTTGAAAATATAAATATATATTCTTTCAAACTTTTTTCAAAACTATCTTTATAACTCTACTTTCTTACTGTAAGTGTATTTATAAGAAGGAACTCCATCTCCATGTCTTTATCCACTCCAGATGATTTCAATTTAGTTTCTGTATTAACACACAGTTTTACTAATTCACACAACTGCTTTTGTGTAAATCTACTACTTTGACTCATAAGTTTTTCACATACAAATTGAGGAAGCCTAAGCTCTGACATAAATTGATTTACTCTTTTCCCTTGAGATACACCTACTTTTATTTCATATAATCTAGCAAAATGCTTTTCTATTGCAGTTATTATAAGCATATGTTGATCTGATTTAACCAATATTTCCCTTATAAGGTCAATAGCTTTATCAATTTTCTTATGTGCAATAAGTTCTACAAGATCAAATACATCCTCTTCACTTGAGCTTGAAATAAGAAGATCTATATCATTCTTTTTTATCTCTCTTCCTTCAGTATAGGCTACAAGTTTATCAGCTTCTCTCTTGATAATATCAAAGTTGTTCTGAACTTTTTCACAGAAATATGCAAGCTCTGTCCTTCCAATAGCTTTTCCTCTTTCTTTAAATATTCCATCAACCTTTTTAATATACTTATCTCTCTTTAATTTATCACAATAAACTACAGGAAAATATTTTTCTATAGGTGTCAGCTTTTTATTTTTATTTGGTTTATCTCTCTTATCCTTGCATAAATAATACATTATAAGGGTTGTATATGGTGGCATATCTGCAACATATTTTTTTATATCATTATAAATTTTAGTTCCAGATGAATCAGTTTTCTCCTGAAGAAAATTAGCTCTATATACAATTACAACCTTTTTTTCTGACATGAATGGCATAGTTTCACATGCATTCATAATTTCATCAAAATTTGTATTCATTCCATCAATTCTGATTAAATTCAATTCTTTAAAATCTTCTGCAATTTCTCTTTTTACTATCAATTGAATTCCATCTTTAATAAGTTCCTCATCTAATCCGGAGAAAATATATCCATTTTTAATATTTCCTTTTTCTATCTCTTTTTCATAAACATCATAATTAATCAAAACAATTATCCTCTCACAGCAAATGTTAATTTTCTAAATAACTTTTATGAACAAGTTTTTATTATATCATTATTCCATATATAAATCTTATTAAACGGTCCATCTTTAAAATTTATTATATCATAATCACCATTACCTTTTTCACTACCAGACATTTTTAATAAATATTTTTTATCAATAATTTCTAATAAATAATTTTTTCCACAACTTTTTATTCTACATTTATTATATAAATCCACTTTATTTATATTTGTATAAACTTTATCTGCTTCTGAAATCTTCGCAAGCCTATCCATATCTACTTGTTTTTTATTAGATATAAGAACTCTATCCCCTTTATAAGAAATAAGTATAGCTCCTTCAGTATAATATTTAAGACTTAATACTGGACTGTATAATTGAATTATTATTACACACAAAACTGCAATAGGCATATGTATAATTTTTTTAAATCCTTTCCGTACAAAATAAATACTAATCATAATTGCTAAATACATCATAGCAAAATATTCATTTCCATAGAAAATAGGTAAAGAAAAATTATCAATATTGCTTAATACTATATCAAATATGCCTATACTCTTTAGTATTAAATAACTTACAAAATCAAATAAGTTATTGAAACTGTAAAATATTAATAGTAAATTCCCTAAAATAACAAATAAATTCACAAAAGGAACCAAAAATAAATTTCCAATAATAAAATTTAGAGATAAATCTTTAAAAATCAATAATAAATATGGAACTGTAAAAACTTGAGCACTTAAAGTAACAGAAAGTCCCTTTCTTAGTTTTTGGGGAAACTTATATAACTTATTATTAATTTTCTTATTCATCAATATTATTCCCAATGTTGCTAAATATGATAAATGAAAAGATATTTCAAATATACTATAAGGTTTATAAATTGTTAAAATCATGGCCGAAAGGCAAAGTGAAGAAATTGAATTATTATTCCTCTTAACTATTGATGCACCTTCAATAGTTCCAAGCATTATAAATGCCCTTATACTTGAATAATTGCTCCCAGTAAATATAACATATATAAAACATAATAGAAGTCCTAATTTATTTCTCATAAATATTCTTAAAAATCCATAAACAACAGCTACATGAAGACCAGATACACTAATACTATGAACTATACCAAATCTTTTCATATCATTTTTATCACTAATATCAAGCATATCAGAATATCCAAATGCTATTGATGATAAAAAACCAGCTTTTCTTGTTCCTAAGTTTTCTTTAAGTCTATCATAAATATTCTTCTTTATTTTATATAATTTACTTATAAAATCATCGTTACACTTATCTATAGATTTAACTTCCAGCTGTCCCACTACCCCATTGTATTTATTTTGTTCTCCTTTATCAATTTTGCCATATATATTATATACTTGCCCTACTTTAAACTTATATTTGCTATCATTTTTAATCAATAACTTTTTCCCTTCAAAACTACCTAAAGTTTCATATGTATCTATTTTCACTATCCTCACTTCGTCCCAAATTTTATCAGGAATTCTATAGTAAGAATAATTTATAAATAATCCTACAACAAAAAATATTACTGAAATTATAGTAAAGTTAACTCCCCACAATAAAAAAATCCATACAAAAAAGAGAACTGTAAAAAAAACAGACAGTCCTCTTAAATCATTATTTATTCCATAAGAAATAGAACTAACACCTAAAGCTAGAAATAAATATATTATTGGATTGTTTACTTGATTAATCTTTTTTATTTTATACATAGGCTCACCTCATTAAAGAGTTTTGCCACTTTCCATATAAAATTTCAAATACAAATAAAAATATGCTACAAATTATTATTTCTATAACAACTATGTCTCTTGGTACTATATTATTCATTGTAATAATAACTGCTACTGCTACAAATACTATTAATAAAGATATTAAACACATTAAAAGTTCATTACTAAATCTTTTAAAAGATATTTTACTTGAAAATAATGTGTAAAAAATAGTACCCATTGAAATTATCACAAGTGGAATAATAGAGGCTTCTCTTCCCTCTACTTTATACATAGAAATACAACTAAGAGTAGCTAATAAAACTGACCTTATAAGAAAATCCCCTTTTCTCATTTCTACTCCGTTTCCTAATAATAAAGCTTGTGATAGTGGTATAAACATAAAATAATTTATAGTCAGAATATCCCACATATTTAAAGTATAATTTTGACCAATAATCGAATTAATTAACAATATAAGAAGCTCAGAAAGTATAATCATAAAATAAGTTTTCAATGTGTTATTTATATTTTTCTTAAGCACTTTAGAAAAATTTCTTATTTTAAAGAATCCATCAAGATAATTTTCTTCTATAAATACATCTGAAACTTTTTGAACTATAGAAGATGTATTTCCTTTACTTATACCTACATTTGATAAGTTAAGCGCTCTCATATCACTTAATTTATCTCCAGTAGTTGCAACATTATGTCCATCTTTTACAAATAATGATACAATTTTAGATTTAATATCTGGAGTAACTCTGCAGAATACCCTTGCTCTACACAAAAGTTCCTTAAGTTCATGATGATTCAACGAATCTAATTCTATTCCAGCAACAACTTGAGTACTATTCTTAATTACACCTGCTTTCTTAAGACTTGTTATAGCACTTAATTTTCCTTCTTCAGTAAAAATTATAGGTATTAACCCCTGCTTATTTATCTTATTTAAACTATATTTCAAATTATCTTTAAGCAAGTTTTCAAAAGCAATTACTCCCACAAACACCATATTACTTTCAATATTTTCATCCTTAGATGGTTCATAATTAAAATTTCTATATGCAAATCCTTGTGTAATTAATCCTTTAAATGATAAATTCATATCTATTTCTTTTATTTTATTTCTATATTCATCAGTAAGTTCTCTTTCGATACCATTTATCATTATATGAGTACATCGTTCAAGAACCACATCCACATTACCACGTGAATTTGCTCTAAAGCCTCTATTAAGCTTGCAAACAATAGTAGAAAATGCTTTATCATTATCTTTAGGAAGATCAATAATTTTTTTGCTTCTATTATCTATAGATGACTTATATATCTTTTTCCTTGCTGCATATTTTAATAATGCAACCTCATCCATTTCACCAATTCCAATATCACTTTCAGAATTATATACTGCATTATTACAGATAAGAGATATTTCAATTATTCTGTCAAACGTAACCTCATTAACATATGGATCATCTGTAGATATAAGTTCATCATTTAAATATAAATTTCTTACTATCATTTCTTTTTTACTTATAGAACCAACTTTATCTAAAAACAAAATATTTATATTTTCAATTAAATTAAATACAGAAAAATTAATAATTTTTATTTTATCTTTTAAAAACTTCTTTGTAACACCTCTAAAACCAAGTAGATTAATAATAAAAAATGGACAGCATCCTAATATAAATACTACTAAAGCAGCATTTTCTTTCTGCATCACTTGTCCATTGTACAGAAAATATATACTAAGTATGGCCACAATACTTGCATAAACATAAAGATATTTTTCAAAATTAGAATTCACCATTTTTCCATAACTATGTTTTCTACTACTAGAATACATAAGCATAGTTAGTGTCTTTCCTATCTGAGTATTTCCACCAACAGCAATTACTACTCCTAAGGCCTCTCCAGAAGATATTACTGAACCCTTAAATAATAAATTCTTCATTTCTTTAAGATCAGAAACAGTTCCTATTATGGTATCAGAAAATTTAGATTTTAATTTTTTGTCTCCAGTTATATTTTTTTCATTAACCTTAAGATTATCAGCATTTATTATTCTTATATCTGCTGGAACAATGCAATCTTCATATAATAGAACTATATCTCCTATCACAAGTTCATCACTACTTACGGATTTTTGTATTCCATCCCTTATAACTACAGCTTCAGTAGAAATCACACTCTTAAGTTTATTAATTCCACTATCTCTTTTTACATGATAGAATATACTTAAAAATATATTTATAAGTAAGATAGCAGTACATATAATCCCATAAATATAACTATTAAATGAAAATAATACAATGGATATTATAATAAATAATAATGTATACTTTTGTATTATTT
>DPOH01000355.1:0-2610 GCA_003539755.1 Clostridium sp.
CTCCTGGTTTTGCATTAATATGTACACTCATCTTTATTTTATTCCTCCAAATCATTTCATAATTTATATGCATTCTTATTTTCTCCTATTTAAGCAGTTTCATTACCTATCAAACATATTTACAAATACTGAATACATACTTATACCGACCTAATACTATTAAAATAATTAGTACAAAAAATACTATTTCATTTTATCTAAATAAAATAGTATTTTTATTATCTACTTATATTATATATGATTTATCTTATAAAAGCTTTGATTGTACGCACATTATGAAATTAATAACAGCATTACATTCTTTTTTAATCAAAGAATATAATGCTGTTAACTTAAAACCACTAATTATTTAGCAGCTGCTCTTTCTCTATCAAGTTTAATCATATTTCTAATACCTTCAACAGCAACCTTGATTGATTCTTCACTATCGTGACATTGTGGATTATCTAATCCAGCTTTTTCTCTTTCTTGGTTAGCTATTACTAAGAAACAAGCTCCAGTACGCACTCTTAAGTAGCTTCCTACTACGAATAATGCTGCACTTTCCATTTCAGATGCTAAACATCCACATCTAAGCCATGCATTCCATTTGTTTTCTAATTCATAGCTTACAGGTTTAGTTTCTGGTGAATGTTGACCATAGAATGAGTCTTTAGATTGAACTACTCCTGTATGGTATGTTTTTCCTAATGTTTTAGCTCCATCTACTAACGCATTTACAACATCAAAGTTTGGAACTGCTGGGAATTCGATAGGTGCATATTCTCTAGTAGTACCTTCCATTCTTATTGAACCTGTAGCTACAACGATATCTCCACCTTTAACATCAAGTTCCATACCACCACATGTACCAACTCTTATAAATGTGTCTGCTCCACATTTTACTAATTCTTCTACAGCTATTGCAGCTGATGGTCCACCTATACCAGTTGAAGTAACACTTACTTTTTCTCCATCTAAGTATCCAGTATAAGTAACATATTCTCTATTATCTGCAACAAGTACTGCATTATCAAAATGTTTAGCTATCTTTTCACATCTCTTAGGATCTCCTGGAAGTATTACATATCTTCCTACTTCTCCTTCACCTACAGCAATATGATATTGTTTGCCTGAACCTTGCGAATATTTCATATATATATTCCTCCATAAATTAAAATTCTTTTATATTATACAATATTTTTTAGTTGTATGGTAACTTGCACGCTTGTTTATTTGCTTTTGATAATATTTACATGAATAGTTTATCAATATTTCTCAGAAATATTTTAGGTTGATATTTTCAATTTATGATTATTATGTATATTAATAAAATTATATCCACAATATTAGGTATCATAGCATTACTAAAATAAGAATAGACAAATCCCACATACAAAAAATACTGACAGCAGAATTTAAACTACTCTCAGCATTGCATAATAATATTTAATTCTAACCTATTCCCCCATAAATTACTCCAAGCACAATTATAATAATTGTAGCTGGTACAAATATGTATTTACCAAAGTTAATATACCAATGTCCAAATTTATATTTTGCACCTTCATTAACTTCATCTAATATCTTTCTACTGTCTACCATATAGTAAAATATAATTCCTGTAACAACTGCACCAGCTGGTGATAACACAATTGTTACAAAATCAGTGAAGTTATTAAACAAATCCCCATTTATACATAATGGAACTGCCATTAAAAATCCTGCTATTGCTACTATAATAGTAGATTTTTTTCTATTCATTTTAGTTATAGTCATAAATGCTTCAACAGGTCCTTCAAGAAGTGAAATAGATGATGATATAGCTGCACATATTATACTAAGGAAAAATAGTGAGCATAAAATTCCTCCAAAAGGCATTTCCTGAAATATAGTAGGAACTGTTATAAACATTAATGATGGCCCTGCTGTAGGACTTAAACCATATGCAAATACTGCTGGTATAATCATAAATGCTGCAAGTAATGCTGAAATAGTATCAAATACTGCAGTACTAAATGCACAGCTTGGTATATCAAAATGCTTACCAGCATAACTTCCGTAAATAACCATACCACATCCTGTAATAGACACAGTAAAAAAGGCCTGACCAAGTGCCATTATCCATGTTTTAGGAACTAATAAATACTCCCACTTAGGTTTTAATAAATACTCAATACCCTTATATGATCCATCTAAGCTGAAAGATTTAACCATTAACATTATAAATATTACAAATAAAAGTGGTATTACAACTTTATTTATTTTTTCGATACCATTTGATACACCTACGCTTACAATGATAAGTGTTATAACAACTGCTCCTAAATGCCATAAAACTGAGCCATTACTAAATGCAAACTCACCAAAGAAACTTCCAGTATCTATATTTCCTAGCTGTCCAGATAAACTTATAATAAAATATTTTAAAATCCATCCAATAACAATTGTATAAAACATGAATATTCCTAACAAACCCAATGTAGGAATTACTGAAAGTATCTTTCCACCCTTTTTATTTTTTTCATTCATTACAGTTCTTATTGCTCCTAATGAGCCCTGCTTGTACATTCTACCAAAACACATTTCACCAATAAGCCCCATGCTGCCAAGTGCAAATACAAATATTAA
>DPOH01000355.1:2660-3001 GCA_003539755.1 Clostridium sp.
CAAGTGCAAATACAAATATTAAATAAGGTATTAAAAAAGCTGCACCACCATTTTCACCTAACTTATAAGGAAACATCCACACATTTCCAAGGCCAATTGCTGATCCTATACAAGAGATAATAAACCCAATCCTGCTAGAAAAACCTTCTCTTTTCGCCATCCTGCTCTCCTACTTTCCTGCATTTCTCATTTTATTAATAAATAATAATATTCAAAATCGATTTACAATTAACAATATTCTATCTGTAGCGCCACAAAATTCATAATATATTATCTATGTCTTTTATACACATGTGACGATGTAGAAGAATAGGATAGTGGTGATTTGTGTGGTTGTAGTG
>DPOH01000161.1 GCA_003539755.1 Clostridium sp.
CTCTTACTCTTTCCTTTGCTTCTTTTACAGAAGCATCAGGAAGCCCCACAATTATAAATTGTGGAAGTCCCTTTTCAATGTCAACTTCAACATCAATCAAAAAACCTTCAAGTCCGTTATGAGTTGCACTTATTATTTTAACTGCCATTTATATATCACCACCTTATGAATGATTATAGACATTCAAATAATTTTTAATACCATAATTATTCAAAAACATTTAATTTGATTAATTTTTTTCATACAGTCAATACTTATAAATAATTTTAATAAAATTTAATTTTAATTTGAACAAAGGAGTATTAACATTGAATCATTTCAATAAATTGGTAGGAAATAATTCTGAAAAAATAGCCCAGAATTTTTTATTAAAAAATGGATATCAAATTTTAGATTGCAATTTTAGAAACCGTTCTGGTGAAATAGATATTATCTGTTTAAAAAACAATATAATAATTGTTATAGAAGTAAAAAGTCGTTATTCATATCAATATGGTACCCCAAAAGAATCTGTAAATTATTCAAAACAAAAATCAATAATAAATGTAACAAAATTCTATTTACTATATAAAAATATACATAATGCTAATATAAGATTTGACGTAATAGAGGTATATATGAATTATAAAGATGATTCATATATTATTAATCATATAAAAGATGCTTTCAGAATTAATTAATTTCACTAATACCACTTTAATCCCAATTCCCTTAATCTCTTTATATAATACTTTGCTTTTATTTTTTAATATTTAATCAACAAAAAAGCTGTTTACAGTTCTCAACTATAAACAGCTTTTTATCATTTATAATAAATTTGATAAGAAACTCTCCCTATGAATTTCACTTTTTCCATAATTCTTAAGCCCTTCAATATGTTTTGAAGTGCCATATCCTACATTATGTTCAAAATCATAATGCGGATATTTTTTAGCATATTCATGCATTAAATTATCTCTATATACCTTAGCCACTATAGAAGCAGCCGCTATACACGCACTTTTAGTATCACCTTTTACTACTGATTTATTCTCTATCTCTATATTTTTTACAAGATATCCATCAGAAAGAACTAAATCAGGTTTTATATCAAGAGAATTACAGCTTTCTAAAAATACTTTATTATTAGCAAATGCAATTCCTTTTTCATCTATCTCTTTATTTGAAGATACAGCTATATGATAGCATAATGCTTTTTTCTTAATTATTTCTGCTAGTTCTTCTCTTTTTGATTCTTTTACTTTCTTTGAATCATTTAAATAAAGTATAAAATCATCATCACACACTTCCAAATCAAGCATAACTGCACATGCAACAATAGGCCCTGCAAGAGGTCCTCTACCTACTTCATCTACACCTGCAACATATTTATAATTTCCAAATGATCTATCGAATTCATACATTTTTTTAACTCTCTCTACTTCTTTAACATAAGCAGAAATTTCTTTTTCTATTTTAGCCTTCAATGTTAATACATTTTTTCTTGTATCACTTCCAAGCCATGATAATATCTTTTGTATTTCTCCGCTTTTATAAGATTCAATAACACATACTTTAGATACTTCTTCTTTTATGTATGCAAAAGGAAAAGACTTAATATCCTTATTAATTATCTCCATCATTTTCCTCTTCTACTTTTTCTTCTTCAACTGGTCTTTCTAAAGAAATCTTACCAATCTTTCCACCTCTAAATTCATCAAGAAGTATAACAGCAAGTCTATTATAGTCAATTTCCCCTTTTGATATTAGAGTTCCTCTCTTCTTTCCAATTGCATCTAAAGTATCTAATGGATTTTCATATACTTCATCTAATTTATATCTTGCCTTTAATTCCGCCTCATAATTATTCTGAAGTCTTTCAACAAGCTTTAAGGATAATTCTTCTATATCCATTATTTCGTCTTTAATAGCTCCTGTAAACGCTAAATTCAAGGCTATTTTCTCATCTTCAAACTTAGGCCATAGTACTCCTGGTGTATCTAAAAGTTCTATACCAATAGCAGTTTTAATCCATTGCTTACTCTTAGTAACTCCCGGTCTATCTCCTGTCTTTGCGATATTATTTCTAGCCATTTTGTTTATAAATGTAGATTTACCAACATTAGGTATACCAACTACCATTACTCTAGTAATTATTTTCACCATACCTTTTGCTTTTAATCTATCATGTTTTTCTTTTAATAAATTCATAAGGGCAGGTTTAATGGCTTTAAGTCCATCACCTTTTAAACAATTAACTTCAAGTACTTTTACATTGTCATTACTTAAATAATTAATCCATTCTTTTGTTACTCTGTTATCTGTAAGATCACTTTTATTTAAAAGAATAAGTCTTGGTTTTCCTTCTAATAATTTATCAATATCAGGGTTTGCAGATGCTCTTGGTATTCTTGCATCTCTTATTTCGATTACAGCGTCTACCAACTTTAAATTTTCCTTGATTTCTCTTTGAGTTTTTCTCATATGCCCCGGAAACCAATTTATTGCCATATGAATTCCTCCTTTTATTTATAATTAATAAGTAAAAGATGGTAATTAAAAAATTATTATATTTATCAATAACTATTTTAAAAATTTTAAGCTTAAATACCTTAACTCTTACTTCTTATTAAATTCAATCTATGTTTTTATATAATATATCCTAATTTATAAATATTATTTTTTATAATTTACTTTGTAATAAAAAAAAGGACTTTGCAGTCCCCTTTTTTATATACTATCTAGTTAATAATTCTTTAACTGTAGCAGCCTTACCAACTCTATCTCTTAAGTAGTAAAGTTTAGCTCTTCTTACTTTACCTTTTCTAGCAACTTCGATTTTGTCGATGATTGGCGCATTCATTGGGAATGTTCTTTCAACTCCAGTACCGTAAGCAACTCTTCTTACAGTGAAAGTTTCTCTTAAACCACCGTTTTGCTTCTTGATTACAGTTCCTTCGAACATTTGGATTCTTTCTTTGTTACCTTCTTGAATCTTAACGTATACCTTTATAGTATCTCCGATTGCAAATTTAGGTAAGTCAGTTCTGATTTGTTCAGCTTCAATAGCTCTGATTATTTCGTTCATTGTGCATTCCCTCCTTAACGATAATTTGACGTTCTTAACACAGTTTTTCATGTAGACAGAGGAACGCCCGTACTAGCACAAAATCTATAATACCACATATTTTTTTGCATTTCAACAAAAAAGATTTATTTTTATTTACATTCTTTGGCTTTTTTTAGAATCTTAATATCTTCTTTGGTAAGAGTTATATTTTTATATAAGTCAGGTCTTCTTTCCTTTGTTATTTCAAGAGATTGAAGTCTTCTCCACTTTCTTATATTTTCATGATGACCTGATAAAAGTACATCAGGAACCCTGTCCCCTTCAAATTCTTCCGGCCTTGTATATTGAGGATATTCTAAAAGTCCATCATAGAAAGATTCTTCCATAAAGCTTTCCTGTTTTCCAAGAACTCCTGGTATAAGTCGTAGAACTGAATCAATTACAGGAATAGCAGCCATTTCTCCTCCAGTAAGTACAAAATCCCCTAAAGATATTTCCATATCCACATGTTTATACACTCTCTCATCTATACCTTCATAGTGTCCACATAAGAATATAAGGCTTTCTTCTTTTGAAAGCTCATTTGCCATCTGCTGATTAAAAGTTTTACCTCTAGGCCCAAGGAATATAACCTTACCATTACATTCTTTCTTTACTGCTCTTATACAATCTACTATAGGTTGAGGTGCCATAACCATACCAGCTCCTCCACCATATGGATAGTCATCAACCTTTTTATGCTTATTTAATGTATAATCTCTTATATTAAATACATTTAAATCAACAATTTTATTTTCTCTTGCCCTTCCAATTATGCTATGATCGAAAATAGAAAACATTTCTGGAAAAAGAGTCAAAATACTAATCTTCATCTTGCCATTCACCTACTGGTCTTATAACTATTTTCTTTTCATCAATATCAACACTAAGAACTATATCTCTAAGTACTGGAATTAATACTTCTTTAGGTTGTTTAATCCAGTATACATCATTATTAGGAGTACTTATAACATCAAAAACTCTTCCTATTTCCTTGTCATTTGTGTCATACACTGTACATTCCTTTAAATCTGAAACATAATAAGTATCTGGTGGTAATTCAGGTTCACTTTCACGTGGAATCTCTATGTACTTTTGTTTATAAGTTTCAGCATCATTCATAGTATCAACGCCTTCAAGCTTTAATATCACTCTGTCCTTTTGAAACTTAACACCTTGTATATTCATATCTACTCCACCAACTAAAACAGTTTTAAGTCTCTTATACTTCTGAACATCTTCAGTTAATGGGTATACTTTAACTTCACCTTTGATTCCATGAGTATTTATAATTTGACCAATTTTAAATAATTTTTTTTGCAAACTTTTCACCCCGTATTTTTTCAGTCGACAGGTAACATTTAACAATTAACAGCTATAGTTTTTAAAAACTACTGTTAAAATTAAAAGTACACTGCTAAAATATTTTTTCTTTATCTAAAACATTATATCCTAAATTACAAAAAAGTAAAACAAAAAGAGTTAGGATAAACCTAACTCTCTATTTTAGATGATTTCTACTATAACGCGTTTATGCTGTTTCACTGCTGCTGCTTTTACTACTGTACGTATAGCTTTTGCAATTCTTCCTTGTTTACCAATTACTTTTCCCATATCATCTGGGGCTACTTTTAACTCTAGTATAAGAGATTGCTCTCCATCTACTTCATTAACAGTAACAGCATCTGGATTATCAACAAGGGATTTAGCTAAATATTCAACTAACTCCTTCATAAACGTCTATAATTAGTATGTACTAATTACAGAATTCACCTCCAAAATTACTTAGTAAGACCTGCGTTGTCGAAAAGTCTTTTAACTACGTTTGTTGGTTGTGCACCGTTAGCTAACCATTTGTTAGCTTTTTCTTCATCAACTTTGAACTCAACTGGTTCAGTTAATGGGTTGTAGTATCCAATTTCATCGATGAACTTACCATCTCTTGGAGATCTTGAATCTGCAACAACAACTCTATAGAAAGGAGCTTTGTGAGCACCCATTCTTCTTAATCTGATTTTTACTGCCATGTTTATTTCACCTCCTTTAAAGGATAATATTATATTTCAACTCTAGAAAGGTAACTTACCAAATAATCCGCCTTTTTTAGCTTGTTTTTGGAATGACTTCATCTGCTTCATTTGCTTCTTCATCATTTCGTAACTCTTCATGAGCTTATTAACTTCTTGAACTGTAGTTCCAGAACCCTTAGCTATTCTATTTTTTCTTGACTTTTCCTTATTTAATATATCAGGATTTCTTCTTTCTTTAGCAGTCATAGATTGAATAATTGCTCTAGTTCTATCCATAGCTTCCTGACCCTTTTCAAAATCTACTCCTTGAAGTTCTTTTGAATTCATCCCAGGAATCATTTCTAAAATTTTATTTAAAGGTCCAAGCTTTTTCATTTGTTCCATAGCCATTAGGTAATCATCAAAGTTAAATTCCTGATTTAACATTCTCTTTCCTAAATCTGCTGCTTCCTTTTCATCAATAGCTTCTTGAGCCTTTTCTATAAGTGATAGCACATCACCCATTCCAAGAATTCTAGATGCCATTCTGTCAGGATGGAACACTTCAAAATCATTCATCTTTTCACCAAGACCTACATATTTGATAGGTTTATCAATTATGCTCTTGATTGAAAGTGCAGCTCCACCTCTTGTATCACCATCAAGTTTTGTAAGGATAACACCTGTAACATCTAAAGCATTATTAAAACTTTCTGCTACATTTACAGCATCCTGCCCTGTCATCGAGTCAACAACAAGAAGTATTTCTGATGGATTAACATTTTCTTTTATATCTTTTAATTCCTGCATTAATTCTTCATCAATATGAAGTCTACCTGCAGTATCTATGATTACAATATTATTACCATTATCTTTTGCATGAGCAATTCCTGCTTTTGCAATATCAACAGGATTTACTTTATCTCCCATCGAAAATACTGGTATATCAATTTGTTTTCCTACTACTTCTAATTGTTTTATAGCTGCTGGTCTATATACGTCACAAGCAACTAATAATGGTTTTTTATTTTCTTTTCTTAAGGATAATGCAAGTTTACCACACATTGTAGTTTTACCAGCACCTTGAAGTCCAACCATCATTAAAACTGTAGGTCCACTGCTATTGTAGTTAAGTTTACTTTCACTTCCACCCATAAGATTAGTAAGTTCTTCGTTAACTACTTTGATTACTTGTTGTCCTGGTGTAAGACTTTCTAATACTTCATCTCCTACACACTTAGAACTAACTGAAGAAACAAAGTTTTTTACAACTTTATAGTTAACATCTGCTTCTAATAAGGCAAGCTTTACTTCTCTCATGGCTTCTTTAATATCTTTTTCAGTCAACTTTCCTTTTCCTTTTAATTTTCTGAAAGTCTCCTGTAGCTTTTCGCCTAAACCCTCGAAAGCCATGTTTACCTCCTCCTTATAAATTTTCTAGTCTATTTTTATATTGTATAATATCCTCTTCATCAATGGAATATTTACTTTTTAAAAACTCTAAAAAATCTATAATTTTTTGTTCTCTACTTATACTCTTTTGAAGTAAGTTAAGCTTACTTTCGTAGGATAGAAGTTGCTTATAGCATCTTTTGATTAAATCATGAATTGCCTGACGACTTGTTTTATTAATCTCAGCAATCTCTGCTAAAGATAAATCATCATTATAATACAAATCCATTATATCTCTCTGCTTTTCCGTTAATAATGAACCATACAAATCCATAAGTAACGCAATCTCAACTCTATCTTCCATTTAATCACCTTACCCACAAAAGAGATTTTAACAGGATTATTTATAAGTGTCAAGTATTTTTACTTAACACTTATATGATTTTAAAAATTTTATTTTTTTGGAACGCTTTTTATACTTTTTTATTATTATGAAAACGCTTTATTTATTATACTTCTAATATATTCCTTGATTAATAATTAGATTAATGCTTCTGCAAAACTTTCAGCATCAAATTTTTGAAGATCGTCAATACCTTCTCCAACACCAATATATCTTACTGGTATATTAAGGGCCTGTTTAATAGAAATTACAACCCCACCTTTTGCAGTTCCATCAAGCTTAGTTAATATAATTCCGTCTATAGGACATGCTTCCATGAACTGCTTTGCTTGGATAACTGCATTCTGTCCTGTTGTAGCATCTAATACAAGAAGAGTTTCTTTTTTATATCCTTCAAGTTCTCTATCAATAATTCTATTTATTTTTTCAAGCTCATTCATTAGATTTTTCTTATTATGAAGTCTTCCAGCTGTATCACATATTAATAAATCAACATTTCTAGCTTTTGAAGCTTCAATTGCATCAAATACTACTGCTGCTGGATCTGAACCTTCCTGATGTTTTACTATATCAACATTTGCTCTTTCACTCCATACTTCAAGCTGATCAATAGCTGCTGCTCTAAATGTATCAGCAGCTGCAAGAAGAACTTTTTTGCCTTCAGCTTTATTTTTAGCTGCAAGTTTACCAATTGATGTAGTCTTACCAACACCATTAACCCCTATTACAAGCATAACTCTCTTTTCAGCATCATCATCTTCATAAGCACCTTCAACTAATATATCTCTTATAACTTCTTTAAGAGCTGGCTTTACTTCTTGAGGATCATTTATTTTTTCTTTACGTATTTTAGTTTTTAATCTTTCAATAATATCAATTGTAGTATCCATACCAACATCTGATGT
The DNA here is from genome assembly GCA_003539755.1 of Clostridium sp. GTDB lineage: Bacteria > Bacillota > Clostridia > Clostridiales > Clostridiaceae > Clostridium. Next base: position 7,798 of record DPOH01000161.1, read on the forward strand.
AATTAATATTTCTTCTAATTCATCATATAAATCTTCATCAATTGTAATAGCAATTTTTAATACTTCATTGATCTTATCTGTAAGACCATCTCTAGTCTTAGTTAATCCTTCTTTAAGTTTATTAAATAAATTTCCAAACAACTTAAATTCCTCCTAGCATTTTATTTATTCTATATTTTTAGTTAAATCTACAGATACAACTTTGGATACACCTTTTTCTTCCATAGTTACACCATAAATTATATCACTTGCTTCCATAGTTCCTTTTCTATGTGTTATTACTATAAATTGAGTGTTATGAGAAAATCTCTTTAAGAATTCAGCATATCTAAATACATTAGCATCATCAAGTGCCGCTTCAATTTCATCTAGAATACAGAACGGAGTAGGTTTCATCTTAAGTATTGCAAATAACAATGCTATTGCAGATAAAACTTTTTCTCCCCCTGACATAAGGTTTATGTTTTGAAGTTTTTTGCCTGGAGGTTCAACATTTATATCTATATTAGCTGTAAGTTCATCACCTTCACCTAATATAAGTTCTGCACTTCCTCCTTGGAATAAATCCTTAAATGTTTCATTAAAGTTATAATTTAATATTTTGAAGTTTTCTTTAAATAAAATTTTCATTTCATTAGTCATTTCTTCAATAACTGAAATAAGCTCTGTTTTAGCTTTTTCAAGATCTTCCGCTTGAGATGACATAAATTCAAATTTATCTTTTATTTCTTCATACTCTTCAATTGCAGCTAAATTAACAACGCCAAGTTTTGTAATTCTGCTCTTTGTTACTGTTATTTCATGTTTTAATAGTTCTTCATCTTCAACTGGTTCACACATATCAAGAGCTTCAGCATATGTAAGTTCAAGTTCTTCGTTAAGCTTTTTATATATATGCTCTTTATCGCTTTCTTTTTTAGCTTTTACTATTTCTCTTTTATTAACTTCCATTTCACGTCTGCTGATTTCATCAAGAACAATATTTATAGCATTATCTTTTTCTTTAAATTCTGCTTTTAATTTTTCTTTTAATAATTCATCATCTTTAAAATTTATTTCAAGTTTATTTATTAATACACTGTTTTCTTCTATACTTCTATTTTTCTCTTTAATATCTTCATTTAGTTGCTTTACTGCTTCTTCATTATAAATATTCTCCTGTTTAAGATCTGTACTCTTCTGTTCAAGATCCAGTTCATCCTGTTCCATTCTATTACAGTCGTTTTTCTTACTTTCTATCATTTCATCAAGTTTTGCTTTTAAAATTTTCATTTCAGTAAGCTTATTATCACTACTGCTTACTTCTTCACTCTTAATGCTTATGATATTCTCTAATTCCACACTCTTATTCTTATTAGTAGAATTTTTACTTTCAAGCATTTCTATATGTTTTTGCTTTTTAGAAAGCTTTTCTACCATTATTTCTTTTTCTTTTAATATCTTCTTAATTTCTTCTCTAGATATTTCTAAGTTTCTTTGAAGCTTATCCGTATCATTCTGAAGTCCTTTAGTTTCACTTTCCTTCTTAGTAAGTTCAATATTCTTTTCATGAATAAGATCCATATCATTTAAGATCTGCTCATCCATAGACTTTATTTTAAACTTAATATCTTGTGTTTCTTTAACTAATGAAGAATATGAAACCTTTTTAGCTTCTATTTCTTTTCCTAGTTCCTCAATTTCTCTTTTTCTTCCTAGAACATTAGTATTCTTGCCTTTTATGCTTCCACCTGTTAATGCCCCTCCTGGATTAACAACTTCACCTTCTAAGGTTACTATTTTATATGAATAATTTCCTGCTTTAGCTATGTTAAGAGCACTATCCATATCAGAACATATTATAGTTCTTCCAAGTATATAATTCATAATGTTATCATATTCAGGTGAATAAGATATTATATCGCTTGCTATTCCTATATACCCTCTAGAGTCTAAAATACGCTTATCAAGATTTAATTTCTTTCCCTTTATTATATTAAGTGGAAGAAATGTAGCTCTACCAATATTATTCTTCTTTAAATATCCTATAAGAACTTTAGCAATCTGTTCATTCTTTGTTATTACATTTGATATAGCTGCTCCAAGCGCTATTTCAATAGCAGTTTCATAAGTTTTTTTAACTTTAAATATTTCACCAACTACTTTTGTATCCTCTGGATTTACAATATTATTCTTATGAATTGATTCCATAAGTGATTTTACCGACCTATTGTAACCTTCATAATGCTTTTCTAAGTTTTCAAGCATATTCTTATTGGCATCCAGCTTTGTCAACACTCTGTTTAATTCTCTTACTTCATTTTCTTTTTTAGTAAGAATCCCTTGGAAAGAAGCTAAATTTTTTCTACTATCTGAAATCTTATATTCAAGTTCTCTAATATTATTCTTCTTCATTTCAATATCATTTAATAGACCTTTGTATGTAGCCTTATTTATAACAATATTATTTTCTAATGATGATACAGAAGCCTTTAAAGTTTCTTCTTTTTCATCTCTTAAAGCTATATCTCTACTTAAAATATTAATTTCATTTTTAACATCTGAATTATTCTTTAAGAATTCCAATTCACCTTCTCTTAATTTTTTAAGTTCATTCTCAATCTTTCTTAATTCATCAAATCCAGTTTTATTTAAAGTTTCTAACTTTAAAATTTCTTCTGTTTTTTCTTTTTGTTCATTAATCTTAGCTGTTAATTCTTCTTCTAACAGCTTCTTGTTTTCAATTAATTTATCTATCTTAACTGAAATATCTTCTATTTCATAATTATTTCTTTTTATTTTTTCTTCACAGTTTTTTATTCTTTCTCTAAATAATTCTATACTCTTTTTATCTTCACTAATAACGTCTTTAAGACCATAATATTTTTCTTTTTCTTCTAGTGTTTTCTTTTCAATATTTTCAATTTTATTTTCTAATTCTTTAAGTTTTTCCTTATCACTAGCAATTTCCTGTCTTTTAGAATTTATAACTTCAACTTTTTCATTTAAATCTTCATTAAAAGCTTTTAAATCATCATCCATGATTTTTATTGTATGAACTATAAGCGAAACTTCCTTAGCCTTTAATCCTTTAGATAATTCATTGAATTCAAGAGCTTTTTCTCTTTCAATTCTTAAAGGTTCTAATCTTTCTTCATATGTAGATAAAATATCATTAATCCTCACCAAGTTATCATCTGTATTACTTAGTTTCTTTTCAGCTTCTTCTTTTCTATTCTTAAATTTAACTATTCCAGCAGCTTCTTCAAGAAGAGCTCTTCTTTCTTCAGGCTTACCACTTAAAATAGCTTCTATTTTACCTTGTCCAATGAGGGAATATCCTTCCTTACCTATTCCAGTATCCATAAATAGGTTCGTAATATCCTTAAGTCTGCATTTTGTATTATTTATAAGATATTCAGATTCACCTGATCTAAATATTCTTCTTGCTACAGTAACTTCATTATATTCTGTTGCAAGCTGTTCATCACTATTATCTAATGTAAGAGTAACCTGTGCAAGACCAACCGGTTTTCTAAATTGAGTTCCGGCAAAGATTACATCCTCCATCTTTCCGCCTCTTAATACCTTTATGCTTTGTTCTCCTAAGACCCATCTTACTGCATCTGATATATTACTTTTACCACTCCCATTTGGGCCTACTACTGCAGTTACACCTTTCTCAAATTTTAATTCCGTTTTATCAGCAAAGGATTTGAATCCTCTTATTTCCAGAGATTTTAAAAACATCTGCCCACTCCTTACAAATTATAAAAGTATAGTAGGTAATAATCCTAAAATAAACACTATAATCATAAAAACAACCATCGCTACCGTCATTTTTTCTCTAGTCTTCTTCTTCATATTTACCCTCCTCGTTATTTTAAGTTTATAGTATATATTACCAAATTTCAAACAATATATTAAAAGCGAGAGTTGCCCCTCGCTAGTATATTATATCCACTTTTCTATTATCTAAATAAAGTTCAATTCTTCCTCTATAGATATCAGAATCCTGCCTTACAATAAGATTTTTTCCTTTTTCCTTAAGTCTATTAAAATAAACCTTCTTATTTGCATAAAGTTTGCTTATATCTCTAGGATTAATATAAATTTCACCTTTATCGCATTCACTCATATTTTCAAAAATCTTATCAACTAAAAGACTACTTTCAACAAGTTCTCTAAATGCCGGATGAAATGGTCCTGCAACAACATCACCATTTTCATTTATAGTTTCAGTTGGCTGAAGTCCAATACGAATAACCTTTACATTATTCTTAGAATACATATCATACATCTTCTTGCTTATTTCAACCGCTTCTTTTAATGTATAAGGTATATACTCTCCTCTATTATACATTATTTCCATAGCTGTATCTTTAATAACAAGAGATGGATATATTCTGCATATATCTGGTTTCATACTTATGGATTTCTCTGTTGTGTAAATATCTCGCTCAAAAGTATCACCTGGAAGCCCCGGCATTATTTGATGTCCCAGTACAAATCCATAATCCTTTATTAGCTTTGAAGCTTTTATAACATCCTCAACTCCATGACCTCTTGCACTCTTTTTAAGTACATCTTCATCTAAAGATTGAACTCCAAGCTCTATTATATCTACACCATATTCTTTTAAATATGTAAGTATGTAATCATCTATATAATCAGGCCTTGTTGAAAGTCTTATTTTATCAATAAGCTTTTTATCTTTAAATTCCTTTGCTACTTTCAATAATTCACGTTGCTTTTCTTCTTTTATTCCTGTAAATGTACCACCAAAGAAAGATACTTCAACTGTAGCTTGTGTATGATTTATAGTTTCAAGATAATCTTTAATAGTTTTTTCAACAAATTTATCTGTTACTTCTTCATGATCATCATTTTTCTTTTTCACAGTATCTGTTCCAGCTATTCTTATAGAATCCTTATTAGTTCCTGTAATTCTATCTTGATTGCAAAAAACACAGTCATGAGGACATCCCTCATGAGGTACAAATATAGGTATTATATAATAATTCTTACTCATTTATCCCATCCAATTTTGTCAAAGCTTCTTTTGCAGCATTTTGTTCTGCTTCCTTTTTACTATACCCAGATCCTTCACCCATGACCTTATTATCAATCACAACGTTAGTGAAAAATTTTCTTCTATGTGGTGGACCTTCATGTTTAATTAATTCATAATGAATTAATACTTCTCCATCTTTTTGTAAAAATTCTTGAAGCTTAGTTTTAAAATCTAATACTATTTCATTATTTATAGCCTTCTTAATTATATCTTCAAAATGAAGCAATATAAAGTCTCTTACAAATCCAATACCTTTATCTAAATAAACAGCTGCAATAATAGCTTCAACTGCATCGGCTTGTATAGAGGTTCTTTCTCTTCCTCCTGTAAGCTCTTCACCTTTACTCATTCTTATATATTGCCCAAGTTTTAATTTTTTAGCAATTTCAAAAAGTGAATTTTCACATACTATTAAGCTTCTTATTTTAGTAAGCTCACCTTCACTTTTATTCTTATAATTATTAAATAGATATTCAGTAATACATAATTGTAAAACTGCATCTCCTAAAAATTCAAGCCTTTCATTATATTCAGCATCTTTAAACTGATTAGCAAATGAGCTATGCGTAAGTGCTGTTTTTAATAATGTAGGATTATTAAAATAAACTCCCAAGTGTTCTTCAATTTCCTTAAGTGTATATCTGTTCATTTTCTCCACTCCTTGAAGTTTATTCTTCAACTTGCTCTTATAAACAAATTCAAGAATAAACTAATTTTATAAATATAAAATCCCGCAGAATTTAGCGGGATTATGTTATTCTTCGTGATGAGCTTTTACATAATTAACAACATCTCCAACTGTTTTGAAGTTTTCAACGTCTTCATCTGGTATTTCCATGTCTAGTTCATCTTCTAAAGCCATTATAAGCTCAACGATATCTAATGAATCAGCATTTAAATCATCTATAAATAATGCATCCATAGTAACGCTAGCTTCATCTATGCTTAACTTATCAGCAATAATTGCTTGGATTCTTTCAAACATTTGTTTCACCTCCCAAGTTCTACATTTAGATAATATTATATATTATCTAAATCGTCAATATAAGTTTTTTAAATATATAATTAATTTTGTTTAACAAATTCAGCCTTAATATTATCCAATACTTTATTATCGTAAAATATTTTTGTCTGTCTTATAGCATTCTTAAATGCTTTTGCATCAGAACTTCCATGAGCTTTTATAACTCCTCCATTAACACCTAAAAGAGGCGCTCCTCCATATTCTGAGTAATCCATCATAGTTTTTAATTTTCTTAAATCATCTTTTAACAGCATTGCTCCTAATTTACCTTTTGTACTGGCTAGGAAAGTTTCCTTTAAAAGGCCTAATATTGACATCGCAATACCTTCTGCTGATTTTAATAAAATATTCCCTGTAAATCCATCACACACAACTATATCTGTATATGAGTTTATTAATTCTCTTGCTTCTATATTTCCAATGAAGTTTAAATTTAATTTTTTAAGTTCTTCATATGATTTCTTTGATAAGTCATTTCCCTTGCCCTCTTCTATTCCTACATTCGCAAGAGCAACTCTAGGGTTTTCGATTCCTAATACTTTATTTGCATAAATATTACTCATACCTGCAAATTCAACTAAGTTTATTGGTTTACAATCTGCATTAGCTCCTCCATCTGCAATAAGCGTCATTCCACCTTTTACATTTGGTATAGCTGGGCATAAACAAGGTCTGTCTATTCCTTTTATTCTACCTACCACAAATAAACCACCTGCTAATAATGCTCCTGTATTTCCTGCTGATACTATTGCATCTGCTTTATTTTCTTTTACCATTCTTAAAGCTACAACCATTGACGAATCTTTTTTAGATCTTATTGCTTTAACTGGTTTATCTTCATTCTCTATAATTTCAGTAGTATGAACTATTTCTAATTTACTTTTGTCAAATTCATGCTTTGCAAATTCATTTTCTAATATTTCTTTATCTCCAGTGATTATTATATCTACACCATATTCTTTTA
>DPOH01000307.1 GCA_003539755.1 Clostridium sp.
ATCAGATACTTCAGCTATTTCTACAAGAGTTTTTATATACTTTCTTAAAAAGAAATAAATAAGCCCAACTATTATAGAAGCAGACACAAAACTTACAAAAAACAATATTATATAAAATCCTTTAATTATCACGTCAAAATCGCTGGCAGGCTTTAATGCAAAAATAGCTCCAACAATTCTTTCATTATCTTTTATTGGCATTCCAATTATTATTGATTTTCCTGGAATATGCTCAAGACTTTTAATTTTTTCAACTGTTTTCCCCTTCAAAACCCAGCTAATGCATGGAAGTAAATCTTTTTTAATTTCTTTATCTGAAAAAAGTTCATGTTCTCTTGTATTATTATTTATGATTATTTCATTTTTTTGTAAATCATATGCTTTTAATATAACATAACCAGTATTATTAATATCAATCTTATCATTATTTATTTTTATTTCATCTACTATGTTTTCCATTATTGGTGTGAATTCCTTAATTGATCCCATCAAAAACCACTTCTTTATTATAAAGAAGCCCAAAACCTGTCCTACAAAAAAACCAATAAATAATACCAAGCTTATTATTAAAACAAATCTCTTTAATAAACTTTGCTTCACTTTGTCACCTCAAATTTATATCCTATTCCATATACAGTCCTTATTGCCCAATTTTCATTATGCTCAGGTAATTTTTTTCTGATACGCTTTATTTGAGTATCCACTACTCTAGTATCTCCCAAATAATCATATCCCCATATTTTATCTAAAATTTCCTCTCTACTTAATACACGTCCTTCATTTTTAACAAGAAGATATAATATCTCGCATTCTTTTGGTGTCACTTCAATTTTCATGTTATTTATAATAACTTCATACTTATCAAGGTCAACTTTAAAATCTTTAAAAACTACTAATTTCCTGCTACTCATATTAGGATATTCTTCTTTATTACCAACTCTTCTAAAGATAGCTTTTACTCTAGCTACAACTTCTCTTGGTGAAAAAGGCTTTACAATATAGTCATCAGCACCGATTTCAAGTCCAATAATACGGTCAATTTCCCCACCTTTTGCAGTAAGCATTATTATTGGAACATTACTCGTTTTACGTATTTCTCTACATACCTCTGTTCCAAACATTTTGGGCATCATTAAATCAAGAATAATAAGATCAGGATTTTCGCTATAAAATTTTTCTAATGTTTCTAATCCATCATATGCAGAAATATATTTCATTCCATCATTCTCTAAATATGTACCTATTGTTTCATGTATTGCTTCATTATCATCACAAATTAATATCTTTTGCACTGTATTCATAGCTCCTCCAATAATTTTGCTGATACTATTATAATGTTATCTCTTTATTTATTATCTCAAAAAGCTGCAGAAAGTATTTCTGCAGCTTCATACAAAATTAAATATAAAATTATACTTACTAACTAATATAATTTATCAGTTCTGTTTATAAAAGTAAACTCATATATTAAAAAATCACTTTATTATTCAACGAATATTATACGCCAGAAATGTGGCACAAATGTGTCTTTTTTTATATTTTTTTAATTTCATTATCGTTTTAACTTATAAATTCATTCGCTATTTCGACACGTATTCCATGATTTTCTTATTTCTTTTAAAGCTTTCTTTGATCCTCTTTCAATATCTCTTTCAAGTTTTCTTTCCTTAAAACTTATAAATATCTGATTTAAGTCATACCCTTCTGGATAAAGCTCATCAGCTTTAAATTGAAGTTTTACTCTTTTATAATTAACCTCTATAAACTCTTTATTATAGAAAATAACTATATTATTATATAAATCTCTTTCCTTATACACTATAGCACTTTCATTTTTATCAAGCCATAATACTTTATCTCCAATTGAAAGTTCCTCATCCTTATTATTAGAACTTTCTAAATCATTAGTATCTTTCTTCCCTTTATAAATCTTGCTTACGTTAACCTTATTATAATCATACTCTTTATTTTCTATATAGATTTTTGTTTTTTCAAGTATTCTTTCTGGTATGCCCATCTTTTTTGATATATAAAGAGCATTGCTATCTCCTGTTTTTCCTATAGTCATTTTATATAGTGGATCTAAAGTATCTTTTTCAAATTCCATTGCTGCATTTTCAAAATCAGGGTGATTCTCCGAAAAATTCTTTATTTCTCCATAGTGTGTTGTTGCAACTGTTATACATCCTTTTTTATATAAATCTTCAAGTACTGCAATTGCAAGTGCTGCCCCTTCATTAGGCTCTGTTCCACTTCCTATTTCATCAAAAAGAAGCAATGTTGATTTATTACTTTCCTTTATAATATGAGCAAGATTTTTTACATGAGATGAAAATGTGCTTAGTGCATTTTCTATACTTTGATCATCTCCTATATCTACAAAAATTTTATTAAATATAGATATTTCAGTATCTGCTTTTGCTTTTATATGAAAACCAAACATTGTTTGTAATGTAAGCATTCCAACAGTCTTTAAAACTACTGTCTTTCCACCTGCATTTGGACCTGTAATTATTAACGACCTATAATTACTTCCTATTTCAAAATCTAATGGAACTGGATTTTTAATAAGAGGATTGCATCCCTTTACTATTTTTATATACCCATAATCATTAATTTTAGGCTGAACACCTTGTATTTCATTGCTATACTTAGCCTTTGCCCATATCATATCAAGTTCTGATATAACATCTATATTAATTTTAAGATCTCTGATTCGTTCATAAATCATTTCTGTTAATACTGCTAATATCCTATACTCTTCTACATCTTCCTCTGCCTCTAACATACTAAATTCTGAAGAAAATCTTCCTACTGTATCAGGTTCAACAAATACTGTAGTGCCTTTTGATGAAGCTTCAATTATAGTACCATTGACATAGTTTTTATACGATGCTTTTATTGGAATTGTATATCTTCCATTTCTCTTGCTCACAAAAAATTCTTGAATATATTCTTTATTTGATGGATTTTTTAAAAACCTATCTAATTTTTCTTTTATCTTTCCCTCACATATATCCATCTGTTTTCTTATTTTTTTAAGTTCTTTTGAAGCATTTGAATCTACTCTGCTTCCAGTTATTGAATTATTTATTTCCTCTTCTATATAGCTTAAATCTGTAATATTATCACCATACAAGCATAAAGTTGGAGCATATCCCTCTTTATCTTTCATAAAATTCTTAACTTTTCTACATCCTCTCAAGAAATCTGATATCATTATAAGATTTTCTGGTTCTAATGATGCTCCCTTTTCCATTTTTTCTATAAGAGGAAGCACATTGAATACTCCATCTAAAGGTATATGATATGAAGCATCTAAAAGAGCTCTTCCTTCCGATGTTTCATCAAGTCTTCTTTTAACAACTTTTATATTTGTACTTGGTTCAAGTTTATCTATTAATGCTTTTCCCAAACCACTTATACAGTATCCTTTTACAATTTCTTTTATATTATAATAATTTAATTTTTCTAATGTTGTATTATCCATTTTATACTCTCCTTGGCTTTATTCAAGTCAACGAAACATTAAGACAGACTTCATTTTCAGTTAACAGTTAACAAGTAACATTTAACAGCTTAAGGTATTATTTATTTCTAAAAATAAAAAGCCATGGATACTCCACAGCTTTAATTACAATTTATTTAGGCAGCTAAAAATAATATGACTACAAAAGCATATAACTTGCATTATACTTTATTTGTTCAAAAATTATATTTCAGCTTCTTATTCAAGGTAATTTGTGTTTCGTGAACTCGTATCATAATATCAATAATTAATTCCATCAAAATAAAAGCTATTAAGCCCTATTTTTTTAGAAATTATATAATTTTCTTATTGTGATACTAGACACTCACAAACTTCCCTCACTTTCATTTGAAATCTATCTTTAATTCCATTATATGTATATCAATTCAAATAGTCAACTATAAGTTAATATTTTTATTTCATAAGTATAATGTTTTATATTATCAGATGTTCTTTTGTCTCTAAAAAGTCATTGTAAAAATTCAAACTATTTCTCAAATAAATTTAATACCTCTTGTACAGGCATTACTTTTGCAAAACGCTTATTCCATATTTTATAATTATAAAATTCAAAAAGTTTTTCTCCTGTTAGATATTCATTATCAAAAGTTGTATTTGTCTCTTCTGGAATTATTATCTTATACTTGTAATCAAATGCACTTTTTAATGTTGCATCAATACAATATTCTGTCTGCATTCCTGTAAGTATAATAGTATCTATATTTTTACTATTTAAATATTCTCTTAAATCAGTCTTATAAAATGCACTGTTATATTTTTTGTCTACTATGTATTCTTCTCTTTCTGGCATAATTTCATTGTAAACCTGCCATGCTTCTGTACCATAAGCAAGATA
>DPOH01000016.1 GCA_003539755.1 Clostridium sp.
AAATATATTTGTTATTAGAAATATATTTAAAAATTTTACTCTTCCTTAATTTTACAGTAATATTATTTATATTTAAATATATATTTAGATTAAGGAAGTAATTTAATATTTGATTTTCAACAAAGAAAGGAAGTTGATTCTATTGAGTTCTATTATTAAAATCAAACCATTAAGCACTACTTATGTAGATAGCGGCCATGCTAATCAAAATTTCTGTGAAAACAGAAATATTTTTGCTGGTAGTTTTCATAAGTCTGCATGTAGTTCAGTTATGTTCAAATCTTTAATTAACTTTGATTTAAAAGACTTAAACTCTCATGACCTTTCAAATATATATTTATGCCTTTATGTAAATGATATCAATTCTGATACAAGCTATTATAGCAATAGTATTCTATCAATCTACAAAAACCTTGAACCATTTAACAATTCAAATGTAACCTGGAATTCTTCGCCTTGTAACGACTATCCTATCCACTTTACCATAGACCCTAGCGACGTAGGTAAATATATAAAAATAAATATAACTTCAATAGTTAAAAGCTGGCTTAAGAATAATGATAATTATGGACTATCAATAGAAGCAAATAACTACTATTCTTCCTTAATAAAATTTGCTTCCATAAACTCTGACAAACCACCTTTATTATATACCCAAAACATGGACATAAATTGCGAATACAATAATTATAATACTCTTGTAAATCATAGCTGTCGCTAAAGTTTAAATTTTATTTATGTTTATTGATTAAATTGCATATTAAGTAAATATAAATTCTGCTTTCTTAATTTTAGCATTTTTCTTTACTATGATTTTTTAGTATTAGATTTTAATTATATATTTAAATAAGAACCAATATCTTTTGTGATATTAGTTCTTATTTACTTTAAAGAATTTTTTCCGCATGCATTGCTTCATCTGCATCCTGCCACTTTACAATATATCCTTTTCCATGAGAACAAAATACTGAATTTGAAGTATACATAATATCTGAATCCTTATTATAATTTCGCTTTTCTACCACTTCATCTGTATTATGACATAAATCATATCCATCATAAATGAAAGATATAGATCCTTTCCCCTTAGTAAATGCTATAACTTCCATTGAATAATCCATAAATGTTGAAACTGGACCTCTTCCTTTTATCTTGACACTTCCATTTTCATTTTCAGGAGTTTCAAAAGTCCCCGAAAGCTTCTGAATATCACTAAGTACTCTTCCCATATGTTCTTCAGTAACATTAATTTCAAATTTATAATATGGTTCTAATAAAATATTATTTGCCTTCTCAAGGCCTTGTCTTAAAGCTCTAAATGTAGCTTCTCTAAAATCTCCTCCACATGTATGTTTAAGATGGGCCCTTCCATTTAAAAGAGTTATTTTCACATCAGTAAGGCTTGAGCCTGTAATAAGCCCATGATGCTCTCTTTCAAAAATATGAGTTCTAACTAGATTTTGATATCCTGGTGCAAGATTATCTATATGACATTTATTTTCAAAAGTTATTCCACTATTTCTCTTTCCAGGTTCAATCATCAGATGTACCTCTGCATAATGTCTAAGTGGTTCAAAATGACCATATCCAAAGGTAGGCTCAGTTATAGTTTCTTTATAAAGAATTTCACATGGTCCAAATTCCACATCCATGTTAAATCTTTCTTTCACTATTTCTTTAAGAACTTCAAGTTGAATTTTCCCCATAATATGTACATGTATTTCTGATAATTCTTCACTCCATGTAACATTTAATGCAGGGTCTTCACTTTCAAGGATTCTGAAATTTCCCAAAACGTCTTTAACATTGTAGGATTTATCATATATTACTTTAGATACTAATGTAGGAACCATTTCATATTGATTTCTAATTCTAAGTTCACCAAGCATATCTCCTGGAACTGCACTTGTAATGCCTGTAAGTGCTACAAGTTCACCACATTCCCCTTTATCTGTAATAGTAAATTTACTCCCATTATATACTCTTAGTGCATTTACTTTTTCAAATATTTTATTTTCATCACTTTCACCATATTTTATTTCATCTTTAACTTTTACACTGCCACTTAAAATTTTTACAAATGTAACTCTGTTTCCACTTTCATCGTATCGTATTTTATAGACATATCCTTTAAAGTTATCATCTACAGATTTATCAATATTTTCATAATCCGTATAAGTTATCTCATCAAGCCCATATAAAAATTCAACTACTCCTGTATCTTGAAGTGCACTTCCTTTAAAACATGGAAAAATCTTATTTTCTTTAACCAATTTCTTAAATCTTTTTCTCCATAAACTTTCATCATAGTTTCCTTCAAAATATTTTTCTAGAAGTTTGTCATCACGTTCACTTATATACTCAATTAATTCATCATCAAACTCAATATTATTTTCCTGAATATTCTCATTATCTACTACTGATAAATTATCCTTAGTATGAATATATACTGCATTTTCGTTAAGTTCTTTTCTTATTTCTGCTAGAACTCTATTTTCATCAGCATTTGTTCTATCAACCTTATTTACAAATATTATAGTAGGTACATTATATCTCCTTAGAAGATTCCACACTGTCTTAGTATGACCTTGTACCCCCTCAACTGCACTTATTATAATTACTGCATAGTCCATTATTCCTATTGCTCTTTCCATTTCTGTGCTAAAATCTACATGTCCTGGAGTATCAATAAGATAATAAGTAGAACCATTAAACTTAAATATTCCTTGATCCTGAAAAACAGTTATTCCTCTTTCTCGTTCTATACTATGACTATCTAAAAATGCATCCTTATGATCTACTCTTCCACGCTTTCTTATAGCTTTGGTATGATATAAAACTGCTTCTGAAAATGTGGTTTTGCCTGCATCTACATGTGCAAGTACTCCTATTGTCTTCTTCATAATTTTATTTCTCCTCATAAACTTACCTATTCAATTTAATTTCTTATATGTAAAGCTCTTTTTCATTCTTAAATTATTATTTAAATTATAGCACAAAAATAAAAATGCCCAAAAATTCTTAAACCACTCTCTATATTTTTAAATCATGGTAAATTTGTCTTTGAACATTTTAATATTAAATTTATGCAAATGGATTATAAGTTTTTTTATTGTATAAATAAGCTCTATAGCATTACTTCCTGTAGCTGAATCTAAACTTATAAGAGGTTCATCATGTACTTTTCCCACTTCTTGATGGTCCCACACTATTTAATAATTATGCACATTAATAATTTTTCATTATTAATTAACTCTTCTATGTCTTAACTTTCTCATTCCAGAAAGATACTTGTCTACATCTTCTCCTTCTCCAATATTAAAAAAAATTTTTCTTATTCCACTTCCACTTTTATACTGAAGCATATATTGCTTATTATTTATTTTTCCAATTGAAAATTGATCTATCTTATCCCACGTAGTCAAATAACAATTTGATAAAATTCCTTGCTCTGTTACACCACATTTATTTCCTAAAAACGCAAGCGGAATCATTGGAATTAAAATGAATAAATCTGTAATTTTTATTGTTTGCGATATTAAAGATAATGCTACAATTACAAGAACTACAGCTGGAATTAATAATCCTAGTCTATTTCTCCCTTTATATTTTATAACATACTTTCTCTCTCTCAAAAAAAATACTACATCTGTAGCTAAAACTAGAATAAAAGCAATTATTGTTGATGTGTCCATACTTTTACCACCTTATTATAAATTTTCTTATGTTTTTTCAAAAACTTTAATGTAAGCTTTTTCATAATAATTATATCATATTTTTCTATTTTCCCTAAATAATTTATCCAAAAGATAATTTTATTTGTTTTCTTCTGAAAACTTTAAATTTAATTTAAATCTGTCACAAGCTGCTTCAGAATTTTTAAATTCTTCTAATGCATTTCCTATAAATTCTTCTGGATTTCCCATAGCAGTACCAAAATGAGTTAAAAGAAGTTTCTTTACATTCCCCATTCGCGCAAGTACTGCTGCTTCTCTAAATGTCATATGTTTATTTTTCTTAGCTTTTACAATGTCATTATCATCTCCATATGTACCCTCACACACAAATAAATCACTACCATATATAAACTCCACTATATATGGAATAGGTCTAGAATCTGTAATATACGATATCTTTATTCCCTTTCTCTCTTCTCCAAGAATCATTTGTCTATAATATGTTTTTCCTTCATACTCTATTTTTTCTTCCTTCTTCTGCAATCTTGACCATAGTAACTTAGGTACATTATTTTTAATAGCACTTTCCATATTAAATCTTGGAGTCCTTTTAATATTAAAATTATATCCTATACATGGTGATGAATGTTCAAGTATACATGTATTAATTTCAACCTCTCCATTTATAAAACCGTTGTTTAGAACAATAGTATCTTTAGGGTTTTCAATTATATTCACTTCATAAGGAAGATATTCAGCTATAGTTCTAAGTCCATCTACTACTTTTCCTATTCCTTCTGGTCCTATTATTGTCAAAGGTTCTGTTCTTCCACTATTACCAATGGTTCCAAGTAAGCCTGGAAGTCCTACAATATGATCTCCATGAACATGTGTTATGCAGATTACATCTATGGTTTTAAATCCACAGTTAGATATTCTCATGGATACCTGAGTTCCTTCTCCACAGTCTATTAATATTTTTCTTCCTTTATAACTTATTAATCCTGCACTTAAAAATCTTGTAGGCATAGGCATGCCTCCTCCAGTTCCAAGCATTAAAAAATCTATCATACTCTACCTCTTTACTATAATTACTTTAATTGCCTTTGCATAATCAATCATTATACTTTTTCAATCAAAAAATTCTTTGCTTTCATTTTCCTTCAGCAATATAAAAACATCTTTTATCTTTTAATTTTTTAGGATATATTAAACTATCACTTTTCCATTATACTATAAAATATTATATGCATATTATGATATTTTATATAAGCATATTGCCGAAAATGGCAAAGCATTTAATTGTAATTATTTGGACATAATTATTTTATTATTTTTACACATAATATATTTGTATTACAAATTAAGGAGATGACCTAATATGCAGAATAATAACAAAAGAGATTATTCAAAAGAAAATTACTTAAGAAATGGTAGCAAAACTCAAAACCAGTATGCTAAGAATTCTATAAACACAAGTATTAAAGAGCCAGGAATTAATGAAAGTGGAATTGAAGCTAAAAAACGTGGTTTTTAATTTCTCACTGTAGTAAGTACAAAAAACATCTAACATATATATTAGATGTTTTTAACAATTAATATTTTAGCTCTCAAGGAGATTTAATATTTCTGTCACTGTATTTTTTACTTCTGCTGGAAGTTTATCCAGTGCTTTCTGTCTCTGGTTTTCATTATTAATCTGAGCTATCTTAAGTACTTGCTGCTGAAGTCCTGGTATACTATTTAGTTTGGAAACTGCTGCATTAAACTTATTTGCAAAGACCGGGTCTTGCATCTTCAATTGAAGTTTCATGATTAGCTGATATGCATTCATCTAATAGGCCTCCATAAAAACCTTAATTCTACTTTATAATATTCAGCAATAACAATAATGTTTACAAAAAGACTGCCTCAAATTCTGAGACAGTCTTTTTTTATTTATGAATATGCTACTCCAAAGTTTTTAAGTCTTGTGCATACTTTATGATACTTTACTTCATTTGTTTTACCTATACAGCTATTTGGAATAGATACTTTTAAACCTAAATCTAATGCTCCTTTTGCTGTTTCATTAATACTTCCTGTAACATCAATACCTACTATTTCTATTTCAGATATTTGTTTTTCCCTTATAAATTTAATAAGATTGGTATTTTTAAATGCATTTGCAGTCTGCTTTTCAAAATAATTATCACAAACAATCTTTATATTTTCACATATTTTAGCCCCCGAAGTACCAACTATACCATACCCAATAAATTTTTTATTAAAAAAACTACTTGGTAACACATGTGCAATGTAAGCTACATACTTATTATCTGACTTGTATCCTTCTATTTTATTATTAATATTTAATATTAATTCATCCACATCATAATAGTTAAATTTCTTTTTGCTCCGCTGCTCCCCAATAAAATCTTCCTGAGCATTAACCACCAAAAGTGCTTTGTTCATCTTTCATCCCCATTATTCTTTTATATTCTTTGAATACGTTATTATTTAAATTTCCAATATTTTAATATAGTAAATTTATTATATATAGTTTTCAATATACATTCAATTTTTATTAATGACTGTATTCCTTTAATTTTTATATATTTCATTAGTTAATCATATAAAACCTCTATATATCATATTATTGAATGAATATATTAATTATATATTTAATATTTAGAATTAGTTCTGTCTAATATATATTCACATAAAGATATTACTCATTATATTTTAACATTTATCTATCCTTCTTGAGCTGGTTTTACATCAAATGAAATAACAACTCTCTGTATTGATTGATTAGATGAAATATACTCTTTATTTAACGCTTCCTTAATATTTTCTCCTTCAATTCCTTGATTATATATTGTTCTTATGGCTTCAATAACATTTTCATTACCTCCAGTTAATTTATTTACATCATATCCTTCTAATGCACACCAAATTGCAATTTGTGTAGCAAAATAAGCGTCATCTTCATTTGATAAATTCAACTCTTGTGGTGTCTTATCTGGATAACCTGATGCTAAAATATTGTCTATAATCGCTTCTGTGTTTCCTTTTAAATAAAAAACCTGTCCTGAAGGATATCCTTTTTCAATATCAAGGCAATATACAACCTCATCTTCATCACCTGTACTTATCCTTCTTGCTGATATAGTATAATTCTCATATTCTACTTCACCAAGCTTAGTTTTACCAGTAGTTATTGTTATAGATTCAGGAATCTCATATCTCTTTGCTGCATATGCATTGTTAGTCAAAAATAAAGGAAATATTAATAAAGTGCATATAAATTTTATGTATTGTTTTATTTTCATGTTTTTTCACTCCTAACATATAATATATGTTAATAGTTTTTGTTTTTGTTATTACTTATATTCATATTTAATCCTTAATTTATTTTTATTTAACTCAATTATTCCAAAACACAAAATTATTAACTCAATAATAACATTTCATTATATATTATTATAATAAATGAGCTATCATATAATAACATTTGCTTATATGACAACCCATTATAAAATTATATTTTCTATATGTTTATAGAAAGTTCCACAGGACAATGATCAGAACCCTCTATAGCTGTATAAATCTTTGCTTCTTCTAACTTAGACTTTAAACAATCACTAACTAAAAAATAATCAATTCTCCATCCTGCATTATTTGCTCTTGCATTAAATCTATATGACCACCAAGAATAGACACCCTCAGTATCAGGATAAAAATATCTAAATGTATCAATAAATCCTGCATCCAATAGTTCTGTCATTTTTTCTCTTTCCTCATCTGTAAATCCTGCATTTTTTCTATTATTCTTAGGATTTTTAAGATCTATTTCCTTATGAGCCACATTTAAATCACCACATAAAATTACAGGCTTGCTCTTTTCAAGTTCTTTAAGATAACTTCTGAAAACATCTTCCCATACCATTCTGTAATCCAGTCTTTCAAGCTTCTGTTTTGAATTAGGAGTATATACATTTACAAGATAGAATTCTTCAAATTCTAATGTAAGTACACGGCCTTCTGTATCATGTTCTCCGATTCCCATTCCTCTTTTTACACTTAAAGGCTCTTCTTTTGTGAATACAGCAGTTCCTGAATAACCTTTCTTTTCAGCATAATTCCAATAATCATGATAACCTGAAAGCTCTAAATCAATTTGTCCTTCTTGTAGTTTTGTTTCTTGAACACAGAAAATATCTGCATCTACATCATTAAAAAAATCTAAAAATCCTTTTTTAACACATGCTCTAAGTCCATTAACATTCCAAGAAATAAGTTTTTTCATATCTTTTCGTACCTCTTATATTTTATTTCTAGTGTATATTTTAAATTAAACTAGATTTAACGTAACTATATTTAAAATTTATCTACTTCTGTATCTATTTCTAATATCTCTATATGCAGATTTAAAATCTTCTAATGTTACAAATTGATTTAAATCTTTTTCTAGATTGTTTTCTTCTGATTCTTCTTCAACTACTTCTTCAAGTGCAACTGCAGCTTCTTCATTTGCTTTCACTTCATCATCTTCAATTATTTTCTCAGCATCTATTACTATTTTATCATTTAAACTTTCATCTTCATTTTCTTCTAAAGTAGTATCATCTGCTTCTAATTCACTATCAAACTCTTCTACTTCATCATTTGGATGTAAGAATAATTCTACTTCCTCTTTCTCTAAATCTTCTTCACATTCATTTTTTTCTTTTTCGTATCTTTCAAGCGCTGTAACTGCTGCCATAAATATTATATCCTTAATATCAGCACCTGATACATCTGTAAATTCTTTAGCTAACACTTCTGAATTTACCCCTTCTTCTAATGGCATCTTCTTTGGCATATGAATATCAAATATAGCTTTTCTACCTGCTTCATTAGGCATTTTGAATTCAACGCTTGCCAGTATTCTTCTCTTAAATGCTTCATCATAATTATTAAGAAGATTTGTTGTAAAAATAACTACTCCTTCAAATTTTTCAAGTTCTAATAGCATTACACTTCTTGTTATATTTACACCATAATCAGCAGATTGGCTTATATCTGTAAGACGCTTTCCTAAAAATGAATCTGCTTCTTCAAATACTAGTACCGCATCATCTTGACTAGCTTTTTCAAATGCTTTTTTTATATTCTTAGGAGTTTGACCTACATATTTAGATTCAAGTTCTGCATAATTAATTGAATATATTTTCTTACCTAAATACTTTCCTACTGCTTCAGCAGCCATACTTTTCCCAGTTCCAGGTTCACCAAAGAAATTGAAAACAACAGATCTATTTTTTATAGCTGTTTCTTCAAATCCCCAGTCCTTGTACATCTTTTCTTCGTGTTTTTTTATATTTAAAACTGTTAGTATCTGCTTTTTTTCTTCTTCTCCTAAATAAACCTGATCTAATGTATAATGTGGTTCATACATATCCATAAATTCATCTTTAAAAACAGTTTCTTTTAGTTCACCTGAATTTTCTTTATTCATCATCTTATCTATTAAAGCATCATCAGCAGATATTAAAATTCTCTTAGGGCTTTGATTATACCTTGAACTATTAACTTCACATGCTCTATTTATATCACTAAACAACTTATCAACATGATTTTCATCTAGAAGTGTATCTTTTCCGTCAACTCTTTTAAATTTTGCATCTAAAATAGTTATTCTGGCATTCTTATACTTTCTAGTTACATTTTTCTTTACTATATTATCTTTTCCCAAATTCATTATTCCAAACATATATTATTCCTTTCATTTTCCAATAAACAACATTAATATCATTGGACAACCAAATTAATCTTAAGTTTAACTTTCAATAAAATTATTTCATATTAATATTATGTCACAATAATATTGTAGAATGCAATACTATATATATTAGGTATAATTATTTACTTTTACATATCCTACAATCATCACCAAGATAATAATTCTTCCCATCATTCTCATCATGGTACCAAGTATTCTGAAGTGCATATCCATTCTCATCAAATATGAACCAATCACCATCAATTAACTTCCATCCGTCCTTTGAAGTATAATAATGCTTGTTTACTACATCAGTACAAAACCACCAGCCCTTGTCATTCCTATTCCATCCAAGCTTCCATATATTATTCTCACAACTGTTTTCTCCAAGTAATCCATTTACTATAGCTCTTGCTATAAGATCTGCATTATATTTTTCAGCATCTGAACTATCTGCAAATAAACATTCTACAAGTATTGCTGGCATACTTGTTTTCTTAAGAACTATTAAGTTAGCACTCTTTACTCCTCTGTTAGGTATTCCAAGTTTTTGTGATAATGACTTTGATATTCTATATGCTGCACTCTTAGCTACTTCTGATTTACTTATGGTAAGTACTTCACTCCCAGTACCTCCCCCTGCATTAATATGAATCTCTACATATAAGTCAATATTAATAATGCTCTGTGCTATATCATTAGCTTCTTCAGCTCTTTCATAGCAATCCTGACAGTTATAAGTGTTGCTTTTATCAATTCTAAGTAACTTTGCATAATGTCCTAACTGCTCTAAATATAATACAACTAATGATGATATTTCTCTTGTACAATTACTTTCATCCAACCTATCTACTACTCCACAACCAACATTTCCACTTGCAGTATGACCTGCTGCTATAATAAAGTTTCCCATAAAAATAACCTCCACATACTCTATTTATTTAGGTAAAATAAATATATGGATATTTATTTAAAATTCTGACATTCACTTCTTAGAATTTCTTCATTTCAACCATATACATTACATAAGAATATATGTTTGGGGTGGTCTTATGAATTATAACTACATTGAAAGCCTTGTTATAAAATCAAAAGATGGTGATGAAGAGTCAAAAGAAAAACTAGTTAATGAATTCAAGCCTTTTATAATAAACCTATCAAAAAGAACATTTATTCATGGATACGAATTTCAAGATATTATGAATGAATGTTACAGAATCCTCTTCAAATGCGTTTCATATTATAAACCTAACACTCATAGATTTGTTGCCTATGCTACCAATGGAATAAAGAACAGTATCAATGACCTTATAGAAAAGAATTTATCAAGGAGCCACCTTGAAGGCTCTTCAACTCTTGTACTAGAAAATGTTGAAAACACTATTGAATCAGGTAATCTCCCTGTAGATCATAACTTATTAAAAGAACTAGATCTTACTCTTTTACGTAACGCCCTTAATA
This sequence comes from Clostridium sp., assembly GCA_003539755.1. Lineage (GTDB taxonomy): Bacteria > Bacillota > Clostridia > Clostridiales > Clostridiaceae > Clostridium. Next base: position 10,885 of record DPOH01000016.1, read on the forward strand.
AACTTACAGAAGAGGAACATGAACTTATAAACTATGTATTCTTCAAAAATAATCCTGTTAAAAAGTATGCTGCTTTAAAAGGAATTCCTTACAGTACTGTTATGTATAAAAAAGATTGTATTTTAGATAAAATATTTATGCTTTTTAATATAAGTCTTTGCGGAAAAAATAACGCCTGAGATTATTCTCGGGCGTTTTTTATATCTAAATTCCTCTTCAGTTTGTAATTTATGTTATACTTAAAAGTAAATCACATCAATAAATGGAAGGAGCTAAAAGTTTGACAGTATTAGTAACATTATTAAAACTAATCTAGTCATTATCATTATATCAAGATTCCATCCAAAATCTCCTGAATAAATCATCTGCCTTGTCATTCCTCCGTCAATACAGATATTTTCTCCAGTAATAAAGCTTGCTTTTTCTGAACATAAGAATAAGACCATATTTGCAATATCAGATGGATTACCAACTCTATGAACAGGCTGCTGAACAGCATCTGCTCCTGTATATTCTTTATAATCTGTATCAATCCATCCTGGAGATATTGAATTTACTCTAACCTTTCCAGATAAAGTTACTGCTAGTGCATGAGTTAATGCTGAAATTCCACCTTTTGCTGCAGTATAACTTTCAGTATTTGGCTGGCTCATTCTATCTCTTGATGATGAAATATTAATAATAGATGCTCCCTCTGCAAAATATGGTGCAAATGATTTTGAAAGATAAAATGGTGCAGTAACTCCAACTCTCATAGCATAGTTAAACTCATCATATGTACGCTCATCTAATCCTTTCATTAAAGGTATTGCATTATTAATCAGATAATCAACATGCCCAAAATCACTAATTACCTTTTCTACAAATTCATCTAAAGTTTCTTTTTAGAAATGTCTCCAACAAAATAATCGTTATCTTTTATATCTATAATACATACATTACATCCATTTCTTTTAAACTCTTCTGCAATAGCTTTTCCTATCCCTTGTGCTCCACCTGTAATAACAGCAACTTTATTTTTATAGCTCATATAATTTTCTCCTTTGCATATATTTTGTGCGTATTTATACACTTATTTAATTGATTATTCATTTTCTTCATTAAATTTTATCTGATCTTCCCCCCAAGCTGATAACTCATTTAATGTTGGAAGAAGGGCTTTTCCCCTTTCAGTTAGTGAATATTCTACTCTTGGTGGTACCTCAGTATACTGCTTGCGTATTATAAGGTTATTTTCTTCAAGTTCCTTTAAACATCTTATTAACACTGTGTTGGTTATGCTTTCAAGAGATTTTTTTAATTCACCATATCTCACTGTTTTCTTAGCATATATATACCATAAAATAGGCAGTCTCCATTTTCCTCCTATAATATCTACTGCATATATTAATGGACATTTTGGCTTAGGTTTATTCTTAGTATTTGTCACTTTATCTTTATTCATATATTATCTTCTCATTAGTAAATATCACAATAGTATCTTTTTTATACTTAAACACAAAAAACTGAATACTTGTATTTTATTTATTATATGATAACATAATTTATGCAAAAAATTTAAACAAAATAGGAGATTTCAAAATGAAAGTTTATGCTATAAATGGAAGCCCAAGAAAAAATAAAAATACTGCAACTTTATTAAATAAAGCTTTAGAAGGTGTTAAAGCATCACACCCAGAAGCTGAAGTTGAAATGATTAATTTATATGATTTAAATTATACTGGATGTAAAAGCTGTTTTGCATGTAAATTTATTGGTGGAAAAAGCTATGGAAAATGTGCTGTAAAAGATGATCTTTATGAAGTTTTAGAAAAGTTATCTACAGCAGATGGAATTATATTTGGTTCACCAATATATTTAGGAACTATAACAGCAGCTTTACAAGGATTCTTTGAAAGATTAATATTCCAATACTTAGTTTATGATGAAAATTACTCTACTATAGCACCAAAGAAAATGCCTACAGCATTTATTTATACTATGAATGCAACAAAGGAACTTGTAGAAAAATTTAATTATTTATCTGGATTAAGTTCTATGGAAAATGCTATTGAAAGAATATTTACTAAACCTGTAGTTCTACATTCATGTGATACATACCAATTTAATGACTATTCAAAATATGTATCTACTGCTTTTTCTGAAGAACATAAAAGAAAGCAAAGAGAAACACAATTCCCAAT
>DPOH01000155.1 GCA_003539755.1 Clostridium sp.
GAAAATAAACTTTTAATGCTATATGTCTTAAAATCAATAAAAAATCCAATATCAAATACTCAGCTTACAGAAATAATTTTAGAAAACAATTTCATAAATTATTTCACTTTTCAACAATATTTATCTGAATTAGAAGATTCAAAATTCGTTGAATATCATGAGGCTAATGATAAAAAAGTACTAATGTTGACAAAACAAGGAGAAAATGTACTTTCTATGTTCAAAGACAGGCTTTCACCTTCAAAAATATCAGTTGTTGACGAGTACATAAAAGAAAAAATCGAATCAATAAAAAAAGAACTTACTATTCATGCTGACTATACATTAGGTGATAATGACAGCTTTATAGTAGATTTAAAAGCTGTAGAAAATCAGACATTATTGATGGAACTTAAACTTTCTGTTCCTTCAACTAAGCAGGCTTCTTCTATCTGCAGTAAATGGAAAAACAATCCTTCAGATATTTATAATAAAGTTATCAATATATTAATAGATGAAAATTAAACTCAAAAATTGCTTTAGTTTATTTTTTTCTAGAAGCATAGTATTATATTATTAGTTTTCAATAAAAGTCATTGCATTTGGTTCTTTTCCAACTGTTATGGCTTTTATTTCTTTTTCTTTAAGGTTTATTACATTTACAATTCCATTTTGATAATCACCAGAATATATGATTTCATTTATCTTAAGTATACCTCTTGGCATTCCTCCTACAGGAATTTTCTTTACTTCTATCCCCTTATTCAAATCTACTACACTTATAGAGCCGCTACATAAATTAGATATATACAAGTATCCATTATCCTCAAATAAATCTACTGGGGAATATCCAACTTTTATTTTTTGAATAAGCTTAAGATTATCTAAAGATATAATTCCTATATAGCCATCTTGATCATACCCAAGATAGCTCATACAAACATACAAATAACGTCTATTATTAGAAACTGCAATCTTTAAAGGAGTATTTTCCACTTCTATTTTTTGAATTATTTCATTTTTTTCAACCTCTATTATAGATATACTATTATCTCCTATATTGCTTACAAATAGCATATTTTTTTCTTTGTACAATATAATATCATGTGGAAATCTACCTGTAGGTATTTCAAAATCAATCCTCTCGTTGTTTAAATCATATACGATTACAGAATCTGACTCTCCACAAGTCACATATAATATTTTATTTACTATACTTATGTCATTAGGATGAGCTCCTATATATAAATTTTTGAGTTCCTTAAAATCCCATAAATTAATCAAGGATATACTGTTATTATAATTATTTGCCACAATAATATTTTTATCGTATAAAGCTAAACTATGGGGACCAAATGGCTCAGTCCCATTAGATAAATAAAGATTTTCTACCTTTTTATCATAAGTGTTGATTCTGCTAAGACTGTCGGAACCTGTATTGCACAAAATAATATAACTCAATCCCATTTCCTCCTAATATAAACAATCCTATTTTTACTCCAATCCTATTTGTATTTATAATATATTCTTTTCCTCTTTTATTGGTACTACTAATTTACTGCTATATCTTTATTTATTGACAATTTCCTACTATAATAAGTAGGAGTATTATTTTATTATGAGGAGAGAAATAAATATATGTTTACTTATAAGACAAATGGTGTTTGTGCATCAACAATTAATTTAGATATAGTAGACAATGTAATTCAATCTATTGAATTTATTGGCGGCTGTAATGGAAATCTTCAAGGTATAGGTCATTTAGTCCAAGGTATGAAAGTAGATGATGTAATCGAAAAACTTAGTGGAATTCATTGTGGTAAAAGATCAACATCTTGCCCTGATCAACTTTCATTAGCTTTACTTGCATGGAAAGAAGAAAATAATAATTAAAAACAAGAGGCTTTATGCGTATTCAAAAGTACGCATAAAACCTCTTTATCATTATTTAAGATTATTGAATATATTGTTCTTTTGTTCTGGATAGAAGATCTAGTACATTAGATACTCCATCCTCAACATCTTTATAACTTAAATATAAAGATATGCTTATATTATTCAAATCATCACTTATTTGCTTTATAACACCATATACATAACGTTCTGCATATATTAGATTATTTAATATATCATCAATAGGTTTTGAAATATATCCTATAGCATATCCATTTTCTGTACACACAATTGTGGAAAATCCATTTTCCTCAATAAAATTTTGCATAATATACACAACATTATTTTCCTTAAGTGAATTCTTAACTTTAATTCTATTAAATAACCCTTGACCTACAACATTTATATTTAATAGAAATGCATCTTTAGGATGAATTTGAATAATTTCTGGTTGATCAATCACTAACTCCCTATTATCATTATTAGTATAAGTATTTTTCTTAAGTAGTGACTTTAATTTTCTTCATATAGACTGAATACATTCTTTATCTATATATCTATAAATTAATTTTTTATCATACTCATTTATAAAACTTTTCATTTTATTAAGATTTTTTATACATTCATGTCTTACTTCAATTAATGGGCATTGTAATCC
>DPOH01000246.1 GCA_003539755.1 Clostridium sp.
TAGTATCAATCCATTTATCTCTTATCATTACCCCATCTTCATCAGAATAATATATTTTCCCATTACTTATATACATTCCTTTTTGAAGCTTTCCTTCAGTATCAAAGAAATAAAATTTATTATCTAATGAAACTTTTCCAGTTAACATCTTTCCATACTGATCAAAGTAATATTTTTCTCTACCTATTTCATTCCAACCTGTTAACATTACGCCATTCTCATCAGTATAATACTTACCACTATTAATATCTATCCATCCACGCTGAAGAATTCCTTCACTATTAAAATAGTACCAATCACCATCAATTTCTTTCCACCCTATAACTGCTGAATGATCATCATTTAAATAGTACTCATCTTTATTATCTTTCTTTCTTATTACGTCACTTTCTTTAAACCATCCTGTTTTATCTATGATTTCATTATCAACAACGTAATACTTTTTACCATTAATTATATTCCAGCCATCTTCCATTCTTTTTTCTGGAACTTCTTCATTAGGTTTATCATTTTCATCCTCAACATCTTTATGGTCTTTATTTTCTTTATTATCCTCAGTATCCTTTTTAATATTATCTTTGTTATTTTGTTTCTTATCATCTTTTTTATCTTGTGAATCAACATTATTAGTTTTTTCACTACTCTCTGACTTTACCAACACCGTATCCTTTTCTGGAATACCTGCTGCATATACTGACTGCGGTACACTAGACCACAGCATAAGGGCACTCACAGAAAGTACTAAATACTTTTGTATTTTCTTTAATATCATATTATACTTCCTCTCCTATTAACCATTTACTTTATTTATTATAAAATTATATAAATAAGGGTTTATCTTAAATATTGTAAATAATATAACCCATTTTGTCTCTTTTCCTGTTGCTCCTAAATACATTGAATATGCTTCTTTAACTCTTTTATCAATCATATTTAGAGTTTCTTTATCATCTTTTAAATGTTTATGACATTCAAAATAGAGATTAATAATTTTAAAGAAATACCACTTTAATGTTTTTGCATATAAATCATCATTACCTATTTTACTCATATATTTTATTTTTTCGTCAAATACATCCAATATATTAAGTCTTTTCTTATTAAAAGCTGCATTAGTAATACTATTTGGTGTTTGTCTGTAATAATAATACTTTTGGTTTGTATATACTATCTTTTTAGCATTAAATATTAATTTATATGTAGTTCCTTCATCTTCGTGAATTTTTCCGTTAGGATATCTTATTTCCTTAAATAAGGAAGTTTTATATAGTTTGTTCCATGCAACAACTGTCGATACATACATATCATTATATAAGTTATTTAATCCTTCTATATTAGTAAAAGTTTTTATAACTTCCTCTTCAGGTTGAATTTCTATATTTTCATAAGGTGCATTTATAAATTCACATTGAGCTATATCAGCATTATAGTTTTCTATCAAAGAAACTAACTTTTCATACATTTCACTTTGAATCCAGTCATCACTATCAACAAACCCAATGTACTCACCCTTTGCAATATCTATTCCTGCATTTCTTGCTGAACTTAATCCACCATTTTCCTTGTGTATTACGATTATTCTACTATCCTTCTTAGCATATTCATCACATATGTTTCCGCAGTTGTCTTTTGCACCATCATCAACTAAAATCAATTCAAAATTCTTATAAGTCTGATTTAATATACTCTCAATACACTTAGGCAAATACTTTTCTACATTATATATTGGCACTACTATACTAATTAACTTATGTTGAGTTGATCTTTCTTTGTCCATATTATTTATCTCCTATTTATCTTGTGAAATCACAATTTTCATTATATCCAAATTATGAAAAATTCACAATGAATAACATATATTATTCATTGTAAATTAAGATTATTTATGATTTTTTTAATTTTAGTTTTATTAACATTTTATCTATTAATTCAAAGAACATTTTATCTTTAGTAAAGAATAGTATACCTAGATATAACAATCCACATGCAGCCATTATACATATACATGATAAATAAATATTATCTATTGCTTTATCAATTACATATGAAATTGGAATAAATAATAATGAATAATATAAATACTTCATATTATCAAAAGAAAACATCTTTACATCAAGTTTCATCTTCTTTTTAACAAATACATATTCTAAGCATAATAGTATTAAATTAGCTATAAATGTAGTTGAAATTGCAGTAACTGCATTAAGTCTTCCTATAAATATAAGTATAACATTTAAAACTACGTTTATAATACCACCTATTAATACTAAATAAACATCATCTTTTTCACGCCCATTAAGGTAAATCATTTGTTGAGATATAACTGTTTCTATTCCACCTATAATCATGTAAAGAGAAAAGACAGCCATAACACTTCCGCCTAAAACAAAATCAGGTCCTCCGTAAATACCCATAGCCTGTCGTGATATTGTAAATAATCCTATTGATGCTGGGAAAAGCAATAAGAAGTAAATCTTTATTACTTTATTTAAAAGAGCTATATAATCCTCTTTTTTATTATTTCCCAGGTAATGTGATAATCTAGGAATAGTAACCTGTATTATTGTAAATACCAGTGTATTTATTATAGTCATTATTTTTTGAGAGTTTCCATAGTATGCTAGTCCTTTAACATCAGCACCACCTGGTACATTAGTAAGCATTATCTTATCTACTTGAGTATATAAAACACCTATATTAGATAAAATAACCACAAAAAACATTGGCTTAATATGCTTAATAATCTGCAAATCTGAAAAATCAAATTTAACACTTTTTCTTACATATATATAACTTGCAATATTATTTATGAAATTAAACGCTACAACTATGTATATATAAAGATTAAATTTTTCTGTTTCTGTTATAAGAGCAATTATTAAAATAGAATATACTATTCTTATTATTATTGTCTTTACAGTTATAAAACTGAAATTTTCTAATGCTTCATTTATCCATTCTACATAGAATGTATTAGAAAATAAATTAAATCCTAAAACTATACATGTATAATAATATTCCTGATCCTTATAGTATGTTGTCATAAAAACCAAATATATTATTGTAACAACAATATTAGTAAATACCGTAATCAAGAATAGACTTGTAAATGTCTGGCTAAGCTTTTTTTCATCACTTCTCGCCTTACTTATTTCTCTTAACCCATATTGATATATTCCAAAACTTGCAAAAATCAAGAAATATGATGTATAAGATTCCCCAATTGTTATATATCCTATATTAGTAGCTCCAAGCGCCCTATTAACAGATGATGTTACCAATATAGGCAGGATTATATTAAATAAATTTAATGCTGCTTTAAACAGAGCATTCTTTGATATTGATTTATGCATTTTATCCTCCACTATAAAATAAACAATATAAACTCACCAAGTTTGTTTATTTTCTAAGCTTTCCAAATACTTTTATCATAAATTCTGGGCAATGTATCATTCCCTTACTTTGAATCAAGAATCTTAAATTATATAGATTTAGTTTCTGCATCTTATATTTCTTTAATGCTTTCCTTATATCATCTCTTTCTAAGAAATTCATAAGATTTTCAGTAAAATTTTCATCCTTTGTAAATACTGAAAATATGTGTGCTATTGAATAAGGAATTTTGAATTCAACAAGATATTTTGTTATAGGTTTATATTTTTCATCAAATTCCACATATTCTAATAAATCTATGTATGAATTATAACAGTCAAGATGCTTTAACGAAACATTTTGAGTAACTGAATTACCCCATATCACATAATAAGCAAGAACTTCGTTTACTGAAATAACCTTATTAGCAAATAATAATGCTTTAACAACAAAAATCATATCTTCTCCGTACTTTCTAGTACTGTCAAATGTAAGATTATGACCTTTAATAAGAGATGTTTTATAAATTGCACTTCTCATCCCTATTGTTATTTCATCCTTAAGCTGCCTTAATGCTGCATCTTCTCCTCTTATAGGACTATCTAAATAATTGGTTCTATTTTTAACTAATATATTTCCATTTTCATCGACTTCACTATAATCACAGAAAACAATCTCACAAGATGTTTCTTTAGCCTTACTATACATTTTTTCTATAAATGTATCTTCAAAATAATCATCTGAATCTAAAAATGTAATAAATTCTCCATTAGCTTCTCTTATACCTCTATTTCTTGCTGCACTAACTCCAGCATTTTTTTGAGTTATAATTCTATAATTAAGTTCTGTCTTTTCTAATAACTCTTCTGCAATTTCAATGCTTCTATCTTGAGAGCCATCATCTATAAGCAGAAGTTCAAAATCACTACATGTTTGATTAATGATAGATTTTATACATCTTTCAATGCATGCTTCAACATTATATACTGGAGTAATTATTGATACTTTAGCCACGGTAAAAACCTCCTTTAAATTGAAAAATTAAAATTTAAATTTGGAGCATATTAAATGTGAAATTTGGAGCATCACTTAATTGCATTTAAAAATCTTTCAGCTAATGGATGGTACATATGATTTTCTAATACATATTCTCTTCCGCGTTTTCCCATCTCCACTTTTTCTTCATCACTTAGCTTTTTAATTTTCATAACAGCTTCTACTACTGCTTTTGGGTTTTCTGCTGGTACGCTTACACCACATCCACAATCTTTAACAGGATCATTTGATGCCTCTACAGCATATATAACAGGTCTTGCTGCCATCATATAATCAAATAATTTATTAGGGCTTACACCATAATTAAATAAATTTTGCTTTTTTAAACTTATAAAACATATATCTAGTAGTTGAAGTACATTATCCATATTATCCTTAAGAACTGGATCTAAGAATTCTACATTATTAACATTATTTGCTTTTGCATATTCAATTAATTCATTTTTAACATTTCCCTTACCAACTAAAACATACTTAATTTTTTTATCAGTTGTTTCTTTTCCTGCATCAATAAGAGTATCTAAAACATTTGCTGGAGAATGATTTCCTGTATATCCTACTAAGAAATATCCTTCTTTCTTCAACTGTTCTAATCTCTCTATTGTCTTTTCTTTTGGAGGATTTTTTTTCTCATCATTTACTATTATTCCGTTTGGAACATATACAAACTTATCTGTACTAAATCCTCTTTCTTTAATATGTTTATCTGCATCTGGTAAAATAGAAACTATAACATCTGAATTTTTAAATGCAAAATCCTCTGCTCTTTGAAGTATAACTATAGCAGGATTATTTTTAGAAAATCCTCCTATTTCCATTGGACTAAGAGGCCATAAATCATGTATTTCAAAGCAAAGTTTAGCATCACATCTCTTTGCAATTCTATGAGCTGGATAAATATCTAAAGGATAAGTTGATGAAGCTATTACTGCATCTGGCTTATATTTATCAGCTACCATTTTATAATTAGTTCTTAATTTCCACATAAATGTGGAAATGTTTTTTATTCTTCCAACACCATTTCCTTGATACTTAGGTGTCTTAACCCATACATATCTTATTCCATCTACCATTTCCTCTTGAAAATCTCTCTCTATAACAGGATTGTTCTTTCTTAAGTGTGAGAAGTCCGCACCTAATATAGTCACATTATGCCCCATCTCTTTCCATTCTCTAGCCATATAATACGGTCTAAATTCCATTCCATGATAATCTGAACCAGCATAATGATTTATAAGTAAAATGTTCATTTTAATTTCCCCTTTAATCTAAAATAATACTATCTAAATATAATTTAACCATTCTATGATTAAATCAACCTTCAAATAGATAATTATAACCTGTACATATTTTAATAATTTATTTTATAATTAGATTTTATTAGTATAAATCTAATCACAAATCATAATTTTGCTTCAACCTATTAATTATATCATAGGGTATTAGCAAAATCTATTACATGTTAATTGTATATTAAGGTTTATATATGATAAAATATATCTAGAATTATTACAAAAAAATTCAGAGGAGGTAAGTACATGAAAGTACTAACTGTCATAGGTGCTAGACCACAGTTTATAAAAGCAGCTACGGTATCCAATAAAATAAGAAAAAATAACAACACTGAAATTCTAGTACATACTGGACAACATTATGATAATAATATGTCTGATATATTCTTTGATGAACTTGGAATTCCAAAACCTGATTATAATTTAAGCATAGGTTCATTTAACCACGGACATCAAACAGGCAGCATGCTTATTGCTCTTGAAGAAATATACTTAAAAGAAAAACCAGATATAGTTTTAGTTTATGGTGACACAAACTCTACTCTTGCTGGTTCACTTTGTGCAAGTAAACTTCTTATACCTGTTGCCCACGTTGAAGCTGGTCTTAGAAGTTTTAACAAAGCTATGCCCGAAGAACAAAATAGAATTCTTACAGATCATATTTCTGATCTTCTATTTACACCAACTCAAACAGCTGTAGATAACTTAAAAGCGGAAAACATAACAAACGGCGTTTATAATGTAGGTGATGTTATGTATGATGCTATAAACTTATTTAAAGAAAGAGCAAAAGAAGTTTCTACAATAACTGAAGATTTAGATTTAGATAAAGGAAGCTATATATTATCTACAATCCATCGTGCTGAAAATACAAATAGCCAAGAAAGATTAACATCAATAGTTAATGGATTAAATGAATGTGGCCAAAAAATAGTTCTTCCACTTCACCCAAGAACAAAAAAATATATTGACCAATATGGCCTTAAACTTGGAGATAACATAAAAATAATAGATCCTGTAGGTTACTTAGAAATGGTTTCTCTCCAAGAAAATGCTTGTAAAATAGTTACAGATAGTGGTGGAGTTCAAAAGGAAGCTTATTTCTTAAAGAAACCTTGTATTACAATGAGAGATGAAACTGAATGGGTTGAAACTGTTAATAATGGATGGAATGTTCTAGTTGGTAGTGATTCTAATAAAATAATAGATGCTATTACTAACTTTAACCCAACAGGTACTCCTCCATCAGCATTTGGTAATGGAGATACTTCTACATTGATTACTGATATAATATTTGAAAAATACGGTAACAAATAATATGTTCAAAATTTTATAAAAAAAGAAAAAGCCAAAACTGGCTTTTTCTTTTTTTACATTCAAATTAATTAGTAAAATTGCCTATTATTAATTTAACAATATTGACAAAATTGGCCCCGGTAAATTTAAATTCTTAACTAATCTTTATTCTACTCTTTATCCGCATTATCAGCTGCTATTTCTTCTGCATTCTTATAGTGATATGTTGGTACTATTTTCTGCATTTGACGCTTAATCTCTGATATATCATTCATCTGTAATAGTATTCTCAACTGTTCAAGTTTTTCTTCTAATGTATCCATACTTTCGAATGTTGGCTTACCAACATGAATTTTTTCATGTACTGTATCTTGTAAACCTTCTTCACTCATTAAAAGTTCTTCATATAATTTTTCACCTGGTCTAAGTCCTGTAAATACGATTTTTATATCTTTTCCTGGTTCTAATCCTGAAAGTCTTATTAAATCACATGCTAAATCATAAATTTTAACTGGTTTACCCATATCTAATACAAATACTTCTCCACCCTTAGCAAATGCTCCTGCTTGAAGAACTAGCTGAGCTGCTTCAGGAATAAGCATAAAGTATCTTATTATCTTCTTATGAGTAACTGTTACAGGGCCACCATGTTCAATTTGTCTCTTAAATAATGGTATAACAGATCCATTACTTCCTAATACATTACCAAATCTTACTGCAACAAATTCAGTTTTTGATTGCTTATCCATTGCTTGAATAATCATTTCGCATAATCTCTTAGTTGCACCCATTATATTAGTAGGATTAACAGCTTTATCTGTGGATATCATTACAAATCTCGATACTCCAGCATCACTAGCTTCTCTTGCTAAATTAAGTGTTCCAAATACGTTATTTTTAATAGCTTCCTTTGGACTATCTTCCATTAATGGAACATGTTTATGAGCTGCTGCATGGAATACTACATCAATCTTATATTTAGTAAATACTTCATGTAACCTTGCTCTATCTCTTATAGATCCAATTAACACGCTCATTTCAAGATCTGGATAATCTTCTTTAAGCTCATTTTGAATATCATAAACATTATTTTCGTAAATATCAAATAGTACTAATCTTTTAGGATTATATACTGCTATCTGTCTACATAATTCAGATCCTATTGAGCCACCAGCTCCAGTTATTAAAATAGTTCTTCCTTCTATATAATCAGCTATTCCTTTATTATCAAGTTGAATTGGATCTCTTCCTAATAAATCTTCTAAATCTACATCTTTTATTTTACTAACTGTGGCTTTTCCACTTATTATTTCATACATTCCTGGAACTATTTGAAGTTTACAATTAGTCTCTTTACAAATGTCAATAATTTCAGATTTATTTTTAGCATCAAGTGATGGTATAGCAATTAAAATCAAATCAATTTCTTGCTCACCTGCAATATAAGGAATATCGTATCTATTTCCTTCAATTTTTACCCCTGAAATCCTTCTCCCAAGCTTAGTCTTATCATCGTCAATTAATACAATAGGATTATATTTAAGCTCTCTTCTTGACATCATTTCATTTATAAGCATAGTTCCTGCAGACCCTGCTCCAACTATCATTACTCTTCTTTGATCACTTGAGTATTTAAATGGAATATAAAGAAGAGTTCTTCTGTATACTCTATATAAAATTCTATATCCAAGTACAAAGAAAATACTTAATAATATTCCAACGACACACACATTTAAAGGTATTGTTGAACCAAATAATCTAGTATATGCAATTGATAATATCCCAGCAGATATATTTCCTCCAACCCCTAACAAGAATTCATCTGTACCAGTTAAATGCCATAAACTTTCATACATTTTAAATAAATAAAAGCATACAACATAAATTAAGCTTAATGCTACAACATCGTGAGCATATATTTCTGATATTAATCTAAATTGCTCTCCCTGTACTATATTTATAGAAAATAAATATGCCATGTTAACCATGAATATATCTATAATCATAACTATTAACGTCTTCCAGTATTTCATTTAAGCTTTCCTCCAATCTGGAAACATATTTTCTAAAAAGCAAATTTTATTAATTTTGTTATTTCCACTCTTTGAATTATACTAATATTATTTTTCTTATGCAATAAATAGTAACTTTCTTAAGTAAAAAGTCATATTTTTCAATTGCATATAAAATATTAAGTAATTTAATGCTATAATTAGCGCCTAATCAGTTTATTTTTCCAGAATTCAATACAATTATACATACTATCTTATTATAACATAAAAGCTGAAGTAATTATGAAAAATTTCATATACTTCAGCTTATTTTATATAATTCAATTTTAATACTTGTAACTTTTCCAGACTCTCATTTAATATTAATTATCCTACTCACTATAAATCTACTCCTTAACTCCACTATCTCCTACACCTTTAATAAACCATTTTTGAGCACATAAGAATAGTAGTAACAATGGTAATACAGTGATTGTACTTGCCGCCATAACTTCTGGCCATTTTATCCCGTAAGCTCCCCCTTGTATAAAGAACTGCCTAAGTCCAGCAGATACTAAAAACTTTTCTGGGCTTTTTGTAATAAGGGATGGATACATATATTCATTATAATATGTAACAAAGCTTATTAATCCAAATGTTATAAAAGTAGGTTTTGTTAACGGAAATATTATTCTCCATAAAATTTTAAAATGAGAAGCTCCGTCTATTCTAGCTGCTTCAATAAGACTTTTATTAATCTGTAAAAAAGCCTGACGTAATAAAAATATTCCAAATACATTAGAAAGGTTGCTTACTATTATTCCTGTTAGTGTGTCTATTAATCCTACTTTTGAAAGCATAATATAACATGGTACATAAGTTACAGCAGATGGAAGCATATATGTACACATGATAATTCCAAATAATAATGTCCTTCCTCTGAATTTAAATTGTGTTAATGCATATGCAATCATTGCCCCACTAATAACTTGAAATAATACTTCAACAGATGCTACAAATAAGCTATTTCCAAGATACACTTCAAAAGGTGCTTCCTTGAAAACATTAATAAAATTATCAAATTTAAAACTGCTGGGAATTAAATTAAATCTAGAAGAAAAAATTTCATCCTTAGTTTTTAATGCATTAAAAAACATCCAAAGGAAAGGAAAGAATGTTATAAAGCTTATTCCTGCTAATATTATGTGCCTTATTACTTGTATAATTTTCTGTTTTAATGTAGTAACCTCTTTAAAATCTATATCTTCATATTTCTCCTTTGATTCAATACTACATTCTGCTATCGAATTAATATCCATGAAATCACCCCATAAATTCAAATATATAAGCCAACAAATACTTCAATGCATTCAACTTTAATAATGCACCCATTTTTTTGATACTATAAATTGTATTCCTGATAATGTTCCTATAATTATCAACATTACAGTAGCAACTGCTGTAGCCTCCCCAATATTAAAATTTTCAAATGCAGTCTGATAATAATAATACAATAATGTCCTTGTACTGCCTGCTGGACCACCTTGAGTTAATACCTGAATTTGGTCATATGCTTGAAGAGAATTAATAGTTGTTATGATTGTAAGAAAGAAAGTAGTTGGTGATATTAATGGTATAGTTATATTTTTAAATTTTCTAAATGAATCTGCTCCATCAACAGAAGCAGCTTCATATAATGACTCTGGTACTTTTTCCAATGCTGTCAAATAGAATACCATTGCCCATCCCAATCCTTTCCATACTGTAACTATTATCACTCCTAAAAGCGCAGTGTCTGAGCTTTTAAGCCACTGACATGATGGCATATTGAAAAAATTTAATACTTGGTTAGCGAGTCCATAACGAGGCTCAAAAATCCAACTCCATACTATAGAAACTGCAACTGTAGGTGTAATCCATGGTGAAAAAATTATGGCTTTATATATTGAACTCCCACTTAATTTATCTTTAATAATATATGCAATTGCAAGTCCCCCAGCTAATGTAGGAATAAGAGTTCCCATTGTAAAAATAAGTGTGATTCTTAAGGATTCAAAAAAAGAATCACTATTAAATATACTAGAATAATTTTTCACTCCAACTATATTATAGCTAGAACTCATATAATCCCAATCTGTAAAACTCATAAATATAGACTGAATCATAGGTATAATCCAAAATATAATAAGTGGGATTAATGCTGGCAGTATAAATAATAGTATGGTCATATTATTTTTAATTCTTTTTTTCTTTAATATAGCTTCCATAGAATCACACTCCTTCATTCAAAAATTAAATATTGCTAGTACTTTATATATAAAAACACTGCACATGTTATTTTTTCTAAATACTATTTATTATTAACTTTATCTAATTCCTCTTGCGCAATTTTTTGTGCTTCATCTAATGCTTCTTTAGCTGAAACATTTTCTAGCTCTACCTTATCTGCAGCATTCTTTAAAGCATCACTTATTTTCCCTCCTGTTGGATCTATAAAAGCTTTTGAAGCATGTGCTGCCTGCATTGTTGGAACTAAAGCCTGTGGATTTTCAGAGATATGTTTTTTAAAATCTGGATCATTAACACTATCTTTATTTACTGAAATATATCCTGATGCAATTGACCACTGAGCACTTACTTTCGGACTAGTAAAATATTTTATAAATTCATATGCCCCTTGTTTTTCTTCTTCTGATACATCCTTAGGAATTACTAAAAATCTACCTTCTGCTACTGGTTTTGATTCTTTTCCATCCTTAAATGCAGGTTGTTCTAATGCTCCTAATTTTTCAAAGTCTAAATCTCCTTGATCTCCTGATGAACCTGTATATCCAGCTGCTCTATCTTTCATAGCATCATCAACAGTATCATACCAGTATTGCCATCCTTGTCCACCAGAATGAATCTTCATTATCTTTTCTTCATTAATCCATTTTCTAAAGCTATCCCAAGATTCAACCCATTCATCACTATTGATTAAAACTTGCTTTCCATCTTCACTTAATATTTTTCCACCATTACTAAGCGCTGCATCTACCAAATTATCTGGTCCCCACATTGGATCCCATCCTGAAAATGATATATCTTCACCATCTTTTTTTACTAACGTTCTTGCAGCTTCTGAAAGTTGTGTCCATGTTTTTATGTTTTCTGGATTTATCCCAGCATCTTTAAATGATTGTTTATTATAATAAAGTAATTGAGTTGTCCCAAATATAGGAAAAGCATATAACTTATCATTTTGTTTTCCACATTCAACTAATGCTTCTAAATAATCCGATTCATTATATTCTGAATCATTACTTGTATATTGACTAATATCAACTAATAAATCTTTTGCTCCAAGAGTATACTGTTTATCTGCCTCTAGCAGTGCAATTCCCGGACATTTTTTAGCAGCTATAGCAGCTTGAAGACTCTTATATGTAGCATCATAATCTTCCTGAGCTACCCCTTTAACTTCATATTTATCTTGAGATTCATTAAACTCAGTAATTATTTTCTGCATGTTCTCATCTAATTTTCCTCCAAGCCCATACCAATACTCAATTTGAATTTTCCCATTATCAGTTTTCTTAGCAGACCCTTGACCTGAATTTCCACATGCTGTTAAACTTCCAGCCATAATAGAAATAACAACTCCACTACAAATTTTCTTAATAAATTTATTCATAAATATCCCCCTTTTTCTATGTATATTCATAGTCACATCTTTTTAAAGTTCATTTTTTGAACAAGTAAATATTACCAATGTTCATTGTTCAATACAACACGTTCATTAATTTTTTTATTTTTTATAAGTAATCTTTTATGCAAAAAAAGATAAGTTCAAGCATAACATCTTGAACTTACCTCTTTTCATTGATATTTTTAGTCTAATCTTATTTTTAAATTTTAATAAAGGGTTATTTATATTGGTTAGTTTTAATATTATGCTTGTATTCCATCTCCAGAGTTTTCAGCTGCTATTTCATCAGCATAAGCTAAAGCATCTGCTTTCTTGAAGAATGGGAAGTATACTAAAGCACCTATAACAATAACTACTAACTGCATTATGGCATATGGAACTCCACCAATTAGGAAACCTGAAAATACTGGAGGTGTTGTCCAAGGTGGCATTACTCCACCCATTGGAGGAATAATTTCTGAAGAAATAGTAAAGTAAAGTATTAATGCATTTAATGGTGGCACTATAATAAATGGTACAGCCATTAATGGGTTCATTACTATTGGAGTACCAAATAGTATTGGTTCATTAATATTAAATAAGTTTGGAACTATTGCTAATCTTCCTAATTGTCTATATTGAGCAGATTTTGCTAAACATAGCATTACAATTGTAAGACCTAATGTTTCACCGCTACCAGTTAAATTAATGAAATTATCATAGAATTGTTGAGTAACTATATGAGCACCATGAGCTAAATCTAATTGACCAGCTACTTGAAGAGCTGCATTATCAGCAGTATTTGGAGTTAAAATACCATTTACAACTCCACCAACTGTTGTACCTCCATGGATACCGAAGAACCATAAGAATGGAACAAATAAAGCAATTATTAATGCACCAAATGCTGAATCTGAAGCACCTTGTAATGGTTTTTGAACAATCTTGTAAATAACTTCAACAAATGAAGTGTTACCAACATATTTAAATATAGCAAAGATAATTCCTGAAACTCCTAAAATAACGAATGCTGGTATTAATGCTGCAAATCCATTAACAACACCTTCTGGTACACCTTCAGGCATATGAATCTTAATATCCCTCTTAATCATTGAAGAATATATCCATCCAACTATTAAACCAATAATAATTGCACAAATCATACCATTTGATCCAATCCAACTTCTTGGGATTACAGCATCAACTTTATATGCAATGCTTGGATCATCTTTTACTGGATTAATAGTAGTAAAATCATTGATTAAAATGAAATAAGAAGACATTGCCATTATAGCACCTGACATTGGTTCAACGCCTTCATTCTTAGCATACATATAAGCTATACCTAGTACAGCTACAAGTCCCATAATACCCATTGAACTATTTTGAACTTTATAAAATAAGCTTCCCCAATCTGCACCAAATGTATTTGCACAAAAATCTTTGTAACCTTGAATTGGGAATTCAGGGATCAACAAGAATATTGATCCAATAATGTTTAGTGGTAATGTGAATAAGATACCATCCTTTAAAGCCTGCATAGCCTTTAAGTTAATGAATTTCATTACCACAGGAAGTACTTTTTCATTTACTGTTTGACTTACTGACATAAAATTATTCCCCCTTATAAATTTTATAATATGAATAATTACAAATAATACATTTGTATTATTAACACAAATTTATACGCCCCTATATAATTTTATCTTTGGCATAGAGATTTAATATTTTATATCTTCTTATTTGTAAATCTTATTAAGTACTCTTTTGTTTTAGCATTATTAAAAATATTTTTATTTGATTAATCTTTCAGCCAACTCTAATACTTTTGCACCATTCATCATTCCATAATCAACCATAGGAATTACTTCTACCGGAATATTTTTAGGTCCACAAAGCTTTTTAGCATTTCCTAGTCTATATCCTACTTGTGGTCCAAGTAATGCAACATCCATTGAATCTAAATACTTGTCTATTTGTGATTCTGGATAAGCAGCAATATCAACTTCTATCCCCTTTTTCTTAGCTGCATCCCTCATTTTATTTACTAAAACACTTGTTGACATTCCTGATGCACAAAATAGTTTGATTCTTAACATAATTTACTCCCCCTTAAAATTGATTAATTTTATTTTTACTTTAATAATGTATTTACAACTTTTCTTAATTCTATAATTTGTTCAATAAGATTTTTTTCAGATATTGCAGTCATAAGATGATCTTGAGCATGAACAAATAAAATAGAAAAATCTACTTTTTCTCCAGCTGCTTCTTTCTGAAGCATTTCTGTTTGTGAATCATGCGCTTTTGCTAGCGCATCATTTGCTAGCTGCATTTCTTTATCAGCCTCTTCATAATTGCTTTCATTTACATAATTGAGAGCTGTGTATGCATGATTTTTACAATCCCCTGCATTTATTATTATGTTCATTATTTGCATTTCTAATTGTCCCATTATCTTTCCCCCCCATATAATCTTTTTCCTTACACTTATATATAAAGCAATATGTGTGCCAAACACTAAACTTTTGCAAATATTTTTTAGTGTTTATTAATTAATACATGCTTCAATATTGCAATACTCCTCATTTAATGCTGTCTTACAATATAAAAAATTTTTTACAAAAATATATTTCCGAAAACCCTTATATAAATATTTTTTGCAACTGTTTACTTATTCTAATAGTGTATAAATTAAAACTTATAGTGTTTAGAAGAAAAAGTACTTTTCTAAACACTATACACTTTCTGTTTGACCTAAAATTTACATTTATGTTATTATTTTACTTAAGAACTAGTTATTTATTTTTCACTTACTACATTATTACAGATTTCAAATTAATTATTTTATCTGTTTACATATCACTTTTATAAACACTCTATATATGAGAAAAAAATCAGTTTATTGAGATAGGAGGATAGATAATAATGACCAAACGGGAACAAATTTACCAAAAACTTTTGCAACTTAATTACCAAAAAGGTATAGATACAAAAACTCTTGCTTCCTTAATTAATATGTCCCGCGCCAACTTAAGCCATGAATTAAATGAACTATGCAAAGAAGGAAAACTATACAAATCATCTGGAAGACCTGTACTATTTTTCATTTCAAACAATAATATACATAAAACACAATCCCAACTCGATTTATTAGCAAAAAATAACATTTCATTAAAACATGCCATAGAACAGGCTAAAGCCGCAATATTATACCCTCCAAAAGGTATGAATTCATTAATACTTGGAAAAACTGGTGTTGGTAAATCAATGTTTGCTTCATTAATGCATGATTACGCAGTAGAAATGAAAATAAAATCAAAGGATTCTCCATTTATAATTTTTAACTGTGCTGACTATAGTAATAATCCTCAATTACTTACCTCTCAACTTTTTGGAGTAAAAAAAGGATCATATACTGGTGCTGAATGTGATAAGACAGGACTTATTGAACAAGCTGATGGAGGAATTTTATTTCTTGATGAAATTCATAGGCTTCCACCTGAAGGACAGGAAGCATTATTCATTTTTTTAGATACAGGATCTTTTAGAAGATTAGGAGATTCTCAGCTTAGACATTCAGATGTATTAATAATTTCAGCTACTACTGAAAATCCTAATTCTGTATTACTTGATACTTTTACAAGAAGGATACCAGTGGTTATTAATATTCCTTCATTAAAAGAAAGAACTTTAGAAGAAAGATTATTTTTAATAAAAAACTTCTTTAAATCTGAAAGCATAAGAATCAACAAGGAAATTTATGTTTCATTAAATTCAATGAGAGCTCTCTTATCATACGAATGTCCAAATAATATTGGCCAGTTAAAAAGTGATGTTCAACTGTTATGTGCAAAAGCATATTCAGAATTTTTAACAAATGTACACAATGATGTAAGAATTATCAGTAGGAACTTGCCTCCATATATAAAAGAAGGTTTGTTCAAAGAAAAAGAACATAGAATCATATGGAATAATCTAATGAGCGAAGAAATAGAGTTCTTCAGATTTAATGGAAATTCAGATAATACCAATGAAATATTTAATAATACTGATAACAATATCTATGATTTTCTTGAACATAAATTAACAAAGCTAAAATCCTTAGATATATCAGATATTGATATAGAGAATATTCTTGAAAAAGACATAGCTAAGCACTTTCAAAATAATCCATCAGTCATATCTAAAGAATTCAGCAAAAAAAATCTTTTAACAATAATTCCAGAAGATATATTGAATTATTTTGATAAAATAGTTAATTATATAACATCAAAACTTTGTTTAAATTTTGATAATAACTTGTATACGGCATTTGCTCTTCATATAAATACTTTAGTAGATAGAATTCACAGTAAAAAAACTATCTTAAATCCTAATTTAGAAAAAATAGAAAAGCTATATCCTACTGAATTTTCAGTTGCCCTTGAAGTAAAAAGAATGCTTGATAATTATCTTCATGCTAATATTCCAATTGATGAAGCTGGATATATAACTTTATTTTTAATTCCAGATACAGCTAGCAGCACCTTTCATGATAAAGTAAAAGTTATACTTATTGCACACGGTGAATCAACTGCTACATCTATGAGTAATGTTGCAAATACTCTTCTTGGAGAAAATTATGTTCTTCCAATTAATGCACCAATAGATGTGCCTCCTTCAAAGGTATTAGATCATTTAATACTCACAATAAAGGAGAATCCTACAAACGCAGGATATCTTCTACTAGTAGATATGGGATCATTAATTGCATTTGCAGATACTGTTCGAGAAGACTTAGGTGTAGAACTCAAAGTAATATCCTTAGCCTCAACTCTTCATGTATTAGAATCAGCAAGAAAAGCTTTACTGGGACTATCATTAGATGAAATATATAATGATGTAATAATGATAAATTCATACTTACAAGTTCATAAAAATATTAATAAAAAAATTGCAGATACCAATAAGATATTAATATTAACTGCCTGCTTAACTGGAGATGGTGCCTCTTCAGCAATGAAGGACTTTCTATCAGCTAATCTAAGTATTGATAAAAATATATTTGAAATAATATGCTTAAGTTGTCTTGATAAAAATGATTTTAAAGAAATGATATTAAATTTCCAGAGCAATAATGAAATTTTATTTTTAGTATCTTCTTTTCCTATTGATAATATTAAAATCAAACAATATTCTATGTCAGAAGCAATAGGTGGAAAATACCTAAAAGAAATGCAGATATTAATTGATACAAAAACAACATTATTAAATATTCCAAAAGTAATAACTGAAACTGTACCAGAACTTCCTGGGGAAGAAGTATCAAACGATATAAATAAATTTATAAATACTGTACAACAGAAAGCTTCTATTACATTGAATTCAGATAGACTTGTTGGATTAATACTACACATTTCATTTCTTATAAGTAAATTAATAAAAAATGAAGAGACTGCAATATATCCAAATAAAGAGGAGTTTATAAAAAATAACTTCAAATTATATAACTTAATAAAAAATACAATCGTACCTCTGAAAAATAAATATAAAATTCAGCTTTCTGATAATGAAATATGTTATCTTATGAAACATTTTTCTATAAAAGAACACCTATAGTAATCAAAATGTTATAATATAGATTATTAATAGTAAATATTTATCTATTAATGAAATTTAACCAAATAAATAACTACTGACTTTTGAAAAAGGTGGCTGAATATAATGTTTAATAGTGAAGTAATACAAAGTTTTAATGATATAGAACTGTTATTATATAATTATATAATAAGAAATAAGGACAAGGTTATATATATGACCATAAGAGAATTAGCTAATGAATCACATGTATCAACTACTACAATTTTAAGATTTTGTAAAAAAGTAAATTGTGATGGATATTCCGAATTTAAAGTAAAACTTAAAATTTTTCTCGAAAAAGAAGAACAGTGTACGATAAATAATGATAATTTCTTCTTAATTGATTATTTCAAAAAATTAGATAAATCAAAACTTGATATGAAAATAAAATCAATATGCAGCTTAATAACCTCATCTAAAAATCTTATTTTTATTGGTTCAGGTACTTCGGGTATCCTATGTAAATATGCTGCCAGATATTTTTCTGCAACAGGGAGATTTGCCACATATATAGATGATCCTTATTTTCCTACAAATTATAAAGCGTATGAAAACAGCCTTATTATTGCTTTATCAGTTTCTGGCGAAACACCTTCTATTATAAATCTTATGAATACATTCAAAAAAGCAGATTGTTCAATTGTAAGTATAACTAATAGTGAAAATTGTACTATCTCTAAAATGTCTGATATTAATATTGCTTATTATGCTCAACCAGAATCCATAGGAATTGCTAATATTACAACACAAGTTCCAGTCCTTTATATAATTGAATTAATTGCAAAAACACTACATTTTAATCAGGATCTTTCTTAAAGACAAAAGACTCAGGATTTTAATTACATCCTGAGTCTTTTATTAATTTATAATATTTTATAATTATTCTTTAATGGTTAGATTATATTAATTCAGCACTTTCTACATTATCACTATTTTCAGATACAGGTTCTTTTGCCACAAAATATACCCCAACTATAACTAATATACTGCTTATTATTGTTGATGCTCCAATATCAGTTCCAAGGAATAATTTATCAAAAACTATTGACCATACTACGTATGTAATGTTTAATCCCATTGCTCTTGTAGCTCCAATTCTATATATAGCATTATAATAGCATAAGTATGAAACTGTTCCTGCTAAAGCTGTACCTGCAATCCACCATAATACACTTGTTCTTAAGATTTCAACGCTTAATCCTATTCCTCCAACTACAGGAATTATTAGTAGTCCATAAACAATAGCTGATGTCATTTGTCTTATTTGAAGTGCAAATTCTGATGATACTTCATCTCCCTTCATTCCATAAGCACAAATAACACATTCACTTCCCCATCCTATTACACAAAGGAAAGCACATAAAAAGCCTGCTATACTAACTCCATTTTCACCTGATGAATATCCTAATATAGATACACCTACAATTGCAGAGATTAAACCAACCCAAGCCTTTTTGTTCATCTTTTCTTTTAATATAAAATATGCAAGTATTGCACCAACAGCAGGATATAATGAAGATATAATTGCTGTATAAGATGGTCCTATAAGCTTAACAGCTAATAAATATCCAGTCATACCTACTGGTCCCCCCATTAATGCAGCTATTACTACAAATAATGCACTCTTTGTTCTCATTGCTCTAAATAAATTTCCCCACTGCTTCTTAATTCCTAAGAATATAAAAGTCCATATTGCTGAAAAAGCATCATGGAAAAATGCTGTTACAAAAGGTGCTAAAAATACTGCTTCTTTTGGTAAAAAAGGAGCCATACCAAGTACAATTCCCATTAAAACTGTATCTAGTCCCCAACATACCGCTGATGAGATTCCACTTATAACACCTATCTTATAATTATTCTTGTTCACAATAAATCCCCCTTTATATTATTGAACATATATTACTTAATTTCTATTTTATTATTTTAGTTTCCTTAAAGTTCATTTTCTGAACAATTTTATATTATCATTGTTCATTGTTCATTACAATATGTTCAAAACAAAATATATTTCTTTTATTTTTTTCAATTTATGTTTATTTCTTACTCAAAAAAATGTATAATTAGACTAACATCGTTAGTTTTATCAAAAATAAAATGAGAATTTAAAAATTTCGAACTTATATACCAAAATATTTATTAATAACATTTTAAATTATTACGACATATTAAAAATATATACAATAATACTTAATTGATGAAAGGAGGATAAATATTGAAGATAACAGTAATCTATGACAATGATTATAAAAGTATTGATTATAAGTCTGTTCAATTTATCTTAAAACAAATTAAATCTAATGGTATCAATACAATCGTCAATGAATTTACTATTGCAAATGACTTTAACTCCTGCTTTTGGGACTGCTACTCAGAATGCAAATATTACTGTTCTTATAAAGATGAAATTGAAGACTGTCCTTATTTTAAAATAGTTAAAAATTTAGCTCATAATTTAAATAATTCTGATTTAATAATACTAGCTTCATGTTCATCACAACACAATATAGGTTCTAACATGTATAAAGTATTACAAAATTTATCTTATAAATGGATGCCTCATAAACATAATAATTTTATGATTAACAAAATAGCACTTGCAGTATCTAATACTACTTCATTTGCAATTTTTCCACATGCCAGTATGACCTTATCTAGAGTTTTAAGAGTTTGGGGTATAAATAAACACTCTATTTTTTCAAAATCACTTTCTAAGTATAATTCTGATAATCTTACTCAAAAAGATTATTTAAAGCTGACTTCAGAATTAACTCAATTAACCTCAAAAATAGTTCATAAATACAGACAAACATCTGCTATTATTTTTCCTGATTTTAAAAATGAAAATAAAGCACCTAAACAAAGGCCAAAAACTAATAGCTTTAACAAGAAAAATCATATAAAAAAAATACCATTATCCAAAACATCTATAGATTAAATAATCAACTAATATATAATTATTATCTTCTACAACATATAAAATTATAAATCAACTACATAATCTACAAAAAATTCTGTAGTTAATGATAAATTTAAATAAGTTAATTATTAAACTTCAAAAATAAAATTTAATCTTACAAATATACATTAACTATCTAAAATATATTATCAATAAAAAAACTTATATGATAAGATACTTAATTAACCACAAGTTATCTATCACATAAGTTTTATTAATAAATTATCTATTAAATTCTAAGATAAGAATAATATTATATTAACCTTATTTACTTATTTTTAGTGTTGATTTTAAATATTCAAGATCATCAAGAGTATCTATTTCAAAAATATCATTAGAACCTATTTTTTCAATACGAACATCCATATCATCAAAACTATCTACAGCAATATTATCCCAGTAAATATCCATAAGCTTATCTTTTTCTACTGCTTCTTTTACTCTTCTATCTATAATTTCGCCATCCTTAGCAGTCCAATACGAAGCTCCACTCATTATATAATCTGGTTTATCGCCTTCTTTTCCTATTTCAATACCATATATTCTTCCATCTTCATCATATTTAAAAATCCATTCATTAGCAATGTTCTCTTTACATGCTGAATAATATATTGATGTCTCTGGCTTCTTTTCAGGAATAAAATTTCTAGTTAAATAGTTATCCGCATCAATTACAAATGCATCTCTTAAATATTCTCTTACAAGATACATTGTATAAATATTATTATAAACATCATATTTATCATTAACTATCTTTATAAGATTATACTTTTTAACTATATCATCAAATTTTTCATGCAGATATCCAGTAAGAACTATTATTTCTTCAATACCTCTTTCTCTCAAGTTTATTATCTGCCTTTCAAGAAGGGACATACCATTAACTTCTATTAAAGATTTTGGTGTATTTTCAGTAAGTGGTCTAAGTCTTGTGCCCATTCCAGCAGCCATTAATATTGCTCTCATTTTGTCCTCCAAACTTCTTCAGTTAACAGTTAAAAGTTAATACCCTTTATGGGTAATCTTCGATCAAGTAACAATTAACGGTTAGGGTTGAATTATATTTAATAATAATTTGATTAATTTCAAATAGAAATTTATATTTTCTGTTTTGTTGTTTTATAATTAGCTAAAGTCTCTTTAAATATTCTTTAGCTCTATTATATCTGTCTATTCCATAAGTTCCAAAATCATCGCCTTCTGCTTCTTTAATTAATGTCCATACTGCCCATAAGAAATCCTGACATATTTGATGTATCAAAAGTCTTCTCCTTGTATTTTCATCAACTTTTTCTCCATCAAAATATAATCTAAACATTAATTCTATATCGTCTTCTGTAAATTCATTTTCCAATGATAATGCAGCTAAGTCCCACATATCATCATTAGTTCCGCTGTATTCCCAGTCTATAAGATAAATTCTGCCTTCTGTATCCTTAACAAAGTTTTCAGATACTAAGTCATTATGAGATGGCACTGAAACTGCGTTACATCTCTTAAGTTCATCTTCAAGTGCCATTACTTTACTTCTAACTTCATCATAATCTTCAAAGAAATCACCATTATCTTTTTTTAATATTTCTTCATATTTTTCTAACTCTCTAAACATGTTAAATTCATTATCCATGTGGAAATCCTTGCATTCATGAAGATCTCTTAGTATTTTCGTAACCTGTTTTAAATTTTCTTCCTTTTTAATGCTTCTATGGGTAAGTGTTTCTGCATTTTCAATGAACTTAGAAATTTTAACCCCTGTTTCAAGATTGAAATATGGTACTTCTACATTAAACCCTTTTTCAGATGCAATTGCTGAATTGAACATTTCTGTATTTCTATTTATCATTCTATCAGTTCCTGTACCAGCAACTCTTAATATGTATCTTGTACCCTTAACACATATTCTATAGTTTTTATTAGTCATTCCACCTGCTGATGTTACTTCAGTTATATCATTTTCATTTACCTTTAGCGCTTCACATACAATCTTTTTTATGCTGTTTATTTCATAGCTTAATTCTCTTCTTCTTATTGTAGGATAAAGGTGATTTTTTATCTTTTCATATTCCTTTAATGTATCTGCATCTCCCCATGCAAGATCATCAATTTTTACAAAGCCTATATTATAATTTCTAGCCACATCTAAAAGAACATATTCATAATTTAAATATGGATTAACATTTCCTTTAAATTCTTCAAGCATCATTTGATATAATTTATAAGAAATCTTAGTTATCCCTATCATTTCTCCATCTATTCTATTAAATTGATGAATATCCTTTGACATTTTAAATAAGTGATTATCTCTTATTTCAACAAATGCTTCATCCCCAGATCCACTTTCATTAGTAAATAAGATACAATCTCTTTCAGGACTTTCAACTAGTTCTTTTATTGCTCTTCTCTCAAAAATAAGGTCATTTTCAATAAGCAAGAAATCATCATCAACATATTCCTTAGCTAATGATAAAGAATGCATTGTACCAGTCCATTTATATATATCACTTTTAACAAGTTTTACATTTTTACTATTTTTAAAATATTCCTCATATTCTTCACTCTTATAACCTGTTACAATAACAATTTTAGTTACACCATTTTCTTTTAATATGTTCAAAGTTCTATCTATAAGTTTAAAATCTTGAATCTCCAACATTCCTACTGGTTTTCCGAAATCATCAGCTCTTCCAGCTGCAAGTATTACTGCTTGTTTAATACTTTTCTTTTCTTCTTCATGAAGCTTTAATCTTGTATTTTTTGCAGACTCAAGATTTTCCTCTAAAAACTTCATTCCTTTTTCTGTAACCTTATATAATATCCCTCTGTTATTCTCAATCCTATTGATAAATCCCTCTTCTGTAAATTCCTTTAACACAGAATTAATCTTTCCAAGAGACATATTTGTTCTCTTAGCTAATTCCCTCTGATTAATATTAAAATTATCATTTAAAGTTTTTAATACTTCTAATCTATCCTCTAACATTGGAACTCCCCCTTATTTATTAGCTTTATTTTCTACAATAATTAACAGCTTAATAAATAGATTTAAATTAAATATAAAATATAATTCATGCTACTATTCTAATAAATTATGTTCGTTTTTTGAACTATAATTATTATATTCCCAAAAATTCCAAAAGTCAAACCAAAATAAAAAAGCTCCGAAGAGCTTTCTTATTTTAATAATACATTGCACCATCTTGTGCAAACTTATATAATTGTCCATCAATATACATTGATGTATTTGCTAGCATCTGACCATTAGAAGTGAAATAATACCACTTGTTATTTAAATATAACCATCCTTTTTGCATTATTCCTCTTGGATTTAAGTAATATGTAGAACCATTTACATATATCCATCCAGTTTTCATTTCACCAGTTGATGGATCTAAATAATAAGTCTTTCCATCAGTATCTACTTTCCATCCTGTTGCTCTGTATCCAGAACTATTTAAATAATAATATTTACTATTAGTCTGAACCCATGTATTCTTAACTTGTCTTCCTTTTTTATCATAGTATACTACTCTTCCATCAGATGTAGTTCCCCATTCATCATACTTAGTATTATCTATCCAGATGTTGTTATCATAATCATAATAAGAATCATCTCTATTTCCATAGTCATTATTATTATCTGAACTTGCTGTAACTCTCTTGACTATAAGAGTATATGTTGTTTTACTCTTACCATCTTCTGATGTAACAACAATTTCTATTTCTTTCTTTTGACTTCCTACAAGACTAACACTAATTGCTGTGCTTATATATGTCTGACCATCTACTGTAATCTTTGCTTCTGGATCTTCTGCAATTGGAGAAACTGAAATTTTATTGACAGTCTGGTCTACATATACATTAGTTGTATATTGAGAAGGATCAAATTCATAATCTCCTGTACTTAAAGTAATACTTTTTAATTTTGAATTTCCACCTTTAGTATTGTTAGTTATTCTTACTGAATAATTTTTTGTACTTTTCCCATCCTGTGCAGTTACTTCAATATTAACAGTTGTAGTTCCTGAGCTATTTAATGAAAGTTCAAGTTCCTCACCTGAATATAATTCATATTGCTCACCAGTTTCTTGTATAGTAGCTATCATTGATTTTACATTTTCATCTTCTGGTATAACTGTAATTAATGATGATTTTTTATCTTTATCAACTTTAACTTCATAATCAAAGTTTTCACTACTAAATCCCTTTTTCCCAGATAAAGCTTCTAAAGTTTCTCCTTTAATCTTTATACTGCTTAAATTAGCATTGTCAGATTTTATTACACCATTATTACCCTGATTATCTTTTATATTGGCACGAATATTAAAAGTATATTTTCTACCTACAGGGTAACTTTTTATAACTTTATATTTTGTTTGTCCATTTTCATCCTCATACTTTTCAACTTCATCATAATAAGCTTGAACAATCATGCTCTTTGCATTACCAAAGTTTATAGTTAAATCACTATTTCTAGCACCTGAATTTTCATTAATTGTATTTTCCTTTGATTCTTCAGCTTCCTTAGCATTTCCGCCATTAACATTATCTGACAAATAAACTTTTAAATATTCATTAGTTTCAGTAACATTAACAAGACCAATATCTACAGTTCCTTGTCTCTTAGTATATAAATCATAATTAGGTCTATCTTTAGAGAACTTTATCTGTTTAGATTTTGCTTCATTTGAGTCATTTTTTTCACATGCCCCTTCTGCTGTTAAGAATGTATTATCTCCTTCATCATTTCCATCAAATTTTAAATCCATATTAAAATTTTCTGTAGCAGTATCTGGAGAAAGAACTTTTAAATTATATCTACAAGCAAGCTTACCTTTGTTATAAACCGATAATACAATAGTATTCTCATCACCCTTATTAAATGGTATAAACTGCTTATTATCAATAAGTTCTATATTAGGATCTGTATATTCCTGTCCATTTAATGTATACTTTAAAGCTAGTTCATAAGTCAAATCTATACCTTGTCCACTTTGAGCTACTAATGTAGGATTAAAGCTTATAAGCCCTGCTTTAGGATCTATACGTACTTCACCATTATATTCTAAAATAGTTCTTTCTTCATCCTTCTTTTCTTCTATTTCAAATCTTTTACCAATATATGCTTTTACATCTTTGTTATCATTATATTGATATTTTGTAAGACCAGCTTTCTGCATACTAAAGTCTTCTGCTGGTGATTTCGGTGGATACCTAAGTTCAATAGAATATAATTTACTAATAGGTCCAACAACACCATTTTCTGTTCCAGTACCATTGATATTTACTACTATTAATTCACTAGTTGAAATTTTACTAAGACTTCCTTCTATAGAATTATTTTTAATTTCAGTATTTGTCTGCTGTGTTCCATTTTTATAAACTTTTACAGTACTACTATTATTAATTTTCATACCAAAAGTCATGGTATATGTAAGTGTTTGTAATGAATCTGGTACTTCCCATGTATATCTTAATGGAATTTCATTATCGGCTTTAGCATCAGCTTCATATAAGAAAGGAGCTTGGTTATTTTCCTTTTCATCCTCTAATTCCTGTATTCCATCAGCCCCAATATATTGATAAAATCTTAATTGCTGTATCTGATTGATAACGAATTTCTTACCATTATTTATTATTATTTCTTGTCTAAAAGTTTCACTATCTGAATTTTCATCTGACAATATAACCTTCTCAGTAGTAGTATCATACGTTGCTTTTTGTTTTTTTATTGTTATCTCATATTCAATTCTATTTACTCCAAGTGGTAAATTTACAATAGTTTTTCCTAATCTTTTTTGCCCTATTACACTTCCACAATCTTTTATTGTTACACCTATTTCTCCAATAGATGCTTTACCAGCACTTAATTCTGATGGATCAGCAACTAAGCCGTCAATATACTTAATTTTAATTTCTTGGCTAACTATCTTTTTTTCAGTTTCATATGTTTTTTGAGAATACCCATTTCCATTAAATCCTTTATTAGCTAACTTTTTAGCTTCTTCTTTTAATTCATCTGGTGTGATAGTAAGATTATTCACAAATATATCAAAACCATTTTGAGGCGCAAAATCTGTAGTATAAACATCAATATTGTTATCAACAGCATCCTTATAAGGTTTGATTTCATTAGGATTATTTGCCTCACTGACTTTTATAGTCGCTGCTGCAATTAAATCATCACTACTAGCTGCATATGCTATTTTCATATTATGAAAATAATCAATAGGCAATAATGATATTATACTTGCAAAAACAACCAGTAATGATACAATTCTTTTTACAATTCTTTTCATTATTCTTTCCCTCCTCTAATTTGTTTACCTTGTAATATTCCCAAAATTATAATTAGTTAGTTAATTGTATATTGAATAAACTTTTAATTATACTACTATGCTTTATATCGATATATTTAACAAATTCTTTAATTTATTACAAAAAAAATATCACTGTAGAATTTATCTACAGTGATATTTTTCTTCCCAAAATAAAATATAAAAGACTTTCTGTAATAACATACAACATAATTTTTATTTTTGGGTACCTTTTTATGATTTTCTCTTAAATTGTGTATTACATTTTGGACAAATAATACTTATTTTACAAATTTTTTGAAATTGCTTCAGCTATACCATCTGCTAATAAATTCTGATAAGCTGAATTTGCACACTTAACTGCTTCATCTGCATTTGATATAAATCCTAATTCAACTAATACTGATGGCATTTTTGTATTTCTGCATACAAATAAACTTGCATCCTTAGCACCTCTATTATATGCTCCAGTTTTATTAACTATTGAATTATTGATATTTGTTGCAAAACTTCTGCTTTTAGATACTTTCGTAGCATCATATGAACCACCAAATTTTGAATCTTGAGCTCTTGAACTATAGTAAGTTTCAACTCCATTTGCTGATTGTGCATCAGCTGAATTATGATGTAAACTTACAAAGAAATCTGCATTTAAATCATTTGCCAAATTAACTCTATTAGTTAAACTTTGTGTTACAGGTAAAGTTTCTCTATTTGATTCTGTTCTTGTAAGAACTACTTTATATCCTTTTGCCTCAAGTTTTGTCTTTAATTTTAATGCAGTCTGCATATTTAAATCTCTTTCAGAATATGTTATTCCATTATGAGTTGAATATGCTCCATCATCACCACCAAAATTATGACCTGGATCAATTACTATAAGTTTTGAAGTATTTGTATTTACATTTACTTTATCACCCATAACTCCATCTGGACCTATTTGCCAGCCTTCTATAACTGTATTTACTGCCATTTTACCTGATGAAGGGTCCATATAGTACCATTTACCACTAATTTTAGTCCAACCTGTAGCCATATCTCCAGAACTATAGTAGTAATAATAACCTTTATCTCTTTCAAGCCATCCTGTTACCATTTTACCTGATGCTGGATCCATGTAATACCACTTGCTGTATGGTTTTATCCATCCTGTAAGCATAGCACCACTACTTGCGCTGAAGTAATACCATTGACCACCAATTACATTCCATCCTGTAACCATTTCTCCAGATCCATAGAAGTAGTACCATTCTCCACCTTTTGCAAGCCAGTATGTTGCCATCACTCCATTATCATATAGGTAATACCATTTACCATTTGGATTTATCCATCCTGTAAGCATAGCACCACTAGTATTGAAATAATACCATTTACCACTTACTTCTACCCATCCAGTTCTCATAGCACCTGAATCATCAAAGAAATATGTACTTCCATTTATACGGTAAAATCCAGTAACCATACTTCCATCACCTTGGAAATAGAACCATTTTCCACTGTATGGAGATTTAAGCCAACCAGTTTTCATATCACCGTTGCTTAAGTCCATATAATACCACTTACCACCAAGTTGAGTCCATCCTTTTGCCATCTCTCCATTACTATACATATAGTACCAGTAATTATTAGGATTGATCCATCCTGTAGCTTTGCTTCCATCTGATTTGTAATAATACCAATTTGAAGATTCATACTTCCATCCAATTGTAGATGAAATATTCTTTTCACTTACTGTTGGAACCTTCATTGGCTCTGCAACAGATGGTCCTGCTGGTGCTGGAGTATCCTCTGGTTTAACAACAACCACCTCAGAATTATTACTTGAACCTGAACTACTTCCCGAATTAGAATTGTTTCCTAAATTGTTATTAGATCCATTATTATCAGTAGGTTCTTTTTTATCTTCATCATTTGTAGTATTATCTACAATTCCTGCTGATATTAATAAATCATTATACAACTTATTAACCTCTTCTCCGTATGTTATGCTTGGAGCCCACTTTCCACCAAGTGAATTAACAGTTGTTGCCTTTCCTTTAACTGTTACAAAATGCCTTGGATCATATGTATTGCTCTTAGGATAACCTGATGCACCTGCATAAAGTGCTAAATGATCTAAATGAGCTTGAACACCTTCATCCCATGACTTAAATCTTTGATGAGCATTAGGATCGTAGTCTCCGCCACCTGCACTTGTTTTTAGTCCACATGGATTGTGATAACTTTCATCTAAAACTCCACCAAACTTTCCATATCCAGTTTCTTTAGCAGCTTGCACATAAGCAATTCCTGGATTTACATTACCGCACTTTTCTGCATATTTCCAATATAAATCTGCCAAACTAATAAAGGTATCTGTTGCACCTTTTGATTTTGCCCATTCTTTTGCCTGTTTAGCAGTAACCTTTGTATCTGATATTATGTTAATATCTCTTAACGTATCAGCCTGTACCCTTATAGACGGCAAAAAGGTTAATATCATGGCAAACGCAAGAAAAAATGCTGCAATTCTCCTTCTTGTATTCAAACCAATTTTCCCCCGTTCCCTGTTTCTATATTACTAAACATAAATTTATAAGTAGCAAAATAAAATTACTTAAAAAAATATGAATTATTTGACTAATTTCAAAATTATATTTTCTAACTAATTTAAATTTTCCATAATTATTTTATGTTTTCATAATACTATACAAGTATATCATCTATTTTGGGTACTTTATATGATAAATTTTACTTTTTTCTTAATTTTTTTTCTAAAAATTATACCTATACTTTATTATTATGTAAAAATATACATATTTTATATTTAATACATTGAGATGTATGTTATATTTTTCTAATAAACTTAACATATTACAAAAATGCAGCTATACAAATTATAAAGTTACAAACTTACTTAATTCATATAACTGCATTTAAATTTAATATATTATTTACTATTTACCTTTCAATAATTCATATTGAAAATAAATTATTAAAAGTTAGACTCTATAACTTCAGCAATTGCTTCTGCAACTTTCTGCTGACTTGCTGGATCTGCACATCTCTTAGCTTCTTCTTTATTAGTAATAAATCCTGTTTCAACTAAGACTGCTGGCATCTTTACATTTCTACATACATAAAGATTTTGATCTTTTTCGCCTCTGTTTACTAAGTTTAATTTATTGGCAATATTATTGTTAATTGATGTTGCAAGGCGTTTACTAGTTGCAATTCTTAAACTATCATATTTTCCACCAAATGCACTATCTTGAGATCTATCACTATAAAGTGTCTCTATACCTTGAGCTGTTTCTCCAGCTGAATTATGATGGATACTTATAAATAAAACTGCATCTGAATTATTTGCTTTATTAACTCTATAAGAAAGACTTTCAACTAATGATGAGAATGAAGGCCTTTCACCTAATTCTCTCGTCATAATAACATTATATCCTCTATTTTGAAGTTCTTTCTTTAGCTTATCAGCCACTTGCATATTTAAATCACTTTCACTGTATTTAATTCCATCTAATATAGTTTCTGAACCATAATCCTTTCCATAATCATGTCCCGCATCAACATAAATTGTTTTACCATTTCCTGTTGAAGGTTTAAGTGGTGTACTTGGACCTTGACTTGGCTTCTGATTTTGGTTTGCACTATTACTTCCATTGGAACTTGATACTTTAGATCCTCTCTTACCATTTGATCCTATTTTATATCCATCAATTGTCGTATTAGTAAGCATTCTACCTGTAGATGTATCAAGATAATACATATCTCCATTAGATGTTACCCAACCAGTTGCCATAGCTCCACTTGAATTTAGGAAATACCACGAACTGCCTAATTTAATCCATCCTTTTGCCATAGCTCCATTATCATATAAATAATATGAAGTACCTCTATCATTTATCCATCCAGTTGCCATTTCTCCACTATTATTAAAATAGTACCAGTTGTTATTGATAGACTTCCATCCTTTTTCCATAGCTCCACTACTATTGAAAGAGTACGTATTTCCATTAATTTTATTAAGGCCAGTTACCATACTTCCATCACCTTGTAGATAGTACCATGTATTATTTTCTTTATACCATCCTAAAGTAACTTGACCATTACTTTGCATGTAATACCATTTGTCATTTATCTTTTTCCAGCCTCTAGTTGTATTCATTGCTCCAGATGATTCTAGATAATAAAGATGGCTTCCATCATTCTTAATACCTGTTTCCATAACACCAGTATTTACATTCATGAAATACCATTTACCACCAACAAGTTCCCATCCTTTGGCCATTGCGCCTGAAGATTTTAGATAGTACCAGTCATTATTAGATTTAAGCCATCCAGTCTTCATTGCACCAGTTTCACTATCTAAGTAATACCAGTTTGAATCAGGTTTTATCCAACCTACTGCCTTTATTCCATCATCCTTATAGTAATACCATTTTCCATCTTCTAATTTCCAACCCTTTGATGAAGTAATTAATACTTTATCATCTGCTTCAGACTTATCAGCTTCAGGTTTTACTTCTCCTAAAACTGAGTTTACATTTAAATCTTGTGGTTTTTTTTCTACTGAACCTGGATTTGGTTCTTCGTTTGATGAACTATCAGAATCGCTAACATTTGAATTATTATTTGAAGTACTATATTCTACTCCAGCATAATCCATAAGATTCATATATAGTTTTCCTACCTCTTCACCATATGTGCTACTTGGTGCCCATCTAGTGCTTAGTTCATTTGTTGTAGTTGCTTTTCCCTTGATTGTTACAAAGTGTCTTGGGTCATATGTATTATCCTTTGGATATCCTTTCGCACCTGCATATAATGCTAAATGATCCATATGTGCTTGTATACCTTCACTCCATGAATCAAACTTTTGATGCGCATTCTTATCATAATCGCCTCCACCAGCACTTGTCTTTAATCCACATGGATTGTGATAACTCTCATCCAATACCCCACCGAATTTTCCATAACCAGTTTCTTTAGCAGCCTGTACATATGCAATTGCAGGATTTACATCTCCACACTCATCTGAATATTTCCAGTAAAGCTCTGCTAAATTTGCAAAAGTATCAGTTGCACCTTTTGACTTAGCCCAATTCTTAGCCTGCTTTGCAGTCACTTTTGTACTCGATATAATATCAAAATCAGTAGTAGCTGCCTGTACACCCTTAATCGGAACAAAACTTACAATCATAGCTAACATAACTATAAATGTAATAAGTTTCTTTTTAATATTCAAAACTTTCCTCCACCTCCTACCCATCATTTTACCAAAGTAACAAATATTTTTAAAGTCATTAAATACCTTTTTATATATTATTTTTTCATTAATTATAATTGTGGCAATATAACCCTTAATAATGAAATATATACAATAATTTTCTCTCATTTCTATAATAATTATTATCAATACAAGTAATCCCAACAATTCACAAGTAATATTAAAGTCTCTATTACTATATAAATCTATAAAATTTTTATTTTTAAGTATTCAAATATAAATTGGAGGTAAAAACTTCATTCCTAAATATATTATAATTAAAAGCATATGTATCTGTTATTATTAAATGTTTTTAATATTAGCTGTGTTAGACAATACAGTTGATATATATCTAAAAAAGAATTAAATTTATTTTTAATAGTTATATATCAACTTAGATTCAAAAATATCAATATTAAAAATATCTATTTTCCTTATAAATTTACTTTTAGTTATTAATTTTTTGAATATTATAATATAGTTTTTTAATTCACTATTACTATTTTCTATAGATAAATTTTTATCATCACAGTCTAAGTATCCCGAATATTTACTTCCACTCATATATTCATAATTATTCAAATAATCTGAGTTATTTATATTATTCTTTTGAACTATTAAGTTAAAATACTGCTGTAAGTACTTAGTTGAAACACCTCTATAACACTCCAACCAACAATTAATGTTACGGTTTAAATTTTTTATTAATTTATCACTATGCAAATTATCTTTAACTAAAGGATATATATTATTTTTCCTATACTCTTTCATATTTGTATAACCACTTTTTATCTTTATAGCTTCTGGCAATTTATTGTTATGCTTTACAGCAATTTTTATTATATTGTTTGACTTATAAGATTTTATGTATGTCTTACTTGTTATTCTGGCCCCTACTTTACTTTTATAGTGCTCCTCTTTTTCTATAGTACGTTTGCTATAAGGCCATTTTAAAATTCTATTAGGCACTAAGATCATCTCATTTTCGCTGCTTCTAACCCCTATAATTTCAATATTATCTGCATCTAAAAACCTAAATAATCTTTTACTTCCATTTATATAATTAGGTTTATTTTTCTTGTAATTCCCTTTATTATTAGCTCCTATACGTGTTGCTTCCATATGTACATAACCTTTAAATTTATGTATTTTATCTATCTCACTTAGTGCATATAATAACTTGTGCCTCCAAGTAAATGCTGTATCTACGCTTATTTTTAGATATCTAGCACACGCTCTTAATGATACTTGATCAAATGTCATCTCTATAAATTTTAACCACACTTTAAAATCCTTTTTTGAATACATACATAATGAGTCTGTTACTTTAGAAAATGTATGATTACATTCTTTGCATTTATACCTTTGTATACCATTAAAAAATCCATATTTAATAAAATGCTTTGCTTTACATTTTGGACACTCAGTAATATTTTTTTTATTAAATAATTCTCTCTTCATTAATGAAACTTTATACTTCATAATAATAACTCCCACTTAAAAAATATTATTATGATTCTTAACTTTTATAAGATATTTTATACATTAATTTCATTTAAATTTATACTTAACTGAAATATCACAACATCATAAAAACAATTTATTTGCCACATATCTTCAACAACAATTTCTCATAATAGTTACATATACTTATTAATAATAGTTAAATATACTTATTATTGGTTCAAAGTCATAAACTTGTAAACTTCAAAAAACTCTTCTAATCATATACTCATAAAAATATACTTATAAAAATTCATTTTTAAAACATTTATGGTTTTTCAAAATTTGTTCCACAAAGTACTTCACTACATAAATATTAAACTTATAATATCTTATAAATTAGCAAAATATATTTATAGCCAAAACCTATACCATCATTTTCATCTAAGTATTTTATATAATATTACTTATAGATATTTCAAAATTTACACCGCCTATATTTACCACTATTTTTTCATAACAGATACTTAAGCATAAAATATATGTATGTTTCCCCTGTATATAATTATTTGCAAACTTACTTCTATCATAATAAATAAAAAAATAGCAGCAAAGTTTGATTAATTTAAATCAATACCCTACTGCTATTTTACAAATCACTTATAGTCAACTCAGATAATATTAATTGTTATTTATCACTAAATTTTCATTAGAAATAATTTATTCAATGTTTCTGTTGTTCAATTCTATAAAATATACTAGTCATTCTTACCTACAGCTGATAATACTAAGCCATCATTATGTTCTAGAGCCCAGTTAATACCCCAGTCATTTTGGAATATAAGAAGATTTCTATCTTTCATATCTTTAACTTTCTTAGTATCAGAAGTTAAGTTTAATCTATCCATATCAATGCTTTGATCTTCTATCCATCTTACATATCTGTAGTCTAATCTATCCATTTTAATTTCAACATTGTATTCGCTCTTTAATCTATATTCAAGAACTTCAAATTGAAGTACACCTACAACTCCAACTATTATTTCTTCCATACCTATATGAATTTCTTTAAATACTTGGATAGCTCCTTCTTGAGCAATTTGTGTACATCCTTTTATAAATTGTTTTCTCTTCATTGTATCTACAGGACGAACTCTTGCAAAATGTTCTGGTGCGAAAGTTGGAATACCTTCAAATTTAAATTTCTTTGATGGTGAACATAATGTATCTCCAATTGAGAATATACCTGGATCAAATACACCAATTATATCTCCTGCATATGCCTCTTCAACAATTTCTCTGTTTTCTGCCATGAATTGTTGTGGTTGAGCAAGTTTAATCTTCTTGCCACCTTGCATATGATATACATCTTCACCTTTTTCAAATTTACCTGAACATATTCTCATGAATGCAATTCTATCTCTGTGAGCTTTATTCATATTTGCTTGAATCTTAAATACAAATGCAGAGAACTTATCTTCAAATGGATCTATATCTCCAATATCTGAATGTCTTGCAAGTGGTGATGTAGTCATTTCAAGGAAATGTTCAAGGAATGGTTCAACACCAAAGTTTGTTAAAGCTGATCCAAAGAATACAGGTGTTAATTGACCATTTCTTACAGCTTCAATATCTAGTTCATCTCCAGCAATATCTAAAAGTTCAATATCTTCCATTAATTTATCATGAAGAGCATCACCTAATATTTCTCTGAATTTAGGATCATTTACATCTCCTTCAATAGCATTTACTTCATTTTGACCATGGTTACCACCATTAAATGCTATTATTCTCTTATTATCTCTTTCATAAACTCCTTTAAAGTCCTTACCAGAACCAATTGGCCAGTTCATAGCATATGTCTTTATTCCAAGTTCATTTTCAATATCATCAAGTAATTCAAATGGGTCCTTTGCTTCTCTATCCATCTTATTTATAAATGTGAATATTGGCATTTCTCTAAGTGATGCAACTTGGAATAGTTTTCTTGTTTGATCTTCTATACCCTTAGCTGCATCAACAACCATAACAGCTGAGTCAGCAGCCATTAAAGTTCTATATGTATCTTCTGAGAAGTCTTGGTGTCCAGGAGTATCAAGGATATTTATACAATGTCCACCATAGTTAAATTGCATTACAGATGAAGTAACTGAGATACCTCTTTGCTTTTCTATTTCCATCCAGTCAGAAACAGCATGCTTAGATGCTTTTCTAGCCTTAACAGAACCTGCAAGTCTTATAGCGCCTCCATATAATAGGAACTTTTCAGTTAATGTTGTTTTACCAGCATCGGGATGGGATATAATTGCAAAGGTTCTTCTCTTTTCAATTTCTTTTATATAATCAGCCAAAGCTAAATCCTCCATTCATTTTAAATTAATATATAAATAAAAATAGATTAATATAATTATCCATACAATAATCTTAAATTAATCTTTTGTCAATTTTAATTTATTATTTAAATTTTAAGTGTCAATTGCCTAAAATATTATAGCACATTCAAATTTTTATGTATATAAATATAAATTATACATCAAACAACATTTCTTTAACAACATTATATATTAAATAAGACAATAGTTTATATTAAAATTTATTCACACATATTAAGTTAATATAATTGTGGATATTTATAAAATAGCATCAAACTAATAAAAAACGCTAAAATAGGAGCATTAACATGCTCCTATTTTAATAAAACCTTGAAAATCAAATATATTAATATCTTTAAAAATATAATTCAAATTTACTCTATAAGTATTTTTCTTTCTGCATATGCTCCATCTTTTGATTTAGCAACTACTGTAATAAATCCCTGAGATGTAGGCGTAAGAACTCCATTGCTACTAATAGTAGCTTTTCCTCCAGTAGTTGATGGCTGAATAGACCATTCTACTTTTCTATCTGTAGCATTACTTGGAGTAACTATTGCAGATAACTGTATTTTACTATCATTAGAAATTGTCGCTACTCCTGAATTACTAGTATTACCTGGTACTTTTATATTTATTGAAGTAACTTTAATTATTTCATTTTCAGCATCTGTATTATTATCCTTTTTACGTTCCCATTGAGCATATAAAGTTATATTATTAGTTAATGTTATTAGTTGATCTGCTTTATATGATTTTCCATCACCATCTTCATCAGTATTCCACTCAACAAAATTATAACCATTCTTACTTGGCTCATATATTCTTGCTTTTGTATCAGCATTAAATTTTCTTACTTCTAATATGTTATCTTTATCTTTATAAGTAATTTTATACTCTATTGTTTTTTCTTCACCATCCGAAGGTAATTCATTTGTTATTCCAATGTTTGTATTTATAATCTGACTAGGTATAAATGGCATAGTAGAATTCCCAAAGTAATCAAAAGCAATATTGGGCATAGGCATATCATTTCCAATACATGCTCCATTATCAGCAAAATTATATTCCTTTCCGTTTACAACTGCTAAACCAACTTGCATATCTCCACTATTTGACATAAGATAAACTTTACCTTCAACTTGTATTACTCCAGTCTGCATAGCTCCATTTCCATCAAGATAATACCACTTACCACCATCATTGACCCAGCCTGTCATCATATATCCATTAGAATTAAAATAATACCATTTTCCATCTATCAATTTCCAGCCTGTAGCTAAATAATATCCATCACTATATGCCCATCCACCATAGTAATTACTAATCCATGCAGCAGATGCCTTTTCAGGCATTACTGCAATGGATGTAATTGAAATCAAACTAAATATAATTAATCTATTTATTAATTTAGATTTCATTTTTTCCTCCTAATTTTATAAATAAATATTAGTTCAAAATCTATCTTTGATTCTAATTATTTTGCGTAGTTCCCTGTGTATTGTTCTGAATTGGCGCCTTAGGCGAAACCTTAATTATATTATGTGCTTCTTTTCCACTACCATCTAAAGCTCTTACTGTAACAGATATATCTACAGGACCAGATATATCACCAATTCTCTCTATTGTTAAACGCCCACTGTCACTTATTTCTGCCACTAAATTTTTATTAGAAGATTTACATTCCCATTTATATTTACTATAGGCATTTATATTGGATGTTGCTGTCATTTGAATAAATCCAGTTTCATCTTTATCTAGTTCTATGTTATACTTATCTGCTTTTAAATCTATATCTGTAGTTATAGGTAAAATTCTAACAATTCTATGTGTTTCTATACCTGTTTTATGTTTTGCAATTACTTTAACATCCCCAGTTTTTACAGCCAAAAATGATTGCTTTGAAACATTTCCACTTGTTTCATTTTGATTATTGCCTCCAGCCTTGTCCAATCTCACTTCTGTATCTCCCTCAATAACATTTTCAATACTCCAATTAATATCACTTCCTAGTGTATCATCTGAAGGATTTGCTATTGCTTCAAAATCAATATCTTTACCTTCTGCAACCATATAATCAATTCCTTGTATATATGAAACTAAGCCTGTTTTAGAACTTAACATTATAGATGTAGCAGTTCGTATAGCATTAATATCTTTAGTCGTAGATATTCCTGTTCCATTATCTGCTGATGCAATCACTCTAAATTTACCTGGATTCACAACTTCTAGAACGTATTTATTATTTTCTTTACTCTTTTCCTTGACAAAATCTCTTCCTTCTGCAATTAACCATGTTATTTTTTTGTTTGTTGCTGCCGCATCAACAGAAGCTTCAAATTCTATTGTGTCACCTGTATATACTTCAACATAATCTTCTGGTTTTACTTCTATGTCACTACCATTTCGATTTATTATAATTTTATCTATATTAATAGATGTAGCTTTCACAGGTTGTCCTGAAATTTTAACCTTTAATTCTCCATAAACTTTAGAATTGTCTTTTGCAGTTGCTCTGATTGTTACATTTCCATCCTTTTTAGGAGTTAATGTTGGATGTAAATCATTTGTTGAGCTAAGTGTTGCAATAACTGAATCATCACTAGAATTATCATTTACAATGCTCCATTCAACACCTTTAGTTTCAGTATCATTTGGACCAAGCTTAGCACTTAAATTCAACACTTGTCCTTCTTTTGTAATTTCAGCTGTTCTTACTAAAGTAGTTCCATTTTGAATACTTCCTTCACTTACTTGCTTTCCAGTATCATCTGTAGCGATTATTTCAACACTTTCTGCATCTTGAACCACACGAACTGTTCTACTTGAATATATATTTGGATTATTCTTACTTACAGCTCTAACCTCAATTTCTCCTTTTTCATTTGTACCAGTTAATATAATTTTAGTATTGGATTCTCTATCAAACTTAACATTTTCTCCTTTATTTACTCCACTTATATATTTAGCACTCCACTCTATTTCACTTTGTTCATTGGATAAATCAGTATTAGGTGTAAGGAATGCATTAAATTCAACAGTCTTTCCTTTTGATATTTTGTAAATATTATTATTGGTCGCTATATTTATACGTTCTAATTTAGGTTGTTGATTAGTTATAGATATAGTATATGGCTCACTAATTTTTCCTGAACCATCAACAGCTTTAGCAACCACTTCTACTTCACCATTTGCAATAGCTGTAACAAGGCCAGTTTCTTCATCAATTGATGCATACTTACTTCCACTATTAATTATCCACTTAATATTATTGTTACTTACATTATCTGGTTTAATTTCAGCTACTAATTGAGCTGTTCCAT
Source organism: Clostridium sp. (assembly GCA_003539755.1). Lineage (GTDB taxonomy): Bacteria > Bacillota > Clostridia > Clostridiales > Clostridiaceae > Clostridium. The sequence goes on from DPOH01000246.1 coordinate 39,965, forward strand.
TATCAACATCTATTGATTTTGGTCCAGTAATAGTAATAGATTCTACTAAGTTTTTAGCTTCAACAACATTTATTACATAATCCTTTGATCTAATTTCAGAATTATCTTCTGCTTCAGCGTAAATAGTTACTGTACCAGCCTTTATACCTTCTATAATACCAGTACTATTGTCAATTACAGCTTCTCCTGTTCCATTAACAATATTCCATTTAACATTAGTATTAGTTGCACTAGAAGGCTTAATATTTGCAATTAATTGTATCCTCTTTCCTATTTCAACTTCATTTTCTCCTTCTATAGAAATAGATGATACAGGTGTCACCTCTGCTTCCTGTTTATAAACTGCATATAGATTTAAGTCAGAATGTATTCTTATTTGATCATCCTCATTATATCCATTTCCAGAACCATCTATCTTAGTATTCCATTCAATAAATTTAAAGCCATCTCTTTTATTTGCATCAATTATATCTACTGAATTACCTTCTTTTACAGTCTTTTTATCAATTTCATCACCATTATAGTCTCTAAATGTCACTGTAAACTTTCTTGTAGGAGCATCAAAATCACCTGCTTCACTAGTATCAACAAGTTTTTGCATATTCATGGACTCAATTGGCGATATATTATTTTCAGATATTGATGAATTTGATTGTATACAGTTTCCAAATTCATCAAAAACTTTATCTGGTTCTGGAATTCTTGTCCCAACTACACTTCCATCAGTTGCAATTGTGTAAAATTGTCCATCAATAATCATATTCTTTGTCTGCATTACCCCATTATCAGCAAAACAATATGTTTTTCCGCCAATTTTAATAATTCCAGTCTGCATTACTCCAACTGAATTAGAATAATACCAATTATTATTAAAATTTATCCATCCAGTTTTAAGTGCTCCAGCTTCGTCTAAGAAATACCATGCATCATTATATTTAATCCATCCCTTTTGCATAACACCATTATTATCAAAATAATAAATAACATTATCAATTTTTTTCCACCCAAATGAAAAGCCACTTCCATCATTAAAATAATAATTTCCTTGACTATCAACTCTCCATTGACCATTTGCTTTAAATGAAGTTCCACTAAATAAGGTTGTAGTGATTACAGTACCAGTTATCAGTTTAAGTATGAGATTTCTCTTCATAAAAAATATCCTCCTAATATTATTGATATTACTTCAAATTTATATAATTTTATGAATATAGAATTTATATAAAATCTAGATTGCTATTCATAGGATTTTCAAGTTATTTCACAAATTTTACATTTTATTTCTATTATCGAATGAAATCTCTGTAACTAAATACTAATAAAAAAATGATACCTTAAAACCATAAAATGATTTTAAGATATCATTACATTTGTTTCTATGCTAATGTTCCATCACTATTAAATATATACTTAGTTCCATCTATATATCTTTTTCCTGTTACCATTATTCCATTTACATTAAAATAATACCAGTTTCCATTAGAATATGCCCATTCATTTTTCTTCATCTTGCCTGAACTAGTATCTAAATAGCACCAGCCATCCTTACAAGATACCCATCCAGTTTGCATAGCTCCATTACTATCTGCATAATACCAATTTCCATCAGCTCTAAACCAACCTGTTTCCATTTGAGCACTTTCTTTTTTGAAATGATACCAGTTTCCATTTATATATTCCCAATCATTTGCCGCAGCACCATTACCTGTTACATAACGCCACTTGCTATTATCATCGTACAAAATCCATTGTGAATAAGCCATAGCACCATTTCCTGAATTTAAATAGTACCAATAATCATCAATTTTCAACCATCCCTTAGCCATCTTTCCATCAGCTTTTAGATAATACCAATTAGGTCCATAATTAAGCCATTTAGATTTTTCTACAGCACCATCAGCACTTAAGAAATACCAATCATCTCCATCTTGTACCCATTGAGAAAATAATTCATATCCTTTTTTCTTATCAAAATAGCATCTCTTTCCATCGACAATCTGCCATCCTGTTTCCATAGCACCATCTATTCTATTGAAATAATAAGTCTTTCCTTCAATTGTTTGAGGTCCTTTTAGACTTATTCCATCTTCATCATAGTAATAGATATATCCATCTCTCTTACCCCAGCCTGGCTCATTATCAAATCTATCAAAGACTTTGTCCCAAGCATCATCAACATCATCACTCTTATCGTGTAATGAGTCAGCTAAATCATCAAGAGAATCTGATAAATCACCAATAGCATCTGTTACATCATTGACAGTATCCTTTACATCATTGATTATATCTTTTATTCCAGTTGATGCAATTATAGCTCCCAAATTCTTTTTAATAGCTTGTGTAATTTTATTTTTAATCGTAGTATTTAACTCTGTTCCAGATACCATAAGTGGTTTTTTTTCTAATTCATAATATAATCCACCCAATTGTCCTGCAACAAAAAATCCTTGATCTTTTTCTTCAGTACCTACCATAACTTTATAATTATAAACAGTTACTGGCTTACCGTTATATTGATCATCAATAATTTGAACTACCACTTTTTCTACATCAGGTCTTACACTATTAACTTGTTCTGATGTCATACTATTCACACCATTTACTACTTGATTTATCATCTTATTAATTTCTTCTTGCGGTAATTTTGACCCATACTGTTTTTCAATTTCAGTAACTTTTTGTTTTATAAGTAATTTTTTCACAGTCTCATCATTGCTACATACTTGAGTAGCTATTATTTTCTCCATATTAGAATCTAATTTTAGTGGAAAATTTAATGGTAATCCTATTTCTACTGTACAACCTGGATATTTGGCTGTATAAATATTATTTATAGAATTAGTTAAAATCCCCAATATCTGCTCATCTGTATAAGCCCCAGCTGTTCTTTCATTAGAATTACTACTAATAGCTGCATTTGCTGCTGTATTCATTAATCCTGTAGGCACTATACTTGTAATAGCCGTTGCTAATAGTATTAACGAACATGTCTTTTTTACTCTTTTTATCATAATATCCCTCCCAAACTATACTAACATTATATCACTTATACTAATCAGTTTAAATAATTTATGACTAAAATTCATTTTTTTACTTACCACAAGATATCACTATAAAAATATAAATATCTAAACTATTTTAATGTGTCTTCGTAAAAATATATTTAATTGAAGTTAAATATTATAACCAAACACTTCACTTTAATATAATTTCCTACGCAATAAAAGAATCTTCCTAAATACATACTATATTTAGAGAAGATTCCCTTTTAATTATTATACATTACCTAAGTTTATCCACTTTCCATCAAGGAACATCATTCCTGTTTTCATTGCTCCTGATGAATCAAAATAGTATTTCTTTCCGTCTATTGTTTGCCAGCCAATTCTCATTTGACCTTCTTCATTAAAGTAATACCATACTCTTCCGTTAAATAACCAGCCAGTTCTCATACTTCCATCATCATTTAGATAATATTTATTCTTATCATATGTTATCCAGCCTTTTTGCATGATACCTCTGTCAGACATGTAATACCAATTTCCACCATACTGATGCCATCCTGTCTGCATTTCTCCAAGTTCATTAAACAAATACCAATTACCATCGTACATTGCCCATCCATTAGTTCTTAGAGCACCATTTCCTTGCAGATAGTACCAATATCCTTTATCATATATCCATCCTGTTTGCATAATTCCATCTGAATTAAAGTAATACCATATTCCCCCTATAAGCTTCCATCCAGTTTGCTTATAGCCGTTAATGTCCATATAGTACCATAAGTTATCATATTTAACCCAGTCATTTTTAACCTTAACACCATACCCATTATAATATGTCCATTGATCGCCTTCTACAACCCATTGATACTTTCCTTCTACTTTATCTCTAATTATACTTAAAGAATAAGTTATATGCGAAGTCCCATCTTCTCCAGTTACTTCAACCTTAACATTATTAGCACCAAGATTAAGTTTTATCTTATCTGATTGACCAGTTTTATATTCAATACCATTAATTTTTACAACGGATTTATCATTTTGAGTAGAAAATTTTACTCTTACACTATCAATATTTCTAGCAACAGTAACACTATAAAGATAAATTTCTGGATCGAATATTGGATTTAATTTTCCATCACTTACAGACAAACTACTTAGGTTAACATTATTTTTAGGATATCTTCTTGTTATATTAACAGTATATGTCTGCTTATTATCCTTTGTATCCGTAACAGTTATTGTAATAATGTTTCCACCTTCATCTAAATTAATATAAGGTGATGTAGCTCCGCTTGGAACCACTTTTCCATTAATTTTTATTGTTGAGTTTTTATCCTCTGCAATTGGCTTAACTCCAATTGATGTAACAGTATTATCTACTATTGTAGTATACTCATAAATGCCCTTATTAAATGCTGGACTTAATGTACCATTTGTCAAAGTTAATCCTGTAAGCTGATTACTTCTAAATTGTTCTGTTCTTATTACTGTAATAGTATATACATTTACATCTTTATCTGAAGTAACAGTTATTGTAATATTGTTTTTTCCTTCTTGTAAGTTAATATCCGGACTCTTCTTCCCACTTGATACAGTTGATTTATTTACCTTAATTGTTGATGAATTATCAATTGTAACTGGTGTAAATGATATTTTTTCTTGTGTAGTTGGAACAGTAACCTCATAGTCAAATATTTGAGAATTAAATGCTGGAGATAATTTACCAAATGACGGTGTTAAAGATTTAAGTAACGCATCTCCTTTTTTGTTTAATACTAAAGTATATATTTTAGAAATCCCATTACTTGAAACAATTATATTAAACTCATTTCTCCCACCAACTAAATCTACACTTTTTCCACTATGACCATCAATTTTAAAATCCATTGCTAATCCACTTGAATTGATTAATTGAATAGATGCTTTTTCATATTTAGAATCTATAGGCCCTTGTACATATTCACCATTAGAATTTGTAACTCCAAACTCAATTGAATCAGTATATGTAGATCCCTGTCCTGAATATGTAATTGATATCTTTCTGAACTCTAATGAAGAATCTCCTCTAAAATCTATGTTAATATCATAAGATGTTTCTATACCTTCTGAATTTGCTATTTTTACAGTAAGTACAAAAGCGCTATAATCTTTAATATTTACTAATGCATACTTCTTTTTATCATCGCTCTCAGTTACAGAAACCTCCATATTATTTGGCTTTTTAACATCTACTAAAGTATATCCTTCTTCTGCTTCCAATGTATATTTCTTTGCCATTTGAAGCTGTCTAATAACGTATTTACTTTTATTATCAGCAGCCTTATCAACTATTCTAATATCTCCCTTATCGTCACCTATACGGAATATAAGACCTGGAATTTGCGTACCTTCATTTCCTGGTGTGACTGTAGCTGCTCTAACACTCTTTATATTGCTTACCTGCATCAGACTAAAAATCATTGCAAATGTAAGTAAAAAAGACATTATTCTTTTCAATTTTCCACTTTCTTTCACCAATAATTCCTCCCATTTACTTGTCAATATTAGAAATGACACTAACATATCATAGCTTTATTATCGTATGCTTTAGAATTTTCTTTATCCTTATACTCACTTAATAAAAAATTTGATTAGTAAACTGTATTTTCTTCTGCTATCAAAAGTTATTTATACATATAATTTTCCATGCAACAATAAAAAGAGATTATAAATCTAAAAAGTTTAGTTCTATAATCTCTTTAATCCTTTATATATTTTAGTTAAAAATCACACAAAATTTACAGATCCGTCATCATTAAAATAATAAGTATATCCATCTATTTTCTTAGTAGTATTATTCATAGTTCCATCTTCATTAAAATAATAATATTTATCATTTTTGAAAAGCCATCCACATCTCATAGTTCCAGAATAATTAATATAGTACCAATTTGACTTATAATACAACCAATCTCCAGTTCTCATACTGCCATCTGGATTCATGTAATACCACTCATCTTTATAGTAATACCATCCTATTTTCATAGAACCATCTTCATTAAATAAATACCACTTTTTATCGTATAACATCCAACCAGTCCTCATTTGACCATTCATAGAAAAATAGTACCATATACCATTAATTTTCTTCCATCCTGTAACCATTGAACCATTATTATCTAAGAAATACCAGTTTCCACTCTCATAAATCCATCCAGTTTTCATCACACCATAATAGTTCAAATAGTACCAATTATTATCAATATATACCCAGCCTGTCTGCATCTTTCCATTTGTGCCAAGATAATAGTATACATTATCATAAACTTCATACCATCCTGTTTGCATATTTCCTCTGTTATCTAAATAATAATATCCATTAGTCTTGTCATCATAAAACCACTGATTTTTCAAAGGTTTTCCTTGACTATTATTATATCTATATCTTCCATTTACTATTACCCATTGATTGGGCTTTAATATAGAATTCACATAACCTTCAACATCTGGAGTTACTGGAATTCCAACATAAATATTTAATGTATAAGTATTTTCCATAGAAGTTTGTTTATCTATTAATCGTATTCTTACTATATATTTTCCTAATCCATCAAATTTAATCTTAATTGATTTACTAGGATCAATTTCTTTTCCATTAATCTCTACCCTATAATTCTCATCAACTGTAAATAGTTCAAGAACTATATTATTGTCATTTTTATCACGTTCTATATTATAAATGTTTACCTTTTGATTATATCCAATTTCATTATAATCAATTTTTATATCATCAAAGAAAACAACATTCTTTCCGCCTCTATATACGTAGACAGTATAAGTTGTTTTAGATCTATTATAACAATCTATAACATCTATAGTTATCTTATTCTTACCATAAACCAAATCTATATCTGCTCTATAATTCTCATCTTTTTCTGTTAAAACTCCATTTATATATACATTATCATTAGTAAATGAAGGTTTAGCCTTTACTGTTATTTCATCTATGCTCTCTCTTACTTCTGTGACATAAGTATATTTATTGCTTGAAAAATTTAAATCTTCTCCTTCACTAAGTCGTAAATATTTAAGATATGAATTAGTATCAACTGAAGCATTAGCTTGACTGATATATAAAATATTAAATATATTAAATATAAATATTATAAGCATAGATCTTATAAAAAAATATATAGTTTTTTTCTCCCTCATATCTACCTCCTTATTTACTAATTAATTAGCACATTAGAATTTTTTAATAATACTCAGTCTATATTTTATATTATCATTCCATATAAGAAGTGTAAATATTGCCATAATGAATACGATATTAAATTTTTCTTAAATTTTTTTATAAAATCCAAGTAAAAAAATCCCGCATATTTATCATATGCAGGATTTTTCAAAGTAATAATATAAATAAATTTTATTATTTTAGATAATTATCTAATCCAAGCTCCGTCAGCACCTAAAACATAACCATTTACAGTTGTGTTTGTAACCATTGCTCCACTTGCATCCATGTAGTACCATTTTCCGCTGTATGGAGATTGTATCCAACCAGTTTGCATGTCACCATTTGTTGGGTCCATGTAGAACCATTTTCCACTGTATGGTGATTGTACCCAACCAGTTTGCATGTCACCATTTGTTGGGTCCATGTAGAACCATTTTCCACTGTATGGTGATTGTAACCAACCAGTTTGCATGTCACCATTTGTTGGGTCCATGTAGAACCATTTTCCACTGTATGGTGATTGTAACCAACCAGTTTGCATTACACCTGTTGAAGGATCCATGTAGAACCATTTTCCGCTTAATGGAGATTGGAACCATCCTTTAGCTAAAGTTCCATCAGCATTTACATAAGTGTAAGTACCGTCAGCTGCTTGATTCCATCCAGATACAACTGGAGCTACTGTATCTTCTGAGTTGTTGGAATCATCTTCGTCTGAAGTATTATCTTCTACAACTTCTTTACTTCCAATAATTGAGTATGCTTCATTTTTTTCATTCCATACTACTATATTTTCTGAGTTGTAAACATCCATTTTATTCATTGAACCATCAACTCTGTATACTTTTTCCCAGTCATCAACGTTATCAAATTTATAGATGTATCCATCTTCTAATCTCCAAAGATTACCATCAACATCAACATCAAAAGCTGTAGCTATTTCTGTGTCTACCTTATCTTCTAATTCAATGTGATTGTTTCCTCTAGTTGTTTTAAAGTTGATAGTTTGAACATCAACCTTACCATTAGTAACTGTGTAAGAAACTAATTTGTTTCCGAATGCGCTGTATTTAACACTTGTACCTTCTAATTCACTTACTAATGTTTCATCAGTATCCTTAATCTTGTTATTGTCTTCTTCAGCAATTGCATAGTTAGTTACAGATTTAGCATATTTAGCTCCATCTATATCATCTGAAGCTTGAGCTTTAGATATTTTTTGGATTACTTTTACTGAAGCAACTCCATTTTCTTTAGTTTTAACGTTTTGTCCATTTATAACGACATCAGTACCAACTGATACACCTGTTATAGTTACATCTAATTCAGCAATTCTATAAATATAATCATTATCTTGAGCTATTACTTTGCTCTTTGCAACTTTAACGCTAACATCTGAATCTTTATTTAATTCTTCTTCATCTTCTGTATTGTTTAAAGTAACATTTTTGTCTCCAACTGTAACTTTAACTTTACCTACATTATAATCTGCATCTATATAGTTTCCTTCTGCATCTGTGTATATAGTTAATTTGTTTCCAGTTTCTTTACTTGTAAATGAAGTTTCATACCATATTGGTCCAAAGCTATTGTCTTTTTTATTTATTTCGTTGATAGCAGAAACATCTTTTAATATGTCTGCATCTGAATATCTATCATCAGCTACGTTTCTTAACTCTTTTCTTAAAGTTAAAGCTAATTCATCTTTAGTATCTTCTTCAATATCATCTTCTACTACTTTACCGTTTGATAAATCTATAAAGTAATCTCCATTATCAACGTTTAAGTATTTTTCTCCGTATACAGATACACTTGATCCAGTATCTATATCAGCTAATTCATTGTACTTTCCATTGCTTAAGAAATAAGTAGCATCTGTATCTTCGTCTACAACATTTCCATCTACATAAAATTTACCATCGAATGCAACCGCGTTGTATACAGTTCCATCTTCAGATTTCACTCTCTTGTAATCTGCAGCATGTACTCCTGCTGGTGCTATTGAAGCAACAGCTGTAGCAGCAGCTAATAATGCTGTTAATTTGTTCATTCTTTTTATCATATCTTCTTTCCCCCCGATATAATATGCTAATATATTTCAAAATAATTTTGAAATTTTGTAATATCATGTCGTTAAACAATGAATTCTTATCCAACGACAAGCTTATAATAACATAGATAAAAAGATTTGGGAATAGTTTTTATATTTTTTATAATAAAATTATATTTCCTACAAAAGAATTAAAATGTTATAAAGTTAATATATTCATAATTATACTATATAGT